>JAYTTV010000026.1:0-11473 GCA_043745075.1 Sphingomonadaceae bacterium
AATGTCGAGCGCCCCGACCCGCGACGCGGCGGTGTGGAGAAGGTTGACCCCGTTCCAGCCGTCGCGGACGAGATTGTGCGTCGCTACCAGCGCATGGACCGCGCCAAGGCTGCCCATCCCGCCCATTCCGACGATCACCGCCGGACGCTCGGCGCTGGCGAGAGCGTCGATCACGACCTGCGGCAGGTCGCCCAACACGCCCGCGTCGTCGCCGAGCTGCATCAGCGGATAGGTCAGGTCGACCTCGGGCCCGATGTTGAACACCTTCGCCCCGCCGCGCCGCACCGCCTTGCGGATGCGCGTATTGACCAGCGGCGCTTCCCAGCGCGGGTTGGTGCCGACGAGGACAATGACATCGGCGCGCTCGATCTGGGCGAGGCCGGTGTTGAATAGATAGTGCGCGCGGTCGGCAGCCGGAATCGCCGCGCCGTCGACGCGGCATTCGTGGCGGGTCGACCCGAGCGTGCCGAGCAGGTCCTTCAGCGCGACCATCGCCTCGACGTCGCACAGGTCGCCCGCGACCGCAGCGATCTCGCTGCCCGCAACGCCGGCGAGCGCGGTCTTGATCGCGTCGAACGCCTGCGCCCACGACGCCTTCTGCAGCTTGCCGCCGACGCGGACATACGGCGTATCGAGGCGTCCGCGCTGGAGCCCGTCGACCGCGAAGCGCGTCACATCGCTCGCCCATTCCTCGTTGACGTCATCGTTGATCCGCGGTGTCACGCGCATCACCGCCGCGCCGCGCGTGTGGACGGTGATGTTGGTCCCGACCGCATCCATGACGTCGATCGATTCGGTCTTCTTGAGCTCCCACGGCCGCGCCTCGAACGCATACGGCTTCGACGTCAACGCACCGACCGGGCACAGGTCGATGATATTGCCCGACAATTCCGACCGCACCGCGCCTTCGAGGTACGATGTGATTTGCATGTTCTCGCCGCGCCCGATCGCGCCGATCTCCTCGACGCCGGCGACTTCCTCGGCGAAGCGGACGCAGCGAGTGCAGTGAATGCACCGCGTCATCACCGTCTTGATCAGCGGGCCCATGTACTTCTCGGTCACCGCGCGCTTGTTCTCTTGGTAGCGCGTGTGGCCCTTGCCGTACGCCAGCGCCTGGTCCTGGAGGTCGCATTCGCCGCCTTGGTCGCAGATCGGGCAGTCGAGCGGATGGTTGATCAGGAGGAACTCCATCACCCCCTCGCGCGCCTTCTGCGTCTTGGCGGAGCGCGTCGACACGACCATCTTGTCGGCGGCGGGGAGCGCGCACGACGCCTGCGGCTTCGGCGGCCCCGGCGACACATCGACGAGGCACATCCGGCAGTTACCGGCGATGCTCAAGCGCTCATGGTAGCAGAAGCGCGGAATCTCCGCCCCCGCGGCCTCGCACGCCTGCATGACGGTCGCCCCGGCGGGAACCTCGACCTCGATGCCGTCGACGGTAAGTGTGGGCATCGTTCTACTCCGCCGCCTGCAACATCGCGGGGACCTGCACGAAGCCCTTGCGCTTGGCGATGCGTGCCTCGACCTCGGGGCGGAAATGGCGCATCAGCCCCTGGATCGGCCATGCCGCGGCGTCGCCGAGCGCGCAGATCGTATGGCCCTCGATCTCGGTGGTGACTTCGAGGAGCAGGTCGATCTCGTGATATTCGGCCTCGCCGGTGACGAGGCGTTCCATCACACGCCACATCCAGCCGGTGCCTTCGCGGCACGGGGTGCACTGGCCGCAGCTTTCGTGCTTGTAGAAATAGCTCAGCCGGGCGATCGCGCGGACGATGTCGGTCGACTTGTCCATGACGATGATCGCGGCGGTGCCGAGCCCCGACTTGAGGTCCTTCAAGGCGTCGAAGTCCATCGGCGCGTCGATGATCTGGTGCGCCGGGACGAGCGGGACCGACGAACCGCCGGGGATGACCGCAAGGAGATTGTCCCAGCCGCCGCGGATGCCGCCGCAATGCGTCTCGATCAGCTCGCGGAACGGCACCGACATCGCATCCTCGACGACGCACGGCTTGTTCACGTGGCCGCTGATCTGGAACAGCTTGGTGCCTTCGTTCTTCGGGCGGCCGATCGCCGAAAACCACGCCGCGCCGCGCCGCAGGATCGTCGGGGCGACCGCGATCGATTCGACGTTGTTGACCGTCGTCGGGTTGCCATACAGGCCCGCGCCCGCCGGGAACGGCGGCTTGAGCCGCGGCTGGCCCTTCTTGCCCTCGAGCGATTCGAGCATCGCGGTTTCCTCACCGCAGATGTACGCGCCCGCTCCGCGGTGGACGAAGACATCAAAGTCGTACCCCGTCCCGCATGCGTTCTTGCCGATCAACCCGGCGGCATACGCCTCGGCGACCGCAGCGAACAAAGTCTCGGCCTCGCGGACATATTCGCCGCGAATGTAGATGTATGCCGCCGACGCGCGCATCGCGAAGCCGGCGATCAGCGCGCCTTCGATCAGCTTGTGCGGATCGTGGCGGATGATCTCGCGGTCCTTGCACGACCCGGGCTCGGATTCGTCGGCGTTGATGACGAGGTAGCTCGGGCGGTCGGGCTTGGGCACCTTCGGCATGAAGCTCCACTTCATGCCCGTCGGGAACCCTGCCCCGCCGCGTCCGCGCAGGCCGCTCGCCTTGATCACGTCGATGATCGCGTCGGGCCCGCGCGCCATCAGCTCCTTGGTGTCGGCCCAGTCGCCGCGCTTGCGCGCCGCTTCGAGGTTCCACGGCTGGAAACCATAGAGGTTGGTGAAGATGCGGTCTTTGTCAGCGAGCATGGCGGTTATGCGTCCACGAGATCGAGGCGGCGCTTGATCTGCCGAACGTCGTCCTTGAGCTCGTCGATCGCCGAGTGAATCGATGCGACATGCGCCAGCAGCCCCTGTTCGAAATGCTCGGTTGCCGTCTGCCGCAGGTCACGCGTCACATCGTTGCGATTGAGACGGCCGATGTCGGCACGAATTTCGCGCAGCATCTCGGCGAGAAAGTTGTTGTCGACTTCGGCCATCACACCATCTCCAGCAGCGACGTCGGCCCGCCTTCGGGGCAGCTCGCCTGCCGCCCGATCGCCGAGCCGGTCTTCGGCGTCTCGCCGCGAACGAGCGCGTCGAGCAGCGCGGTCATGCTGGTATAGTCGAGATCCTCGTAATTGTCGGCGTTGATCTGGACCATCGGCGCGTTGGCGCAGGCCCCGAGGCATTCGACCTCGGTCAGCGTGAACAGCCCGTCGGCGGTCGTGCCGCCGTGGTCGATCAGGCCCTTGTCGCGGCACGCGCGGAGCAGGTCGTCCGAACCGCGAAGCTGGCACGGCGTCGTCCCGCAGACCTGAACGAGGTAGCGCCCGATCGGCTTGAGATTATACATCGTGTAGAAGGTCGCGACCTCGTAAGCGCGCATGTACGGCATGCCGATCTGCCCGGCGACATATTCGATCACCGGCACCGGCAGCCACGCCGACCCGGTTGCCGCCGCCATCTGCTCCTGCGCCAGCCAGAGCAGCGGCATGATCGCCGAGTGGCGGCGCGCTTCGGGGTAGCGGGCGAGGATGACCGTCACCTGCTCGGCGTTGGCGGCGGTCCACGCGAAGTCGCTGAACTCGCGCGGGCGCGAGGCGTCGCGGCGGGCGGTGGTCGTGGGGCTGTAGGTGGCGGTGGTCATGACGGTTCACTACTCAATGCAGAGCCCTTACGCGGTGGCACCGGACCATCCATTTGTTGAGCTTCGGTCCAAATGAGCGTTACTCCATCCGGCTTTTGTTCGAGTATCCCAACCAAACCCATGTGTGATGTCGGCCTACCTATGTCGCACTGCCAAATAAGCGACATATTTTGCTCAGGCGTCTTTAGCTTGATCACCTTGGCGAGATAACACGAAGAAAGCTGGGTAACGACGGCCTCGCGCGTCACGCCGCCAAATTGCTTCGGTGCCAGCAGTGAGAGCATTACAGCTTTATCGTTTTTGTCTGCAGCCTCGATAAATCGCGTCACCACATTGTCTGCTGCCGCAGCCGGCCATGATATGAGAAAGACTGCTGCAAAAACTGCGGCTCGGATCACCGGTCCACCTCGCCGAACACAATATCGAGCGACCCCAGTACCGCCGGAGCATCCGCTAGCATGTGCCCCTTGCAAAGGAAGTCCATCGCTTGCAGGTGCGAGAACCCCGTCGCGCGAATGTGGCAGCGGTACGGTTTGTTCGTCCCGTCGGCGACCATGTAGATGCCGAACTCGCCCTTGGGGCTTTCGGTCGCGACATAGACCTCGCCCGCGGGGACGTGAAAGCCTTCGGTGTAGAGCTTGAAATGGTGGATCAGCGCCTCCATCGAGCGCTTCATCTCGCCGCGCTGGGGGGGGACGATCTTGCGGTCGATGCTCGCGTGGCG
Source organism: Sphingomonadaceae bacterium (assembly GCA_043745075.1). GTDB lineage: Bacteria > Pseudomonadota > Alphaproteobacteria > Sphingomonadales > Sphingomonadaceae > Polymorphobacter_B. The sequence continues at coordinate 4,369 of JAYTTV010000026.1, forward strand.
CCCGGCGGGCATCTGCGCGACGCACTGCTTGATGATGCGGATCGACTGGCGCATCTCCTCCATGCGGACCATGAAGCGGTCGTAGCAGTCACCGTGGTGGCCGACGATGACGTCGAAATCCATCCTGTCGTAGACTTCGTACGGCTGCGACTTCCGCAGGTCCCACGCGACGCCGCTCGCGCGGATGCACGGACCGGAAAAGCCCCACGCGATCGCGTCGGCCTTGCTGATGACGCCGATGTCGACGTTGCGCTGCTTGAAGATGCGGTTGTCGGCGACGAGGCCCTGCACGTCGTCCAAGTGCTTGAGATACTGGTCGGCCCAGTCGCCGATGTCGCCGAGCAGCCCGTCGGGGAGGTCCTGATGGACCCCGCCGGGGCGGAAATACGCCGAGTGGAAACGCGCGCCCGACACGCGCTCGTAGAAGCCGAGCAATTTCTCGCGCTCCTCGAACAGCCAGATGATCGGCGTCATCGCGCCGACGTCCATCGCGTGACTCGTGGTGTTGAGGATGTGATTGAGGATGCGGGTGATTTCGGCGAACAGGACGCGGATATACTGCGCGCGCTCGGGCACCTCGATCCCGGCGAGCTTCTCGATCGCGAGGACGTAGCTGTGCTCCATGCACATCGGCGAGACGTAATCGAGCCGGTCCATGTACGGCAGCGCCTGGAGGTAGGTCTTGTATTCGCACAGTTTTTCGGTGCCGCGATGGAGCAGGCCGATATGCGGATCGCAGCGCTCGATGATCTCGCCGTCGAGCTCCATCACCAGCCGGAGAACGCCGTGCGCCGCCGGGTGCTGCGGCCCGAAGTTGATCATGTAGTTCTGCTGGCCGTCGGGGGCCGGCGCGGTCGGATCGCGGTCGAGCGTGATCATGCTCGGCTTGGGGGCAGCGCCGGTCATGCCGGTGAGGCGATCGGGAAGCGTGCTTTGCTCAACCATTGGGCTTGGCCTTCGCGGCGGTGGTGTCGGCGGTCGACACCGGCGGCACCTGCGCCGGGGCGGTCGGGACGGGTGCGGCTTGCGACGGGGCCGCCTTTTCGTCGCCCGGCAGGATATAATCGGTCCCCTCCCACGGCGAGAGGAAGTCGAAGCTGCGGAAATCCTGCGCGAGCTTCACCGGTTCGTAGACGACGCGCTTATGCTCCTCGGAGTAGCGCAGCTCGACATAGCCGGTCAGCGGGAAATCCTTGCGGAACGGGTGGCCCTGGAAGCCATAGTCGGTGAGGATACGGCGCAAGTCGGGGTTGCCGTCGAACTGGACGCCGTAGCAGTCCCACGTCTCGCGCTCGAACCAGCCCGCCACGGGGTAGACCGACGTCAGCGACGGCACCGCGAGGGTCTCATCGGTGTGCAGCTTGATGCGGATACGGCGGTTCTTCGTCAGCGACAGCAGGTGATAATTGACGTCGAAGCGGCAGGCGCGCTCGGGATAATCGGCCCCGCTCAGGTCCATCAGCTGGTCGTAGGCGAGATCGGGATCGTCGCGCAAACCTGTCACGACATCGACGATCGCGTCGCGCACGATCAGCACGGTGAGTTCGCCGGCGTGATCGGTAACGCCGAGGATCGCCGATCCGAACAGCGCTTCGATGCGCGCCTGGACGCCGTCGTCGGGCTTGGTCTGCGGCCAGTGGGGCGTTGTCAGCCGCGTGCTCATCGCTCGAACGACCCTGTCCGCCGGATTTTCCGCTGAAGCGCGAGAATGCCGTACAGCAGCGCCTCCGCTGTCGGCGGGCAGCCGGGGACATAGATGTCGACCGGCACGATCCGGTCGCAGCCGCGGACGACGCTGTAGCTGTAGTGGTAATAGCCGCCGCCGTTGGCGCACGACCCCATCGAGATGACGTAGCGCGGCTCGGGCATCTGGTCGTAGACGCGGCGCAGCGCCGGAGCCATCTTGTTGCACAACGTCCCCGCGACGATCATCACGTCGGACTGGCGCGGGCTGGCGCGCGGGGCAAAGCCGAAACGCTCGGCGTCGTAGCGCGGCATCGATGTGTGCATCATCTCGACCGCGCAACACGCGAGGCCGAAGGTCATCCACCACATCGAGCCGGTCCGCGCCCAGTTGAACAGGTCCTCGGTCGACGTCGTCAGGAAGCCCTTGTTCGACATCCCGGCGTTGACGTCGGACAGGAAGCCGTCGCGCAACCCTTCGGGCACGGTCAGCGCCGACACCGGGCTATCGCCGAGCGCGCGCGCCTGCTGGTCTTCGGTAAGGAGGAGGCCTGTGGTCATTCCCAATCCAATGCGCCTATCTTCCACGCGTAGATAAGGCCGATCGCGAGCTCTGCCAGGAACTGCATCATTGCGACCCACCCCGGCACCCCGGTCCAGTGGAGCGACACCGCCCAGGGAAACAGATACGCCGCCTCGAGGTCGAAGACGATGAACAGGATCGACACGAGGTAGAAACGGACGTCGAACCGCGCGCGGGAATCGCTGAACGCCGGGAAGCCGCTCTCATATTCACTGAGCTTGTTGGCGTCGGGGCGCGACGTGCCGGTCAGCTTCGACACGATCACCGGCGCGCCGACGAAGATCAGCGAAAACGCGATACCGACGCCGATGAACAGCAGGATCGGCAGATATTGATACGCGATATCTGGCATCGCTAAGGACGTGACTGGCGGCATCGGCGGACCTCTTCGAAACCGGCGGCAGCGCGCGGGTTTCGCTGCGGCGTGTCTAAGCGCAGGGCGCGTCAGGCGCAAGGATGGTGCGGTGCGGTACGAGGCCGCCGCCGTGTTCAGGCTTCTCCCCCGCCTTTCGGGGGAGGATCTAGCGCAGGGCCGTCGCGACCAATTTGCCGAGCTTGTTGTGGATGCGGTCGTTGCCCGCCACGATCTCCGCCTTCTCGACCGGCTTGTCGCCGCCACGGAAATCAGTGACGAAGCCCCCGGCCTCGCGGACCAGCAGGATACCGGCAGCGACGTCCCAATATTTCAGGTCGCTCTCCCAATAGCCGTCGTAGCGCCCCGCCGCGACCCATGCGAGGTCGAGCGCCGCCGACCCGAAGCGGCGGATGCCGGCGACCTCGGGCATGACCTTCGCCAGGACCTTTTCGAATTCCTGCTGGTCGCCGTGGCCGTTGAACGGGATGCCGGTAGCAATCAGCGCGTCGGCCATGTCGCCGCGCGCCGATACGCGCAGCCTTCGGTCCTGCAACCACGCCCCCTTGCCCTTCTCGGCCCAGAAGCTTTCGTCGGTAAGCGGTTGATAGACCAGCCCAGCGACGACTTCCCCGCGCTCCTCGGCGGCGATCGAGATCGCGAAGTGCGGCAGGCCGTGGAGGAAGTTGGTCGTGCCGTCGAGCGGATCGACGATCCACCGGTGGTCGGGATCGTTGCCGACGACCTCGCCCTCCTCCTCCATCAACAGCCCCCAGTCAGGACGGGCGTGGGTCAAAATCTCGCGGATCGTCCGCTCGGCCTGGTGATCGGCATTCGACACGAAGTCCGCCGGCCCCTTGCGCGACACCTGCAACGCGTCGACCTCGTTGAAGTCGCGGCGCAGGCGGATGCCGGCCTTGCGCGCGGCCTTTTCCATGACGGTGATCAGGGCGGAATGAATCGGCACTTGCTTCTCCTCCCCTCCCCTTCAGGGGAGAGGTCGGGGGTGGGGAATGCGGGGTGCGGAGCCTCGAAGCTGCTCCCCACCCCCGGCACCTCCCCCAAGGGGGAGGGGAGAATAATTAGTCGGCGCGGCGGACGTACTCGCGCTCGTAGACGTCGACGACGATCTTGGTGCCGACTCCGATGAACGGGGGCACCATGACGCGAACGCCGTTTTCGAGCCGCGCGGGCTTGTAGCTCGACGACGCGGTCTGGCCCTTCACCACGGCCTCGGTGTCGGCGATGACCGCCTCGATATGGTCGGGAAGCTGGACCGAGATCGGCTTTTCCTCCCACGTCTCCATGACGACGTCCATGCCGTCGGTCAGGAACTCGGCGGCGTCGCCGAGCAGGTCCTTGGGCAGCTGGACCTGGTCGTAGTTGAGCTTGTCCATGAAGGTCAGCTCATCGCCCTCGGCATAGAGGAACTGGAAGTCGCGCGTATCGAGGCGCACCTTCTCGACGGTCTCGGCCGAGCGGAAGCGCTCGTTGGTCTTGCGCCCGTCGATCAAATTCTTGAGCTCGACCTGCATATACGCCCCGCCCTTGCCCGGCTGGGTGTGCTGGATCTTGACCGCGCGCCACAGCCCGTTCTGATATTCGAGGATATTGCCGGGGCGAATTTCGACGGCATTGATTTTCATGGGGCGGGTCGGCTCTGCGGGAGGGGAAGGCGCGTCTCCTAGCCGAGAGCGACGCTCATGCCAACACCGGGCCGAACGCCGCCACCCCCGCCGCCGGACCGTCGGGGTGCGCCCACACCGCATTGACCACCGCGATGAAGTCCGCCCCCGCGGCGATCAGCGGCGGCGCGTTTGCCGGGGTGATCCCGCCGATCGCGACGCATGGCAGCTGGCTCAGCGTCGTCCACCACGTCAGCAGCGGCGGTTCGGGGCGATAATGCGACGGCTTGGTCGTCGTCTCGTAGAACGCGCCGAACGCGACGTAATCGGCACCCGCCTCGCCCGCCTCCATCGCGAGGTGGCGGCTGTCGTGGCACGTCACGCCGATCTGCGCGTCGGCCCCGAGGAGCGCGCGTGCGTCCTTCACGCTGCCGTCGGACTGACCGAGGTGGACCCCGTCGGCCCCGCACGTCTTGGCGAGGTCCATCCGGTCGTTGAGCAGGAATGCGACTTCATGCTCGTTGCAGATCGGCAGCAGCGTTTCGGCGGCGCGCAAAATCGCATCGTCGCCGACGTCCTTCATCCGCAACTGGAACGCCGCGACCGGCCCCGCCCCCAGCGCCGCGCGCAGCCGATCGGCGAAGGTCGCGTCGATCACCGGCGGCGAGACGATATACAACTGGCACTTCGGCCGCCGCTGCCGCTCGAAGCGTTCGCCGAAGCCGGGGTCGAGCGGGATCAGCTCGCTGTCGGCGTCGTGCTCCGGCTCGCTCATTCGGCCCCCATGTAGATGCCGACGATCTTGTCGAGCATCGCCAGCGCCTCGGCGCGCGGGCGCTGGAAGGTGTTGCGGCCGATGATCGAGCCGTTGCCGCCGCCGTCGCGGATGTCGCGCGCGTCCTGATAGACCGCGTCGGCACCCTTGGCGGCGCCGCCCGAGAAGACGACGATGCGGCGGCCGTTGAAGCATGCCTGGCGGACATGCGCGACGCGCTTCGCCTGGGTCGACCAGTCGCCGTCCTCGTACGCCTTCTTCGCGTCCTTCTGCTCGATATGGTCGGTCGGCAGCTTGACCTTGATGATGTGCGCCCCGGCGAGTGCGGCCATGTGCGCGGCGTAGGCGCCGACATCGAGCGCGAGTTCGCCGGCCTTGGAAATGTCGCCGCCGCGCGGGTACGACCAGATGACGGTGGCGATGCCGACCGACTTCGCCTCGGCCGACAATTCGCGGATTTCCTCCATCAGCTCGAAGATTTCGTCGCTGCCGGGGTAGATGGTGAAGCCGATCGCGGCGCAGCCGAGGCGCAGCGCGTCGTCGACGCCCCCGGTCACCGCCTGGTCGATCGAGGTCGACCAGCTGTTCGAGCTGTTGACCTTGAGGATCGTCGGGATCTGCCCGGCAAACGTATCCGCCCCCGCCTCGAGCATCCCGAGCGGCGCGGCATACGCCGACAGCCCGGCGTCGATCGCGAGCTGGAAATGGTAGTGCGGGTCGTACGCGTCCGGGTTGACCGCGAAACTCCGCGCCGGGCCATGCTCGAACCCTTGGTCGACCGGCAGAATGACGAGCTTCCCCGTCCCGCCAAGCCGCCCCTGCATCAGGATGCGGACGAGGTTCGCCTTCGTCCCGGGATTGTCGGATTCGTAGTTGGCGAGGATGGCGCGGACGGCGGGGGTCATAAGGTGCTCCGAAACATGAATAGTATGGCGATAGCGCCGCCTCCACGCCGGGGCAACGCGCTACATGCCGAGCCAACGCCTAAGATGGTCAACGCGCGAAATGGACCTCGGCGACCTGGACGAAGAGTTCGAAGATGTGTTCGGCGACCTCGCACGCGTCGTCTTCGGCCATCGAGGCGAGGGTGTTGGCGACGGCGCCGGTCTTGATGACGTTGTTTTCGACGACCGGCCCCGCTGCGGTCATCCGCGTGGTGATGCTGTTGTACAGGATGCGGCTTTCGGGCGGGAACGCTTCGCCCTTGAGGTCGCGGAAGCCGCGGTACGCCTCGCCGATCCGGTCGCGGATCGGGTCGGCCGAGCGCGCCAGCTTCCACGCCGCCGGGTAGAGCTTCTCCCAGATCCGGTCGATATCGATCATGCTTCACCCCCGAGCGCGACGATTCCGGGCAACGCCTTGCCCTCCATCCATTCGAGAAACGCCCCGCCCGCGTTCGACACGAAGGTAAACCCGTCGGCGACCCCGGCGTGGTTGAGCGCGGCGACGGTATCGCCGCCGCCCGCGACCGATACCAGCCCCTCGGCGGTCAGCGCCGCAGCGATCCGCGCGAGCGCGACCGTCGCCTTGTCGAACGGCTCGATCTCGAACGCACCGAGCGGGCCGTTCCATACCAGCGTCCGGCACGTTTTGAGGACGTCGCCGAGCATTTCGACCGCCGCCGGGCCGAGGTCGAGGACCATCTCGTCGGCGCCGATCTCGTGGACGTTGACGGTCCGGTTCGCCGCTCCGGCCTTGAACTCGGTCGCGACGACGACGTCGTAGGGCAGATGGACGGTGCAGTTCGCGGCTTCGGCGCGGGCGAGAACGTCGAGCGCGGTCGCCGCCATATCGTGTTCGCACAATGACTTGCCGACGTTTATTCCGCGCGCAGCGAGGAAGGTGTTCGCCATCGCGCCGCCGATCATCAGGTGATCGACCTTGGTCACGAGGTGAAGCAGGACGTCGAGCTTCGACGAGACTTTCGAGCCGCCGACGACCGCCGCGACCGGGCGGACCGGGTGGCCGAGCGCCTTGTCGAGCGCGTGCAGTTCGGCCGCCATCTCGCGCCCGGCGAACGCGGGGAGGACGTGGGCGAGGCCTTCGGTCGAGGCGTGAGCGCGGTGCGCGGTCGAGAACGAGTCGTC
>JAYTTV010000027.1:0-11447 GCA_043745075.1 Sphingomonadaceae bacterium
GCCAGCTTCGACTTATTCGACCCTAGGCACGCGCCGCCCACCGGGGACGTCGCGGGCGTGGGGGACATGCCCGGCCTCCCCTCGACCCCAGAGCTCCGATGCTCGCAGGCCCCAAGGCGACGATCATGACCGACCAGATCCGTATCTTCGACACCACATTGCGCGACGGCGAGCAATCGCCGGGCTGTTCGATGAACCTCGAGGAAAAGCTCCGCGTCGCGGCGCAGCTCGAAGCACTCGGCGTCGACATCATCGAGGCGGGCTTCGCCATCGCCTCCGAGGGTGACTTCGAGGCGGTCCGCGAAGTCGCGCGCCAGTGCCAGCGCGCGACGGTCGCCAGCCTCGCCCGCGCCTCGCTCGGCGACATCGACCGGGCATGGGCGGCGGTGAAGTTCGCCCGCGCCCCGCGCATCCACACCTTCATCGCGACCTCGCCGCTGCACATGAAGGTCAAGCTCAACATGGCCCCCAACGCGGTGCTCGAGGCGATCCGCGGCTCGGTCAGCCATGCCCGCAACCTGTGCCCCGACGTCGAATGGTCGGCCGAGGACGCGACGCGGTCGGACCCCGACTTCCTCGCCCGCGCGATCGAGATCGCGATCAACGCCGGCGCCCGGACGATCAACCTGCCCGACACCGTCGGCTATGCCACCCCCGAGACGTACGGCGCGATGTTCCGCGACATGCTGGGCCGCGTGCCCAACGCCGATCAGGCGGTATTCTCGACGCATTGCCACAACGACCTCGGCCTCGCGGTGGCGAACACGCTCGCGGCGGTGATGGCCGGCGCGCGGCAGGTCGAGGCGACGGTCAATGGCATCGGCGAGCGCGCCGGCAACGCCGCGGTCGAGGAGATCGCGATGGCGCTCCGCGTCCGACACGACGTCATGCCGTACATGACCGGGGTCGTGACGTCGGAGATCACCCGCGCGAGCCGGATGGTCAGCGGCATCACCGGCATGGCGGTGCAGGCGAACAAGGCGATCGTCGGCGCCAACGCTTTCGCCCATGAAAGCGGAATCCATCAGGACGGGATGATCAAGGACGCCTCGACGTACGAGATCATGACCCCCGAGAGCGTCGGCCAGGGCGCGACCAACCTCATCCTCGGCAAGCATTCGGGCCGCGCCGCGTTCCGCCAGAAGCTCGACGAACTCGGCTATACGCTGTCGGACAACGAGTTCGGCGACGCGTTCAAGCGCTTCAAGGATTTGGCCGACGCGAAGAAGGCGATCTGGGACGAGGACATCGTCGCGCTTGTCGACGACGAGGTCCTGCGCGGCCACGACGCGATCCAGCTCGTCGAGGTCGAGGTCTATTGCGGCAGCACGGGACCGCAGCGCGCGGTGCTGACGCTCAGCGTCGACGGGGTCGAGACGACGGCGGCAGTCAAGGGCAACGGCCCGGTCGACGCGCTGTTCGCCGCGGTCCGCAAGATCGTCCCTCACGACGCCGCGACGCTGCAACTTTACCAGGTCCACGCGGTGACGCAGGGCACCGACGCGCAGGCCGAAGTGTCGGTGATGCTCGCCGAAAACGGCCGGACGGTGCGCGGGACCGGAGCCGACGTCGACACGCTGGTGGCGAGCGCGCGGGCGTATGTGAACGCGCTGAACAAGCTGATGGTGAAGCGCGGACGGAGTGCGCTCGAGGGGCTGGAGGCGGCGGGTTAATGATCCAGCGCGGCTGCGGCAATGCCCAGCCGCGCCGCGACCGCGGCAAGTCGCTTGTCGCGGGTCCACAGACGCGCGTCTTCGGTCAACAATGTAGATGCAAGCAGGTGCGCGTCGACATAGCCGATGCCGCTACCGAACAGGCGGTGATGCTCGATGAGTTGCATTACCTCGTCATGGTCGGCGACGATGGCCTGATCGAGCAGGTCGAGGTCGGCCAGGACGAGTTCGCGGTGCGGAGGATTGCCGAGCGCAACCTCTCCACGAACAAAGGGGTGCATCAGCACCTCTTCGCCCTCAAGCAGATGTTCGAGAACGGGGTCGCCGCGATTGAGATAATCCACCCAAATGGCGGTGTCAGCGACGATCATTCGGCGTCGAAGTAGCGCTTGCGCGGTCCAGCCTCGAAGCCCGGCATCGTACCTCCCAACTTCGCCAGTCGGCGTGACGCTTCGCGCGCGACATACGCCTTCAATGCCTCGTTGATGAGCGCCGATTTTTCTTTGATGCCCGAATAGTTCGTCGCTGCCGTCATAAGCTCGTCGTTGAGCGTCACCGTCGTCCGCATGATCCCTGCTCCTTCAAGCATCGCATATAGCATCAAGTGATGCTTGAAACCATGCCTCACCGCACCCCCTTAGTCCCAAGCTCCTCGATCAGCGCCGTCAGCAGATACAGGCGCGGCGTCAGTGTCGTCAGGTCGATATACTCGCCGTCCGAGTGAAACTTGCCCCCGACCGGACCCAGTCCATCTAACGCCGGAACGCCCTTCGCGGCTGCCATTGCCGACTCCGACGCGCCGCCGTTGCCCCCCGTTCCGAGCGTCCGCCCGATGCCCTCGTAAATCGCCGCCGCGCGGCCTGCGAGCGCATCGGTCGCCGGATTGTTCGCCAGCGGCGGGAAGGCGGGTTCGTGGAGGATCTTGACCGTCGTTCCCGGCACCGCGACGGTCTTCGCGTTCGCCTCCAACTGCGCCAGCACCGCGTCGTTCGCCGCGGGCGTTCGTGCACGGACGCTGAACGTCGCGGACGCGTGGTCGGGGATGATGTTGTTGCGCGTCCCCGCCGCGAGCAATGTCAGGTTGACCGTCGTCTGGTCGCCGGTGTGCGGAAACTTGTCATACCCGTCGAGCTGGTGGAGCAATTCGACCGCGGCGTTGTGCCCGTCCTGCGGCGCGACCCCGGCGTGCGCCGCCTTGCCGGTGACGTCGATCATCACCACGGTCGAACTCTTGCGCCAGACGGTGACCTTGTCGGGGGCGTCGCCGGGTTCGAGGTTCAACTCGACGTCGGCGGTCGACAGCAGCCGGTCGATCAGCTTCCGCGTCCCCGGCGAGCCGCGCTCCTCGCTCGTCTCGATCAGCAGGGTGATGCTGGCAAAATCGGTGAACTTTGCGTCGCGGAGCAGTTCGAGCGCCTTGATCCCCTCGACCACCCCGCCCTTCTCGTCGCCGACGCCCGGCCCGGTCGCGCGATCCCCGACGATCTTGAACGGCCATTTGGCGACGGTGCCCGGCCCGAACACCGTGTCGAGATGCCCGATCATCAGGATGCGCGTCTTGCCGGTCCCCTTGACCGTCGCGACGATATTGTCGGCGAGGCCAGGAGCCTCGGGAGGGACGATCTCGATGCTCGCGCCGAGCGCCTTCAGCCGCGCGACGAATACCGCGCCGACCTTATTTCCACCCGCCGCGTCGCCGGTCCCGGAGTCGATATCGACGACCTCTTCGAGTAGCTTGAGGTGATCGGCCCGAGCCGCCGTTGCCGCCGCCATCAGCGGGTTCGTCGCGGCGAGCGCAGGAGCCGCGAGGGCGAGGGCCAGCGGAAGCACGAACAGCTCTGGTCTTTTCACGCGATGGGTCTCCGTCTGGAACGTCAAACTAGTTGCCGGAACGACCGGTCTTTACCTCTGCGGCGATCGGAAGTTGACGAAGTTGACGCCACGTCGATGTGAAACGCAGCCCTCGCCAAGCGCCGCCGTCAGGTGGCGGGGCCGAGGGGGGGGAGCAAGGATGTCATGGGCTGGAGGCTACGCTGTTCGCGGCGGTGTAGGACAGCGGAAAATGCGCGGCTCTGCCTTCAAATTAACGGCTTACATTGGGTTATGCTGCTCTGCACCTGCGCGGATATCACCTTGTCGGCGTGCTCCTTCTGAAAGATCCAACAGCGCTTCAGCTAAAATCTGTGCTGTTCCAGCAGCCCCTCACCGCCGTCCGAACAATTTCTCCAAATCCACCCGCGCCAGCTTCACCCACGTCGGTCGCCCATGGTTGCACTGCCCCGAATGCGGCGTGACCTCCATCTCGCGCAGCAGCGCGTTCATCTCAGCGACCGACAACACCCGCCCTGCCCGCACGCTCCCGTGGCACGCCATCGTCGCGGCGACCGCGTCAAGGCGCTCGGCCAAGCCCGGCGCGGCGTCGAACGCGGCGAGGTCGTCGGCGAGGTCGCGGACGAGTGCGGTGGCGTCGACGGCGCCGAGTAATGCGGGGGTGGCGCGGACGAGGACCGCCTTCGGGCCGAAGCCTTCGATGTCGAGGCCCAATGCGGCGAAGTCGGCGGCGCGTTCGACGAGGTGCGCGACGGCGTTCTCGTCGACCTCGACGACCTGCGGCAGCAGCAGCGTCTGCGCGGCGACGCTGCCCCCTGCCCGCGCGGCCTTCATCCGTTCGAGCGTCAACCGCTCGTGCGCGGCGTGCTGGTCGACGAGGATCATGCCGTCGGGGGTTTCGGCGACGATGTATGTCCCCGCGACCTGCGCGCGCGCGACCCCCATCGGGAAGCCGTTCATCGGCGCGGGGGCCTCGGTGCGCGCGGCGGGGGCGAACCATGCGGGGTGGGCGTCGGCGACGTGGACGCTCGCCTCACCGTCGGCCCAGATCGGCGGGGCGTATGCCGCTCCCGCGAATGGCAGGGTTGGCGGGACGAATGATCCCGGCTGGAACGCGGCGAGCGCGCCGACCGCGACGGTCGTGCTCGCGCGGTGCCCGGCGGCGTCGAGCGCGCGGCGCAGGCCCGAGACGATCATGCCGCGAACCAGCGCGGCGTCGCGGAAGCGTACCTCGGTCTTCGCCGGGTGGACGTTGACGTCAACGAAATCGGCGGGGACGTCGAGGAACAGCGCGACGACGGGGTGGCGGTCGCGCGCGAGCAGGTCCTGGTACGCCCCGCGGACCGCGCCGACGAGGAGGCGGTCGCGGACCGGGCGGCGGTTGACGAAGAGGAACTGGTGGTCGGCGACGCCGCGGCTGAAGGTCGGCAGCCCGGCCAGCCCGCCGAGGGTCAGCTCGTCGCGCAACAGGTCGATCGGCACCGCATTCTCGGCGAAGTCGGCCCCGAGCAGCGCCGCGAGCCGCGCGGGAAGCGGGCTGTCGCCGCCGAGCAACCCGCCGTCGGGCGCATCGGCGCTGAGCAACCGCCGTCCGTCGTGGCGCAATTCGAACGCGACGTGCGGGGTCGCCATCGCCAGTCGCCGGACGACGTCGACGCACGCGCCGAGCTCGGAGCGGATCGACTTGAGGAATTTCCGCCGCGCCGGGACCTGCGCGAACAGGCCCTCGACCGTCACCGTCGTGCCGCTCCCTCGCGCCGCCGGGCCATCGGCGACGACGCGGCCGTGGTCGATCGTCAGCGCCCAGCCGGTTCCTGCAGCCGTGCGGCTGGCGAGGGTCAGCCGCGCGACGCTGGCGATCGACGGCAGCGCCTCGCCGCGAAAGCCGAGCGTCGCGATCGCCGACAGGTCGCCATCCGGGAGCTTCGACGTCGCGTGGCGCTCGACCGCGAGGCGCAGCTCGTCGGCGTCCATCCCCGAGCCGTCGTCGGCAACCTGGAGGTAATCGACCCCACCCGCAGCGAGTTCGACGACGATCCGGCGGGCGCCGGCGTCGATCGCATTCTCGACGAGTTCCTTGAGCGCCGACGCCGGGCGTTCGACCACCTCGCCGGCGGCGATCTGGTTGACGAGCTGGTCGGGCAGGCGGCGGATCGGCACGACGTTCCCGTAGCGCGTCGAACCCCCGCCGTCATCACCGCCGACGCGACCATCGACCTTGCCAATTCCCCCTACCCGCGCCTAATGCGGGGGCGCTCGCGCCCTCCAGCAGTTCCGGAAAAATAATGTCGATTTTCAGCCGCATGTTCTCGTTCCTGAGCCAGGACATGGCGATCGACCTCGGGACGGCGAATACCCTCGTCTACGTCCGCGGGCGCGGGATCGTGTTGAACGAGCCCTCGGTCGTCGCGATCGAGACGATCAACGGGCGGCGGACGGTCAAGGCGGTCGGCAACGACGCGCGGATGATGATGGGCAAGACGCCGGGCAACGTCGAGACGATCCGCCCGTTGCGCGACGGCGTCATCGCCGACATCGACGTCGCCGAGCAGATGATCAAATATTTCATCGGCAAGGTCCACACCTCGAAATTCCCGCGCTTCCCGGAAATCGTCATCTGCGTGCCGTCGGGGTCGACCTCGGTCGAAAAGCGCGCGATCCGCGACGCCGCGAACAACGCCGGGGCGAGCCAAGTCTATCTGATCGAGGAGCCGATGGCGGCGGCGATCGGCGCGGGGATGCCGGTGACCGAGCCGATCGGCAGCATGGTCGTCGACATCGGCGGCGGCACGACCGAAGTCGCGGTGCTGTCGCTGCGCGGCCTTGCCTACACCACCAGCGTCCGCGTCGGCGGCGACAAGATGGACGAGGCGATCGTCAGCTATGTCCGCCGCAACCACAACCTCCTGATCGGCGAGATGACCGCCGAGCGGATCAAGAAGGCGATCGGCATCGCCCGCCCGCCCGCCGACGGGATCGGCCGGACGATGGAGATCAAGGGCCGCGACCTGATGAACGGCGTGCCGAAGGAAATCACGATCAACCAGGCGCAGATCGCCGACGCGCTCGCCGAGCCGGTGTCGGCGATCGTCGAGGGGGTCCGCCTCGCGCTCGAGAACACCCAGCCCGAACTCGCCGCCGACATCGTCGACCAGGGCATCGTCCTGACCGGCGGCGGCGCCTTGCTCCACGAACTCGCCGACGTGCTGCGCGAGGCGACCGGGCTGCCGGTGACGGTGGCCGACGACCCGTTGACGTGCGTCGCGCTCGGCACCGGCCGCGCGCTCGAGGACCCGATGTACCGCGGCGTCCTGACCACCGCCTGAGCTTGAGGGCGGGAGCCGCGCCATGGATTGGCCGCCGCCGCGCCGGACGTCGTACGCGAGGCGCGAGCAGAATCTTGCGCTGATCGGCGCGGTGGTGACCGGGGCGGTGCTCGCCACCGCGCTGCTGCTGCTCGTCCTCAGCCGCGTCAACCCGGCGTACTCCAACCGCCTGCGGACCGCCGCCGCCGACATCGTCGCGCCGTTCTGGGCGACGGTCCGCGCGCCCTTCGACTGGCTCGGTGGCGGGGTCGACACGATCGGCGACTATATCGCCACCGTCCCGCGCAACCGCGTCCTCACCGCCGAACTCGCGCGCGCACGGCTCGACCTGCAGAACCGCGACGCCGCGCTCGCCGAGAATATCGCGCTCAAGAAGCTCCTCCACGTCATAGAGCCGCGCAGCGAGGTCGTCGCCGTCGCGCGCTTCGCCGGGGCGTCGATCGGCAGCTATGCGCGGACCGCGATGATCGCCGCCGGCCATGCCAACGGCGTCTATACCGGGCAGGCGGTGCGCGCCGACGCCGGTCTCGTCGGGCGCACCGTCGAAGCGGGCGAGCATGCCGCGCGGATCCTGCTGCTGACCGACACCAACAGCCGGGTGCCGGTGATCATCGTCCGCACCGGCCAGCCCGCGCTCGCGGTCGGTGCAGCCGGACGCCTGCTCGAGGTCCGCGACCGGCTCGGGGCCGAGGTGCCACTCAAGGTCGGCGACCGGCTGGTGACGTCGGGCGCGGGCGGGCTGTTCGCGCCGCAGATCCCGGTCGCGGTCGTCACCGACACCGCCGAGCCGCCGCACGCGCTGCCCTACGCCGACCCGGCGACGCTGAGCTATGTCGCGATCGTCCGCGCGTATCTGCCGATCCCGGCGCAGGCCGAAGCTCCGCCGGTCGACGCGGTGCCGGTCCCGCGCGAGGCGAAGAAACATTGAACGCGCCGTATCGCCTGCTCGGCCCCGCCGACCGGATGCGCTGGTGGCAGGCGCAGGTCGAGCGCGTCGTCCCGGCGATCGTCACGCTCGTCCTCGTTGCAGGCATGACCGCGCCGATCTTCGCCAGCATGCCGATCCTGCCGCACCTCGGGCTGCTCGGCGTGTTCGTCTGGTCGACCTTCCAGCCGGGGCTGATGCCGCCGTGGCTCGCGTTCGTCATCGGCGTCGCGTGCGATATCCTGTTCGGCCTGCCGCTCGGGGTCAACGCAACGCTGCTGCCGTCGGTGGCGCTGTTCGTCCGGCTGGTGGAGGCGCGCTACGGCACGCACCGCTACGGCTTCGACTGGCTGCTCGCGAGCGGAGTCATCGTCGGCTTCGAACTGTGCCAGTGGTGGCTCCTCGCGCTCGCCGGCACGCACGGCCCCCTGACCCCGCTCCTCGTCCAGGCGGGGACGACGATCCTCGCTTACCCCCCCATCGTCATGCTGTTCGCCTCGATCCAGCGGCGGCTGCAGGCGGCGCGGTGAGCCGGCGCTGATGTCGTCCGAGATCATGTCCTCGATCGGATCATCGCGCCTCGCCGGGCCAGCGGCGGGCGACCAGCAGTTCAGCCGCCGCGCGTTCGTCGTCGGCGGGGCGATGGGCGCGGTCGGGCTGACGCTCGCCGGGCGGATGGCGTATCTGTCGATCTGGCAGGGCGAGAAATACGCGCTTCTGGCGGAGGGCAACCGCGTCTCGCTCCGGCTGATCCCGCCGCGGCGCGGGTGGATCGTCGACCGGCAGGGCAAACCGCTCGCGCTGAACCAGCCCGACTATCGGCTCGAGCTTATCCCCGAGGCGGTGATTGACCTCGACGCGACGCTCGCTGCGGTCGGCAAGGTGCTGCCGCTGACTGCGGAGGATATCGAGCGCATCCGCAGCGACGTCGCGCGCCAGCCGAAATACATGCCGGTCGAGATCGCCCACGGGCTGAGCTGGCCCGCGTTCGCCGCGATCAACGTCAACCTGCCCGACCTGCCGGGCGTCCAGCCGCTGCCGGGTTTCTTGCGCGTCTACCCCGGCGGCGACCACTTCGCCCACCTGATCGGCTATGTCGGGACGCCGACGCCCGAACAGTTCGCGGTGACGCACGATCCGCTGCTGATCTTCCCCGGCTACAAGATCGGCAAGGACGGTATCGAGCGCCGCGCCGACGCCCGGCTGCGCGGCACGCCCGGCGCGCGCAGGGTCGAGGTCAACGCGCGCGGGCGGGTGATCCGCGATCTCGACACCCGCCCCGACATCCCCGGCAAGACGCTGCGGCTGACGATCGACCGCGACCTGCAGGCGTATACGGCGCGCCGCCTGCTCGACAATTCAGCCAGCGTCGTCGTGCTCGACTGCCAGACCGGCGACGTCCTGTGCATGGTATCGATGCCGGCGTACGACCCCAACGCCTTCTCGACCCGCATCACCGCGAAACTATGGGCCGAACTCCAGGCCGACGAGCATCACCCTCTGATCAATAAGAGCGCGCAGGGGCTGTATCCGCCGGGGTCGACCTTCAAGACGATGACGTCGCTGGCGATCCTCGGGTCGGGCATCTCGGCCGACGCCGCGTGCAACTGTTCGGGGACGTACCGCTTCGGCAACGCGCTGTGGCACTGCTGGTCGAAGCACGGCCACGGCCATACCGACCTGCGGACCGGGCTGCCGCGGAGCTGCGATGTCTATTTCTACACCTTCGGCCGCGCCGCCGGGATCGAGGCGATCGCCGCGACCGCGCGCAAGTTCGGGCTCGGCGAGAAGTTCGACCTGCCGCTGGCCGGCCAGTCGGCGGGGCTCGTGCCCGACACCGCGTGGAAGGAGCGCCGCTACAAAAAGCCGTGGAGCACCGCGGAGACGATCAACACCGCGATCGGCCAGGGCTATCTTGCGCTCAATCCGCTCCAGCTTGCGGTCATGGCGGCGCGTCTCGCATCGGGGCGGGTGATCGTCCCGCGGCTGTTCGCCGACGAACCCTATGTCCCGGCAGCGCCGCTCGACATTCCCGTCGAGCATCTCGACATCGTTCGCCGGGGGATGGACAATGTCGTCAACGGCCCCGGCGGCACCGCGCACGTCGGGCATCTCCGCGTCGAGGGCGTGGCGATGGCCGGGAAGACCGGATCGGCGCAGGTCCGCCGGATCACCATGGCCGACCGCAAGGCGGGGCGCGCCAACACCAAGTTCCAGCCGTGGAAGTACCGCGACCACGGGCTGTTCGTCGCGTTCGCTCCGGTCGAGGCGCCGCGCTACGCAATCAGCGTCGTCCTCGAGCACGGCAGCCACGGTGCCGCCGCCGCCGAAGTCGCTCGCGACGTGATGACCTACCTGTTCGAGCCCGAGCGCGCGATGGCGACGCTCGAACCGTTGGAACGCGCATATCTGGCGAAGAAGGCCGCCGCGCTCGCCGCCGCCGAAGCTGCCGCGACGGCCACCGCCACCCCGGTCGACGCCGCCGCCGTCGCCGCCAGCCTGACCCCCGATGCCGCGCCAAGCGGTCCGGTGGACTAGTGAAGCTATCATGCTGAACGGCTTCTGGTCGGCACGGCTCCGCGAATTGCCGTGGGGAGTGATCCTCACGATCGTCGCGGTTGGCGGCTTCGGGCTCGTCGTGTTGTATTCGGCGGCGGGGGGCAGTTTCCAGCCCTGGGCGCTCAAGCAGGGCATCCGCTTCGCCGTCCTGCTCGTGGCGATGCTCGCTCTGTCGCGGGTGCCGGTCGAGGTCTGGCTCAAATGGGCATACCCGCTTTACGCCGCGGTGCTCCTCGGACTCGTCGGAGTCGAGGCGCTCGGCGCGATCGGCGGGGGCAGCCGCCGCTGGCTCGACCTCGGCATCATCCAGATCCAGCCGTCGGAGTTCATGAAGCTGGCGATCATTCTCGCGCTTGCTCGTTACTACCACTTCGTCCCGCGCCAATATGCCGGCAGGCTGATCACGCTCGGGCCGCCGCTCGTCCTGATCGCGATGCCCGCCGCGCTCGTCATGCTCCAGCCCGACCTCGGCACCGCGCTCGCGATCACCTTCGGCGGGGTGGTGATGATGTTCCTCGCGGGCGTGTCGGTGTGGCTGTTTCTCGGCGCCGGCGCAGCAGGAGCAGCCGCCCTTCCCGTCGTCTGGTCGATGATGCACGACTATCAGCGCAAGCGCGTCCTGATCTTCCTCGACCCCGCCAGCGACCCGCTCGGCGCGGGGTATCACATCACCCAGTCGAAGATCGCGATCGGCAGCGGCGGGCTGTTCGGCAAGGGCTTCCTCCACGGCACCCAGAGCCACCTCGACTATCTCCCCGAGCTCCACACCGACTTCATCTTCGCGACGATGGCCGAGGAATGGGGTCTGGCGGGCGGGCTGTTCATCCTCGCCGGGTTCGGCGTCATCCTCGTCTGGGCGGTCCGCGTCGCGCTGTCGGCGCGCGCGCCGTTCGCACGGCTCGCGGCGATGGGGCTCGCGGTGACGTTGTTCTTCTACCTCGCGATCAACATGATGATGGTAACGGGGTTGGCCCCCGTCGTCGGCATCCCGCTCCCGCTGGTCAGCTACGGCGGCTCGGCGATGATGACGGTGCTGATCCTGCTCGGCATCGTCATGGGCATCGCGCGCGGCAAGGGCGAGGCAAACACGCGCTAGGGTGTTTCGCTAGACAAGCCCGAAAACCGATGCTATCC
>JAYTTV010000028.1:0-11443 GCA_043745075.1 Sphingomonadaceae bacterium
CGGCATGGAAAAGCGACCGCGCTGCTGGCGAAGACCGGCGTGGGAGAGTCGCAATGCGTGATATCGTTCATCTGATCGGCGGCAGCGCCACCGCCGGAACCTCGGGGCGCACGTCGGACGTGTTCGACCCGAACACCGGGCAGGTTCAGGCGCGCGTCGCGCTGGCGAGTGCCGCCGACCTCGATGCGGCGGTGGCGAACGCCGTCGCGGCGCAACCGGCATGGGGCGCGACCAATCCGCAACGGCGCGCGCGGGTGATGTTCGCGTTCAAGGCGCTCGTCGAGGCCGAGATGGACTCGCTGGCACACATGCTGTCGAGCGAGCACGGCAAGGTCGTCGCCGATTCGAAGGGCGACATCCAGCGCGGGCTCGAGGTGATCGAGTTCGCCTGCGGCATCCCGCATTTGCTCAAGGGCGAATACACCCAGGGCGCCGGTCCCGGCATCGACGTCTATTCGATGCGCCAGCCGTTGGGCGTCGTCGCGGGGATCACCCCGTTCAACTTCCCGGCGATGATCCCGATGTGGATGTTCGGCGTCGCCATCGCGTGCGGCAACGCCTTCATTTTGAAGCCGAGCGAGCGCGATCCGTCGCTGCCGCTGCGCCTCGG
This sequence comes from Sphingomonadaceae bacterium, assembly GCA_043745075.1. Classification (GTDB taxonomy): domain Bacteria; phylum Pseudomonadota; class Alphaproteobacteria; order Sphingomonadales; family Sphingomonadaceae; genus Polymorphobacter_B. The sequence continues at coordinate 611 of JAYTTV010000028.1, forward strand.
CGAACTGATGCTCGAGGCCGGCTTGCCCGCAGGCATCCTCAACGTCGTCCACGGCGACAAGGTCGCGGTCGACGCGATCCTCGACCACCCCGACGTCAAGGCGGTCAGCTTCGTCGGCTCGTCGGACATCGCGCATTATGTCTATCGGCGCGGCGTCGCGGCGGGGAAGCGCGTCCAGGCGATGGGCGGCGCGAAGAACCACGGCGTCGTCCTGCCCGACGCCGACATGGACCAGACGGTGGCCGATCTGGTGGGTGCGGCGTTCGGCTCGGCGGGCGAGCGGTGCATGGCGCTGCCGGTGGTCGTGCCCGTCGGCAAGGCGACGGCGGACGAGTTGCGCGAACGCCTGCTGCCCGAGATCGCCAAGCTCCGCCTCGGCGTCTCGACCGACCTCGACGCGCATTACGGCCCGGTCGTCAGCGCCGCGCACCGCGAGCGGATCGAAAGCTACATCGGCATGGGGGTCGACGACGGCGCCGAGCTCGTCGTCGACGGGCGCGGCTTCTCGCTCCAGGGCCATGAAGGCGGCTTCTTCGTCGGGCCGACATTGTTCGACCACGTCAAGCCGCACATGCAGTCGTATCAGGACGAGATCTTCGGCCCGGTCCTCCAGATGGTCCGCGCCGAGTCGCTCGCCGAGGCGATCAGCCTGCCGTCGAAGCACCAGTACGGCAACGGCGTCGCGATCTTCACAAGGAACGGCCCCGCCGCGCGCGAGTTCGCCGCGACGGTCGACGTCGGCATGGTCGGGATCAACGTCCCGATCCCGGTCCCGGTGGCGTACCACAGCTTCGGCGGCTGGAAGCGCTCGGCATTCGGCGACACCGGCATCCACGGGACGGAGGGGGTGCGCTTCTACACCCGCCTCAAGACGGTGACGCAGCGCTGGCCGAGCATGGACGCGGGAGCGGCGGTGACCGATAGCAGCTTCGTCATCCCGACGATGAAGTAGGGCCGACGACAAAGTGAGCCCCATGACCTACGAAACCCTCCTCGTCGAAATCACCGACCGCGTCACCCTTGTCCGGCTCAACCGGCCGCAGGCGCTAAACGCGCTCAACGGACAGGTCCTCGCCGACCTGACCGCCGCTCTAGCCGCGTTCGACGCCGATCCGGGGCAGGGGTGCGCGGTCATCACCGGGAGCGAGAAGGCGTTCGCCGCCGGGGCCGACATCAAGGAAATGGCGGGCCAGTCGTTCGCCGCGATGTACGGCAGCAACTTCTTCGCGGGCTATGACCGGGTCACGGCGACGCGCAAGCCGGTGATCGCGGCGGTCGCGGGGTTTGCGCTCGGCGGCGGCTGCGAGCTTGCGATGATGTGCGACTTCATCATCGCCGCCGACACCGCAAAGTTCGGCCAGCCCGAGATCAAGCTGGGCGTGACGCCGGGCATGGGCGGCAGCCAGCGGATGGCGCGCGCGATCGGCAAGGCGAAGACGATGGAGATGTGCCTGACCGGGCGCATGATGGGCGCGGTCGAGGCCGAGGCGGCGGGGCTCGTCGCGCGCGTCGTGCCGGCGGGCGAACTGATCGAGGCGGCGATGGCGACCGCGGCGACGATCGCAGCAATGGCCCCGCTCGCGGCGCTCGCGGTCAAGGAGCAGGTCAACGCCGCGTTCGAGACGACGCTGGCGCAGGGCGTGATATTTGAACGGCGGCTGTTCCACGGGCTGTTCGGCTCGGCCGACCAAAAGGAAGGCATGGCGGCGTTCGTCGCCAAGCGCCCGGCGGCGTGGACCGGCGAGTAAGGAGCAGAAGCGTGAAAATCGGCTTTATCGGGCTCGGCAACATGGGCGGCGGGATGGCCGTCAATCTCGCGCACGCCGGCCATTCGGTGACTGCGTACGACCTGTCGAGTGACGCCGTGGAGCGGGCCTGTGCGGCTGGTTGTGCGCGTGGCGATTCGGCTGCCGCAGCCGCCGCTGGGGCCGACGCGGTGGTAACGATGCTCCCCGCCGGAACCCACGTCCGCAGCGTCTACGAGGGCGAGGTGTTTGCCGCCGCGCACCCCGACGCGCTGCTGCTCGACTGCTCGACGATCGACGTTGCGACAGCGAAATCAGTGGCTTCCGCCGCTGCCGAGCGTGGCCTGGCGATGGTCGACGCCCCCGTCTCGGGGGGCATCGCGGCGGCGAACGCGGGCACCCTGACCTTCATGGTCGGCGGTCTCGACGACGCCTTCGCCCGTGCCAAGCCGATCCTGTCGGCGATGGGCAAGGTCGTCATCCACGCCGGGAACGCCGGGGCAGGGCAGGCGGCAAAGATCTGCAATAACATGCTGTTGGGCGCGTCGATGGTGGCGACGGCGGAGGCGTTCGTCCTCGCGCAGAAGCTCGGCCTCGACGCGCAGACCTTCTTCGACATCAGCTCGAAGGCGAGCGGCCAGTGCTGGTCGATGACGAGCTATTGCCCCGTTCCCGGCCCGGTCCCGGCCGCCCCGTCGAACCGCGATTACGAAGGCGGCTTCGCGTCGGCGCTGATGCTCAAGGACCTGAAGCTCGCGGTCGAGGCGGCGCAGTCGGTCGGCGCGTCGGTGCCGATGGGCGCGCAGGCCGAAGCGCTCTATCAGATGTTCGTCGGCCTCGGCGGTGCGGCCAAGGACTTCTCGGCGGTGACGAAAATGCTCGACGGCAGCTGGCACTGAAGGCGCTGGGGCGACCAACGGGGATCGAACCCGCAACCTCCGGCACCACAAGCCGGCGCTCTAACCAATTGAGCTATGGTCGCCATGCGCGCACGGCGAAAGACGCCTTAGGGGCTCGACCGGCGATTCGTCAAGGAAACTACCGCGCCGCCAGGACGCCGCAGGCGATCCGGTTGCCGCTCGCCCCGCTCGGGTCGGTCTTGTAATCGTCGGGACCCGCGTGGAGCACGACTGCCGCGCCATCGGCATCGAGCAGCGGCGCGGTGCCGCCGACGAGCATCAGTCCGGGAACGGTGAAATCGACCGTGCCAGTTCCGCCCGGGCTGACGACGACGTTCGGCAGGTCGCCGAGGTGCGGCCCCATCGGGTTGTCCTTGCCGTGCATCTTCATCGTCGGGTTGAAATGCCCGCCCGCGCTGGTGAACTTCGGCCCCTCGCACTTGCCGACGCTGTGCAGATGGATCGCGTAGGTGCCGGCAATCAGCCCCTCGATCCGCGCGCGAACCACCGTTCCCTCGGGGCGCTGGCTGAGCGTCGCGGTGCCGCGCAACTCGCCATTTGGTCCAAGTAGCTGCGTCGTCGCTTCGATCGGCGGCGGCCCGGCGCGGGTCGCGCCGAGTGAGGTGCCCGGATGACTGCACCCGGCGAGGATCGCGAGGGGAACGACAACTGCGAGTGTGCGACGCATCAGCCTAGCTCCTTGTTGATCGCCTCGACCATCTTCTTGGCGTCGGCGAGCAGCATCATCGTATTGTCCATGTAGAAGACCGGATTGTCGACCCCGGCATATCCCGCGCCGCCCATGCTGCGTTTGACGAACAGCACGGTCTTCGCCTTTTCGACGTCGAGCACCGGCATCCCGTAGATCGGCGAGGTCTTGTCGGTCTTGGCGAGCGGGTTGGTGACATCGTTCGCGCCGATGACGAAGGCGACGTCGGCCTGCGCGAATTCGCCGTTGATGTCCTCGAGCTCGAACACCTCGTCATAGGGGACGTTGGCTTCGGCGAGCAGCACGTTCATGTGCCCCGGCATCCGCCCGGCGACCGGGTGGATCGCGTATTTGACGCTGACGCCTTCCTTCTTGAGCAGGTCGCCCATCTCGCGGAGCGCGTGCTGCGCCTGGCTGACCGCCATGCCATAGCCGGGGACGATGATAACGCTCTCGGCGTTCTTCATGACGAACGCGGCGTCCTCGGCCGACCCGCGCTTATACGGCTTGGCCTCGCCCGCCGCCCCGGCGGGCCCCGCCGTGTCGCCGCCGAAGCCGCCCGCGATGACGCTGATGAAGCTGCGGTTCATCGCCCGGCACATGATGTACGACAGAATCGCGCCCGACGAGCCGACCAGCGCGCCGGTGACGATCATCGCGGTGTTCTGCAGCGTGAAGCCCATCGCCGCCGCCGCCCAGCCCGAATACGAGTTGAGCATCGATACGACGACCGGCATGTCGGCCCCGCCGATCGGGATGATCAGCAGGAAGCCGAGCGCGAGCGCCGCGACGACGATGACCGCGAACAGCGCGGGCGTGTGCAGCCCGAACACCCCGACGAGGATCAGGATTGCGGCAAGCAGGGCGATGTTGATGACGTGCCGCGCCGGCAGCATGATCGGCTTGCCGCCCATGTTGCCGTTCAATTTGAGGAAGGCGATGATCGACCCCGAGAAGGTGATCGCGCCGATCGCGACGCCAAGGCCCATCTCGATCTTGCTCGATGTCGCGATGTCGCTCGCATCGGCGTTGAGGATGCCAAACGCGCCTGGGTTGAGGTAGGCGGCGATCGCGACGAGCACCGCGGCGAGGCCGACGAGGCTGTGGAAGCCGGCGACGAGCTGCGGCATGTCGGTCATCGCGATCCGCCGGGCGATGACGAAGCCGATCCCGCCGCCGATCGCGATCGCGGCGACGATCAATGGCAGCCCGACGCCGTGGACGATCAGCGTCGTGACGACCGCGATCAGCATGCCGATCATGCCGAAGCGGTTGCCCTGCTGCGAGGTCTCGGGCGACGACAGCCCGCGCAGCGCGAGGATGAACAATACCCCCGCGACGAGGTAGGCGAGGGCGACCCACGCGGGGGTCTGGGCGATGGCTTCGGTCATTCGTCGTGCCCCCTGAGCGCCATTACTTCGCCGCCGGTGCGACCGGGGCCTTGCGCTCTTTCTTCTTGTACATGCCGAGCATCCGCTGTGTTACCGCGAAGCCGCCGAAGATGTTGACGCTCGCCAGCACCACCGCGCCGAGCCCGAGCCACTTCGAAATCTCCGATCCGCCCGACGCGGCGCTGGCGGCGACGAGCGCGCCGACGATGATGACGCTCGAGATCGCGTTGGTCACCGCCATCAGCGGCGTGTGCAGGGCCGGGGTCACGCTCCACACGACGTAATAGCCGACGAAGCATGCGAGGACGAAGATCGAGAGCTGGGGGATCAGGTGTTCCATACGGCCTCGCTGATAAAATCCTCCCCCGCCTTCGGGGGAGGGGGACCATCGCCTTTGCGATGGTGGAGGGGGCTGGCGGATGCCATTGTAACGATCGATGCGGCAACGCGGTTAACGTCAGTTAGAACCTCGGATGCGTTTATCCGAAAAACCTGCAGACCTTTCGCCGTCAGCCAGGCATCACGTCGTGCTTCGTGGATGCCAGCATTGCCCATGGTGTGCGCGATCCCGTCAATCTCGACGACAAGCTTCGCCTTCGCGCAAAAAAAGTCGAGGATATACGGTCCGGCGGGATGCTGGCGGCGAAATCTCAGGCCGTCAGATTTGCGAAGGCGGTCCCAGAGAAGGACTTCGGGAAGCGACATCTCACTGCGGAGGCGACGCGCATTCTTGAGGGTCGAGGCGGGACCGGTGATGATCATGCGAGCGACATCGCGCGTGGGCCCCCTCCACCATCGCAAGGGCGATGGTCCCCCTCCCCCGAAGACTGGGGAGGATTTAGGATCGCGCCTCGCAGGTGGGCGCGTGGTCTCACACCAGCCGCTCATGCACCACCGCGCCATCGCGCGTCAGCGTCACGCCCTTGACGATCTCGTCGTCCGCCGGAAACACCGGTTTATTGGCATCCTTGTCCCAGAACGCGGCGATGAAGTTGTAGAGGTTGCGCGAGTAGAGGGCGCTGGCATCTGCCGCCAACCGGCTCGGCATGTTGCGGTGGCCGATGATCGTCACGCCGTGGACGACGGGCGCAGATCCGACGACCGAGCCCTCGACGTTGCCGCCGCTTTCGACCGCGAGGTCGACGATCACCGAGCCCGCGCGCATCGTTGCGATCTGCGCGTCGCTGACAAGGCGCGGGGCGGGGCGGCCGGGGATCAGCGCGGTGGTGATGACGATGTCCTGCTTGGCGATGTGGCTCGACACCAGCGCCGCCTGCGCCGCCTTGTATTCGTCGGACATTTCGGTGGCATAGCCGCCGCTGCCTTCGCCCTCGATGCCCTTGACCGCCTCGACGAAGATCGCCTTCGCGCCGAGGCTTTCGATCTGCTCCTTGGTCGCGGCGCGGACGTCGGTGGCGCTGACGAGCGCGCCGAGGCGGCGGGCGGTCGCGATCGCCTGGAGCCCGGCGACGCCGACGCCCATGACGAAGACGCGCGCGGCGCTGATCGTCCCCGCCGCGGTCATCATCATCGGGAAGGCGCGGCCATAGGTTTCGGCGGCGTCGATCACTGCCTTATAGCCCGACAGGTTCGACTGCGACGACAGCACGTCCATCGACTGGGCGCGGGTGATGCGCGGCATCAACTCCATCGCCATCGTCGTCAGGCCGTTCGCGGCGTAGGTGTTGATTTCCTCGCGCCGCGCGAACGGCGACAGGATCGCGACGAGCATCGCGCCCGACGTGATTCCCGGCATACCGCCCACGTCGGGACCCTGGACGCCGAGGATCAGGTCGCTGCCGGCGATCGTCGTCTCACGCGCGCCGACGGTAGCACCAGCATCGGCATAAGCGCTGTCGGAAATATTCGCCCCGTCGCCCGCGCCGCCTTCGACCGCGACCGTGGCGCCGAGCGCGATCAACTTCTTGACGGTTTCGGGGGTCGCGGCGACCCGGCGCTCCGCCTCGGCCGTCTCGCGCAGTACCGCGATCCGCATCGACAATCCCCCCAAATCCCGTCGTGTTTTCTCTAGTGGACGAGGAACAGTGCCATTGCGATCAATAACAATGCAAGCGCGACGACCGCCCATTTGAGCACGTCGACGAAGCTGCCGTAGAAGCGCGTATTCGGTACGTTCGCCTGCGGGACAGCAGCATTGTGATCATCGGCCATGGCGTCACTCCCTTAACGCGGTGCGTCCTCATAGCGCGCGTTGATCGCACGCGACAAGCCGGACGGGCCGGTCAAGCGATAAGCGTCGGCGAAGCAGGCGGTTCCAGCCCTGCGCGCAAAAGTGCTGCAGATTGTCGCGCGGCGAGACTGTCTTCCGTGAACCCTTCGATCATCTCGCCGAACAGTCGCCGCCAGTTGAGCTCGGCGGCGAGATGCATGAAGACCCCGCCCAGGCCGATCGCGGCTCGATCCATAAAGACGAACTCCGACGGTACGGTGACGGTTCCGAGCTCCTTCAGGCGGCGGTGGACTTTTTGTGCCGTTTCGCGCCCGTAATCGGCGGGGCGGCCCTGGTCGTCGATCCGCCGGACGCGGTCGTCGAGCAGCGGCCCGTACAGGAACGTCGCCCAGATCAGCAGCGTGTCGATGATCTCGATCGACAGGCCGGTGAAGCCCCAGCGCTCGAACGCGTCGACCGCGAGCGCCTTGTCGTTCGATTCGATCGCGTGGAACAGGTCGACGACGCCCTTGATGAAGCGTGGCGGGAACACCCGGATGCAGCCGAAGTCGAGCAGGTTGATGCCGTGCTGACCGTCGGGTTCGACGCGCACGGCATAGTTGCCGAGGTGGGGATCGCCGTGGATCACGCCGTAATGATGGAGCGGCCAGTACCACGCCCTGAACATCGTCTCGGCGATGCGGTTGCGCACCTCGAGCGAATCATCCTTGAAGCCGAGCAGCGGCTTGCCCGGCAGCCACGTCATCGTCAGCAGCCGCTTGGTCGACAGGTCGGGGAGAACTTCGGGCAGGTGCACCGCCGGCTGGCCGCTGAGCATGTCGCGGTACAGCGCGAGGTGCTTCGCCTCGCGCTCGTAATCGAGTTCCTCACGCAGCCGGTCGGCGAGCTCGCCGCGGATCTGCCCGGTGTCGATCGACTTGTCGAACTGGCGGTAGATGCCGAACAGCACGTCGAGCTGGCCGAGATCGGCCTCGACCGCGCTCGCCATGTCGGGATATTGCAGCTTGGCGGCGAGCGCGCGGCCATCGTGCGCGACCGCGCGGTGGACTTGGCCGAGCGACGCGGCCGCCGCGGCTTCGTGCTCGAACGAAGCGTAGCGCGCTTCCCAGTCGGAACCGAGCTCGGCCTTCATCCGCCGCCGGACGAACGACCAGCCCATCGCCGGGGCGTCGGCCTGGAGCTGGCCGAGTTCCTTGGCGAAATCGTCGGGAACTGCGCCTGGGATCGTCGACAGGATTTGCGCGATCTTCATCACCGGGCCCTTGAGGCCGCCGAGCGCGACCCGGAGTTGCGCCGCCGTCGTCGCCGAATCGGCACCGCCGGTCAGCCGCGCGCCGGCAAATCGGGCGGCGAGGCCGATCCCGGTGCTGCCGACGCGGGCGTATCGCGAGAGCCTGCCGCCGAGAGTGTTTGCTTCATCCATCGCGGTCGACATAAGCGTGCGAAGCGGCGAACGCGAGGGGCGTCGGTGTCGCTGCGGGGTTCGCGAGCATCGACGATGGTCCGGTCGCACTAACCTGGCGTGGCTGCACTTGCCGCCAAGACGCGGATAGCCAAGTCGTACAGTTTCGCGACTGTGACACAATCTATCGTAGGATGTGCCAAATCAAGGTTAACAAAAGACTCTGAGTTGCGTTTACGAAACTTGTTGCGCCTCCGCCCGTTTCTATTTACATTACGTTAATCTTATTTTCGTTAGTATTAGGGGTGTGATCGTGACTCAAGCAGCCTTATACCGTGAAAACGCGCACAAGATCCGGCGCCTCGTGGCGGGCGTCACCGGCTCGTCGCGCGAAGAAGCGCTGAATCTGGCACAGGAATACGAGGCACGCGCACAGGAACTCGACAAGAGCGTTGCCGCCAAGCCTGTCGAAAGTCATAGCGCAAGTCATGCCGACGGCAATCAGCCAGCCGGCGCAGCAAACAGCCTCAGCGAGCGTATCGCCACCCTGATCGGCCAGCGCGGTGCCGAAGTCGAAGCGATTCGCCAGCGCGAAGTCGACCACGAGAACAAGCTTGCGGCGGCGCGGGTCGAACGCGCCCTGCTCGAAGCGCGGATCGCCGGCATCATCGAAGCGAGCGCCCAGCTCGCATTTACCCCGGGTCCTCGCGCCGATGCGCGGAATGGCGACTAGTCGGCGACCGACGGATAGAATTGCCCTCGCCGTCCGTGGTCGCCGGATGGTGGTCGCCGGGCAGGGCTGCGATCACCGAACCGCCTGCCACAGCCGGATCGCCTGTCCCGTCTCGGCGACGTCGTGGACCCGGACGATCTGGACCCCGTGCGCGACCGCGTGCAGCGCGAGGGCGATCGACCCGCCGAGTCGCTCCCCGACCGGAGCCGAACCCGATAAATTTCCGATCACTGCCTTGCGGCTCGCGCCGAGCAGGACCGGCACGCCGAGCCCGTGGAACAGCGCGAGCCCGCGAAGCAGCGCGAGATTATGCGCGACGGTCTTGCCGAAGCCGATGCCAGGGTCGGCGATGATCCGATTGTGCGCGATGCCGGTGGCGACGCACACCGCGATCCGCGCCTCGAGCCAGTCGAAGACGTCGCGCAACGGGTCGGCGTAGACCGGCGCATCCTGCATCGTCGCGGGGGTCCCCTGCGAATGCATCAGCACGACCGGGCAGCCGCGCGCCGCGACGAGTGCAAGCGCCGCCGGGTCGTAGGTCAGCGCCGAGACGTCGTTGACGATCGCCGCGCCGGCGTCGAGCGCTGCCGCCATCACCGCCGCCTTGCGCGTGTCGATCGACACCGTGATGCCGCTGCCGCGGAGTCCGGCGAGGACGGGGCCGACGCGGTCGATCTCCTCCGCCACATCGACCGTCGCCGCGCGCGGCCGGGTCGATTCACCGCCGATGTCGACGACGCTCGCGCCCGCTGCCGCCATCCCCTGCGCCGCCGCGACCGGATCGCCGCCTCCCCCGCCGTCGCTGAAGCTGTCGGGCGTGACGTTGACGATCCCCATCACGTGCGGCCGGTCGAACGCCATCCCGGCGACTGCCGCCCGCGGCGCAACGATCGCATCGCGCAGTGTGAGGATTCGCGCCCGTACGTCGTCGGGCAGGTCGGCGATATTGGCGGCAAGGCGGCCGAGCGGAATTTGCCGCACGTCGTCGTCGAGCGTCAGCCGGACCGAGTCGAACCGTATCGACCCGCCCGCGAGCCGCTCGCCATCGCCGAAACCGACCGGCGCGAGATGGACGCGCCGCGGGCCGGTCAGAGGCCGGCCAGCTGGACTGGCATCGCCTCGACCGCCGCGACGGCGAATGCGGTCGCCGGGGCGGCGACGGCCGGGCGGCCGTTATAGATGAAGCCGTAGACCGGATAGTCGCGCCGCCCGAGGTCGCCGAGTGGGGCGTACCAGACGCGCACCCGGCTCCAGTCGCCCGCCGCCGACGTGTCGACGACGGCGACGTCGCTCTCGACCTGTCCGCGATGGCCGTCGATCGGCGACCAGTTGGCGTGCGTCACGCGGATTTCGCGCGGCGACACGATCGCGCTGACCGTCGCGACATGCCCGACGCGCATTGCGCCGGTCGCCTTGAACACGAGGACGCCGCCGACCCGCGGCGCGCTGCCCTGCTCGTATTTGCCGCTCGCCTGGCCCCACCAGGTTGCGGCGTTGCCATGAAGATCGATGCCCGAGAAATCGCGGGCGAAGGTGACGCACTGGACCCGGGCGGCAGCGGCGGGCGCGGCGGCGAACAGGCCGAGCGCAACCAGGATGGAACCGAATATCCCGAGCAAATGTTTTGGCACGTCGCGTGTCCCCCAACTCTCGTGCCACCTGTCTGCCGGTCACGGTTTGGCGAGGGAAGCCATGCCAGCGGGCAAAGCGCCGGGCCGACCGGCGGGCGCGACGAACCGACAATCGTTACGGCCAAGAACCAA
>JAYTTV010000029.1:0-11442 GCA_043745075.1 Sphingomonadaceae bacterium
TCGGGCCAGCCGTTGGTGTTGGCGAAGTGCGACCCCTTGAGCCCCATCTTCGCGGCAGCGCGGTTCATCAGCGCGACATACTGGTCCTCGGTCCCGCCGAGCCCTTCGCCGAGCGTGACGCAGGCGTCGTTGCCCGACAGCGTGATGATGCCGTGGAGGAGGTTCTCGACGCTGACCTGCTCGTTGACCGACAGGAACATCGTCGACCCCTGCGAGTGCCATTTGGTCCACGTCTCGGGGCGGACGGTGACCTTCTGGTCGAGCTTTGCCTCGCCGCGGGTGATCATGTCGAACGCGACATAGACCGTCATCATCTTGCCCATCGACGCCGGCGGCATCGGCGTGTCGGCACCCTTGTCGAGCAGGACCATGCCGTTCGACAGGTCCTTCATGTACGCATACGGCGCCGGGGTATCGAAGACGGGCATCACCGGCGCGGCGGCGCTGGCGGTGGCGGCGGTCACGAGCAGGGCGAAGATCAAGGGACGCATAAGGCGAGGCAACTCCAGGAGGCGAGCTAGCCGCCGGGGACGGCGACGATCGTGCGGGCGTCGGTGTAGCCCGCCGACTGCACCTGCGCCAGTATCGGCGTGGCGGCATCGCGCGTCGCGAACGGGCCGAGGCGGACGCGCCACAGGCCGCCGGGCGAGCGGGCAATGACGGTCGGGGCGTATTGCTGGAGGTAGCCGATCAGCCATTCGGCGCGACCCTGGTCGGAGACGGCGGCGACCTGGATGAAGACCGTCCCCGGCGGCGAAGCGGGGAGGACGACTGGCACCGGCGGCGGCTCGGCCGTGATCGGCGGCGGCGGTGGTGCGGGCGGCGGCTGGAGCGAGGCGATCACGGTCTGGTCGGGGTACACGCGGCGGACGCGGACGTGCGCGGTGCCTGGGCGGTCGACGCCGAGGAGCTGGGCGCTTCGGCGCGACAGGTCGATGATCCGGCCGTCGACGAAGGGCCCGCGGTCGTTGACGCGGACGACGAGGGTGCGGCCGCTGTCGAGGTTCGACACCTCGACATAGCACGGTAGCGGCAGCGTCTTGTGCGCCGCCGAGATCGCGTCCTGGTCGTAGCGCTCGCCGCTCGCGGTCGACAGTGCGTGGAAGCCGGGGCCGTACCACGAGGCGATGCCGGTGACGTCGTAGCTGCGGTCGTCCGACGGCGTGTACCAGTGGCCGAGGACCATGTACGGCTGCCCGATCTTGACGCGGCCGTCGGGGGTCGAGGGGGTCGCGCGTGCAGTGGCGGGGCGACCGGCGACCGGACGATGCGCGACCTCGGGCCGGTGCGTCGCGCACCCGGCCACGGCGACCGCAAGCAGGGCCGCCCTAGCGCAGCGCATCGCCGAGGAGTCCGACCGAGAGGGCGTAGAAGTTCGAGCAGTTGTAGGCGAGCAGCACCCTGAAATTGCCGAAGGTAAGGAACGCGCGGCCCCCGGGACCGTCGGGTTCGACCAGCGTCGCCAGCGTGTCGTCCGCCGGCCAGCCGGTGGCGCTGACGAAGCCGAGCGCCTTCCACTCCGACACCGGGATCCAGCGGCTGTGCTTGGCATAGACGCGGGTGCACGACGTCGGAGCGACGAGGTTGCGGACGCGGTCGCGGTCGAACCCGGCGGGGACGATGATCGGCAGGCCCCACCCCTGCCCGCGCCGCCAGCCGCTGTCGCCGAGGTAGGTCGCGATCGACAGCGCGACGTCCGGGCGCGAGTCCCAGATATCGACGCGGCCGTCGTGGTCGGCATCGCGGGCGTATTTGAGGTACGACGACGGCAGGAACTGCGGCTGGCCCATCGCTCCCGCCCACGACCCGGTCAGGCGATCGCGACCAATCAGTCCGCGCTCGACGATGCTGACGGTCGCCTCGAGCTCCTTGGTGAACAGCTCGCGCCGCCGCCCGTCGAAGGCCAAGGTCGCGAGCGAACGGGGGACGTCGAAGTTGCCGGTGACCGCGCCGTAGCTCGACTCCATTCCCCAGATGCCGAGGACTATCGCGGCGGGGACGCCGGTCGCGGCTTCGTTGGCGGCGAGGTCGGCAGCCATCGCCTCGGCGACCGCCCTCCCCCGCCCGATGCGGACCGGCTCGACGCGCTTATCGACATAGTCGGAGAACAGCGCAATCCGCCCGCTGTCGTCGGGCTGGGCGCGGTCGAGTTCGACGACGCGGGGCGAGTAATGCAGCCCGCCGAGGACGCTATCGAGCGCAGCTGGGGAGACGCCCTTTGCAAGCTCCGCAGCGCGGAAGCCGGCGACCCACGCGGCGAAGTCCCCGTCGCGATCGGACACCGCCTCGTCGGGAACCGGCTGCGCGACGACCTGCGCCGAGGTCTGCCCGCCGAGGAGGAGGCAGCAGATCGCGTATGGGATGAGGCGCTTCACCCGGACCTGATGCCACACCCCCCGCCCGCGGCCAACGGGCTTTGAGGGGCTAAGGTAACATAGGTAACACTAAACGCTTCTCGTTTCGTGCGCGTTCCGGTAACATAATTTCCTACAGTGCCGCGCGTCGGTAAGACCATGGCACAGGCCGAGGGGTGTAGGACAGACCTTCGCTTAATAGTCGCGCGAGTATTTGAGCCCCACGTTCGAGGTGCCGAACGAACTCACCGCCGACAACAGCCGCAGCGTCCGCGTCAACCCGATCTCCAACTGCGTCGTGCTATAGCCCTTCGCGTCGGTCGTGACTTCGACGTAGATCCGATTGCTGATATACTTGCCCGCGGCGACCGACGGCCCCGCGCCCGTCGTATTGTCGGCCCCGAGCAGACGCAGCCGGTCGATCCCGGTCGCCTTCCGCAACGTCCCGAGCGGGTTGAAGCCGCCGCCCGAACTGCCGCGCAGCGTGTTCAATGACGACGCGAGCTGGAGCGCCTGCGTCGGGGTCAGCGCCGCGATCAAGCTGCCGAACAACAGCCGCGACAGCACCTCGTCCTGCGCGAGCGCAGGGGTCGAGGTGAAGGCGATCTCGGGCGCATAAGCGCGGCCGGTGATGTCGATCGTCGCGGTCAGCCCTTCGACCGTCGTCGTCGCCTCGATGTCGAGCGTCGGGTTCGGCGGGACCTCGCCGGCGAAGCGAATAATGCCGCGCGACAGGTCGAAGCGCCGTCCGCCAAAGGCATAGGTACCGCGTTCGAGGTTGACCGAGCCGACAATCACCGGAGTGTCGGCAGTGCCGCCGACCGTCAGCGCGGCGCGCCATTCGGCTTCGAGGCCCATGCCTTGCACGAAGATCTGGTTCGGCGCGCTGACCTTGATCGCAAGCTTGAACACGCTCGGTGCGCCTGTGGCAGGCTTTACGGCGACAGGTGCAGCATTCTTGCGCCGCACCCCTTCGAGCTCGACGACCTCGGCGGCGGCCGGGCGAAGGATGTTGTAGCGGGTCCGGTCGAGGACGAGATCGCCAGCGATCATAGCCCCATTGGCCTTGTCGTTGGTCACCGCGAGGGTGCCCGATACGGTCGCGTCGATCGCCTTGCTGCGGGCGAGGCGCGCCTTGGCCAGCTTGACGCGGATATCGATCGGAAAGCCCTTGTCGGCGGCGAGGTCGGCGTAGCCCGAGGCGCTGACGGTCCCGCCGTCCCCAGCGCGCCCGGTCAGGCTGACGATGTCGAGCCGCGTGTCGTTGAACCGGCTGTCGAGGTCGAGCTGGTCGACGACGGTGCCGTAGGCGTTGTTTTCATAGCGCAATCCCTTGCCGCGAAGCAGCCCGCGAACCTGTGGCGCACCGATGTGGCCCGAGAAGTCGGCCCCGATCGCGAGCGGGCCGCTAAACTGCTGCCCAGAGATGCCGCCAAGCGCCCAGAGCAACTCGGCGGGGCCGTTGTAGCGGACGCCACCGGTGAGCGGAGCCGCCATCAACCGGTCGGACCAGCCGGCGCCGGTCGCCGGGATCGACGCGAGCCGCGCCTCCGCCCGCCCGAGCACGACGCCCGCGCGACGCAGCACCGCATGTGCCTCGCCCCCACTCGCCGAGAGCGCGCCGAGCACGGCGATATCGACCGGGGTCGACAGGCTGGCGATCCCGGCGCGGTTGAACCCGGCGATCGTCAAGTTGACGTTCGCGGTCGGAACACCACCCCCGGCGGGAAGCGTCGCGGTGATGACGCCCGACGCCTTGCCGCCAAGTCCGAGGCCAGGCTTGAACGCCTCCGACAGTCCGAGGTCGACCGCGTCGAGCCGGGCGCCGATCGCCGTCATCGCGCCGCTGCTTCCCGAGACGACGACGCGCCCGTTCGGCAGGATGATCGTCGCTGGGAGCAGCCGGTAGCCGTCGCGCGTGCGGTCGATCTCGGCGGGCGCGGCGAGGCGGACGGCGACGCTGCTGATCGTGCCGTGGCCGTCGACCTTGATAGCCGAGGGGGAGAGCGCGGCGTTTGCGGCAAGCGTGAACGGTACCCCGCTGGTGCCGTCGGCGGCGATGTCGACGTGGCCGCTGCCGCCGCGATAATCGCCGCTCGCTTTGGCATGGGCAATCGCCAGCGTCCCCTGTCGGATGCCAGTAAAGCTGCCCGACCCGCTGACCTGCGGCGCGTTCGGGTAGAGCAATGCGGTCGCGGTTGCGTCGCCGGCCGCGATCAACAGCGGCTCGGGCAGCGGTATCCGCGCATTCGCCGCGTGCAGGATAACGTCGGCGCGTTGAATCTTGCCCGCCGCAGCGAGCCGGATCGACCCAATAAGTCCCGGGCCGGTCAGGTTGAGCGCTCCGGCATAGGGTCCGGCGGGGGTGGCGGCGACCTCGCCCGTTACAATCAGCCCAGCGAGCGAGGCGCGGCGGATGTTCGCCGTCAGCGGCCCCTTGGCGATGCGCAGCCCCGCGTCGACGGCGAACGGCCCGTACGGGCTGCCGCCGCTCGCGGTGATCGCATAGCCGCCGGGTGCAGGCCGTAGCGTCGCGACGACGTCGCTGAGCTGGACCCCGACGTTGGGCCGCTTGGCGCGGAGCGTGACCTCGGGCTTGGCGACGGTGCCGGCGGCGACGAGGCTGAACGGGCCGTATTGAGCCTGCGATCCCGTCGCGGTGAAGGCGATCCGGCCGTCGCTGCGGTAGGTGCCGCGCCCGTCGGTGATGCGGAACTTCGGGGCGACGACGCGCAAACTCCCGACGCTGATCAGCCCGTTGGCTGCGCGCTCGATGATCGCCGTCGCCACCGCATTGCCGCCGAGGAAGTCGCGCGCCGAGGCGTTGTCGATCCGCACCGTCGTCGCGCGGACATTGCCCTTGAGCGCGACCTGCCCCTTCCCCGCCGGGACCAGCCGCGCGTCGGTGACGAGGTCGACGAGCCCGACCCCGGCGACAAGGTAGCGGTTGATCCGGCCCTTGAGCGCGGCGGTGTAGTCGCCGGTCGCGAGGGTCAGTGCGGCGACGACGGTGGCGTCGATCTGGTCGGAACGAAGGCGGAGATTGTCCGATGCGATCTGCGTCGCGGTGACCGAAATATCGCCGTCGATGCGGACATTGCGGAGCAGCCCGCCGACCGCGGCATCGACCCCGGTGACGCGGCTCGCGGTGAGATGCAGCGGCAGGCGGATCTGCTTCGCATCGACCGTCGCGATGCCCTTGGCGCTGAGGTTCTCGACCCCGTTCGCGCCAAAGCCGAGCGCGGCGGCGGTGACGGTATAGTCGATCGTCGGCGTCGCGAACGGCCCGTCGAGCGCGAGCGCGGCACGAACGTCGCGCCCGCTGACGTTCCCCATCGCCGCTTCGGGCTTGAGCAGCCGCGCATCGACCTTCACCCCGTCGTAGCGCCCCGCCCCGAGGTCGAGCTTGCCGCGCGCGATCAGGTCGAGCGCGGGCGACGACAGATGGACGTCGGTGTCGAGGATGCGGTTGGCCGCGACGGCGGTCGCCGTGATCGCTACCGACGGGTCGGTCAGCTTGGCGACCGACGGCCCGACAAGGCCAGGGCGCGCAGTGCCGGTCGCGGTGAACTTCCCGGCGTTCGCGGTCAGCGCGAGGTCGACCAGCGGACTGCCGCCAAGGCTCGCGCTCGCCTTGCCCTGCCACGCCGTCCATGTTCCATTGCCGCCGACATCGGCGGTGATCGGCTTGCCGAGCTTCGCGAACCCGTCGACGACCCCACCAGCGGGGGAGACGAGGTGCGCGTCGACCATGAAGCGGTCGGCGTCGGGGACGGCATCAAGCTTGACCGTCAACCGGTCGCCGCCGGTCACCGCGGTGACATCGGCATTCACCTTCGCCCGGCCACTGGCGATGTCGGTGTCCCCGCTCAGCGCGATGACTTCGCGCTTGCCGGTGACCGGGGCCTCGAGGACGAGCTGGCGGACGGTGAAGCGCCCGATCGCGATGTCGATGTCGGGAAGCAGCGGACCGGGCTGCGGGATCAGTTCGGGACGGCGAAGGACGGTGACGAGGTCGGCGTCGATCAGGTCGGCGGCGGCTTTCTTGTGGACCAGCGACCCCGGATGCCAGTCGATCGTCACCGCTGGGATCGTCGCGACGACGCCCTTGGCATCGCTGACGACGACGTCGCGGAGCGTCATGCGCCCATAGATCGACCCGTCGATCTTGCCGACGGTGTAGCGCAAGCCGTTCGCCGGCTTGAGCCCCGCGATCAGCCGCGTCGCGAAGCCATGTCCCGGACCGGTGTCGATCGCGACGACCGCCGCGACGAGCAGCGCGATCAGCACCAGCAGGCCGAGGAAGATGCGGGCGATGATCCGCCCCATCAGAACGCCTGGCCGATCGAGATGTAGACCGACACCGGCGACTCGCCCGGTTTACGTCCGAGCGGGGTCGCGACGTCGAAGCGCAGCGGGCCGAAGTTGGTGTAATACCGCCCGCCGATGCCCGCGCCGTAGCGCAGCCCGGTCAGCTTGGGCAGCGATGCGTCATAGACCTGCCCGCCGTCGAGGAACGGCACGACGCCGAAATTGCCGAAGCGGTAGCGGACCTCGGTGCCGAACTCGACCGAGCTGCGCCCGCCGATCGGGGCGTTCGCCGCGTCCTTGGGGCCGAGTTCCTGATAGCCGAAGCCGCGCACCGAGCCGCCGCCGCCGGCATAGATACGGCGCGTCGGCGCGATCTCGGCAGTCGACGCGCCGAAGATTTCGGCGGTGCGAAGGCGCGCGGCGAGGACGATCTTCTTGCCGACGCGGCGATACGCGGTGCCCTCGATCTGGCTGCGGTCGTAGCCGAACACCGTGCTTTGATAGCTTAATTCGGGGCTGTTGCGGACAGTGACGCGGAAGCCGCGGGTCGGGTCGAGCAGATTGTCGCTGCTGTCGAAGCCGAGCTGCAACGGCACCGCCACGATCCCGTACAGCCGCGCATCCGACGTCGAGCGCGACTGGTCGAAGTCGTGCTCGCGCGACGCCGTCAGTTCGACCCCCGCCGACCACGTCCAGCGCTTTTGCCAGATCGGCGTGCTCAGCCGGGCGAGCGACGCGGCAAGCGTCACGGTCTTGGCGTTATACGCCGCGAAATCCTGATTGGCGGCAGTCAGCGACGCCTGGAAGCTGCGGTCGCGCTGCCCGGCGTTCGAGCGACGGAAGCTCGCGCCAAGCGACTGCAACTGGTTGCCCGCGATGACGTCGTATTCGAGCGCGCCTTCGGGCGGAAAGCGGTTGCGGTTGATGTACGACCCCTGGAGCTTGACGCCCTCGCCGGTGGCATAGCCCGCGCTGCCGCTCAGCGTTCGCCTCGGCCCCCGCCCGCCCTTGACGAGCAAGTCGACCGGCGCGGTGCCATCGCTATCGACTGCGCTATCGGTGGAGGGCGGGACCGGTTCGACCGAGACTGACGAATACAGGCTCGTCGCCACCAGCGCACGGCGGAGGTCGTCGACCTTGCGGTTGTCGTACAGCTCGCCCGGCTTGAACCGCGCGATGACCGCGACGTGCGCAGGCGGGAGTACCGGGTCGCCTTCGAGCCGGATGTTGGCGAAGCGCGACTGCACACCCGGCGAAACCGGCAGGGTATAGTCGCCGCCGTGGGTGACGTCGTCGAGGACGATATCGCGCAGGCCGAGGGTGACGAACGGATAGCCCTGTTCGGGCAGGCGCAGCTTGATGTTGGCCTCGGCGCTCTCGATGTCGACGGCGGCGATCGGCGCGCCGGGCTGGAGCCCAAGCGCGGACCGCGCGATCAGCGGCGGCACCGTCGCGGGACCGGTCAGCTTGATGCTCGTCAGGCGGTAGCGCTCGCCCGGAGTCGCGGTCAGCACCACCTTCAGCCGCGTCGGATCGCCGGTGACCGGGGTGATCGCCGAATCGACCCGCGCGTCGAAATAGCCATCGGCGCGGAGCAACTTTTCGAGCAGCTTGACGTCCTCGTCGGCGCGGATCGCGACCTGCGCCGTGCTCTCGCTTTTGCGGCCGTTGTCGCGGAGCGTCGACAGTGCGTCGAACTGGTCGCCGACTCCGGTCGCGGCGATGCCGGTGACGCTGACGTCGTAGCGAATGACCACCGGCTTGCCGTCGCTCGCCGTCGGCGGAGCGACCGGCTGGACGGTGAACTCCGACAGCGGCGTCAACGGGCGCAGGAGTTCGGGATCGGTCGCGGGCAGAGCTGAGACCTGCGTTTCGGCCGGCGCAATTGCCGTCTGTGCCTGCGCCTGCGCGGCGATCAGCGCCGCCGCCAGCAGCGTAAGATCGCCCGGTCGAATCATCCGGCGTGCAATGCCCCGGCGGCGGACGGGTTGCAACCGCCGGAGGATATGGCCAGAAGCATCCGCGCGCGCCGGACGGGTGGCCGAGTGGTTTAAGGCAGCGGTCTTGAAAACCGCCGTGGGTGGAAGCTCACCGTGGGTTCGAATCCCACCCCGTCCTCCAGCCCACGGCGCTCATCGCGCCCTATGACGAGGTGCAGGGCGGCGTCCCCTGCCCGGTCATCGGCACCCGGTTGCCGCATTGCACGACCGACCCGCCGGTGACGTAAAGCTGGGCGCGGTGCCAGTAATTCGGCAGCGAGTTGACGTCATTGTCGCGGACGGTGCACCCGCGGCAATTATAGACCGAGATGCCGTCGCCGTGGGTGTTGAGGACCGTATTGCCGCGGATCAGGATGCGGCCGTCGTCGACGCCACCGCGAACATGATTGAACAGGCTGATCCCCTGCATCTCGCCGACCGCGCTGTTGTTCGTGATCGTGATATCGGCGACCGGCGCGACGTTCGGGCGCGACCAGAGCTGGATGCAGTCGGGGTGCGAGACCGGCGTCGCCTTGAACTCGGTACAGGCGTTGCGGTCGACGACGATGCCGCGCGACAAAGCGACATCGATGCCGTCGGCGCTCATCCGGGTGAACCAGTTCCCGGCGATCTTGCCGCCGTTGACGACGTTGAAGACGATGCCGGTCCGGAAATCGCTGAAGTGAACGCCGGTCACGCTGATGTTGGCGCTGGCGCCGGCAAGGACGCCGTAGCCCGCGCCGAAGCCACCGGGGGCGATGGTGCCGGCCATGTCGCCGCCAACCCAGCTGATCCCGGTCGAGGTTGAGATCGTCACGCCGACGACGTTCGAACCACTGGCGTCGATCGTGATCGCCGGGTTCCAGCTGCGCTTGTTGATCGTGATCAGCGGATAATTGCCGGGGACGAGCTTGACGACATCGCCGGGCTTGGCGTCGGCAAGGACCACGTTGAACGTCGACGGGGTCGCGGCCAACAGGGCCAGCGCGAGCAGGATCAAAACAATACTCCGGTTAAGCAACTTGACACCGAGCCGCCATCAAGCGCGGCCCCGAACTGATTATCGGGCGCGGGCGGGAGAAGTTTAGGTCTCGAGCGTTGACGATCGCGCCTCCACAGCCGAGATCAGACACATGTCTCAACCTGTCCTTGTCGCCATTGCCGCTGCGCTGTTCCTGACGATCGGCGGCGCGCTGCTGACCCCCGTCGGAGAATGGTATGCAACCCTACGCAAGCCGGCATGGAACCCGCCCAACTGGGTATTCGGCCCGGCGTGGACGATCATCCTCGGGCTGTGGGCGTGGGCCGGCGTTCTCGCGTGGCGCGGGGCGACCGACGACGCCGGGCGGACGACGGTGCTCGTCCTGTTCGCGGTCAATGCAGTCTGCCATTTCCTGTGGAGTCCGTTGTTCTTCAAGCTCCGCCGCCCCGACTGGGCAATCGTCGAGGTCGTGTTCCTGTGGGGCTCGCTCGTTGCGCTGCTGATCGGGTTGCGGCCGTATTCGGTGCTCGCGAGCTGGCTGATCGTGCCGTACTTCGTTTGGGTCAGCTTCGCCGCGTGCCTCAACGCGGCGATCGTCCGGCTCAACCGCCCGTTCGGCCGCGCCTAGGCGAGGCAGTCGATCACCGCCTTGCCGACGAGCGTCCCGTCGGCCATCGCCGCGAACGCCGTCGCGGCTTCTGCCAGCGGCACCCGCAGCCCGATGTGGGGCGCGAGGCCCGCTTCCGCGAGTGCATCGATCGCCGAGATATTTGCCGCGCCCCCCGCCGGATCGCGGCGGGCGTATTCTCCCGCGCGGACCCCGATAACCTCGATCTCGCCGAGCCGGTCAAATCTGACCTCGGCGATGCCGCCGACGAAACCGATGATGAGATAGCGACCGCCGCGACGAAGCGAGGCAAGCAACGGCGTGGTAAGCCGCCCGCCGACGGGGTCGAAGACGACGTCGACCAGGGGTAGCGCGGGGACGCCCGCCGACCGTTGAACGAGGACACACTCGTCCGCTCCCGCTTCGCGCGCCGCCGCCAGCTTGGCGTGGTCGGAGGCCAGCGCGACGACGCTGGCGCCGAGTGCCTTGGCGATGCCGATCGCCGCGAGCCCGGTTCCGCCGCCTGCTCCAGCGACAGCGACGCGCTCGCCGGGTGCCAGCCGCCCGCGCCGGACCAGCCCGACATACGCGGTGAGCGCGCCGACGGTGAAAGCTGCGGCATCCGCCGTGTCCATTCCCGACGGAACGCCGCGCGTCGCCACGACCGGCAGCGTCAGGCGTTCGGCGAAGCAACCGAAGCGCGCGCCGACGATGACCGCACGTCCGATGACCCCCGGATCGACCCCCTCGCCGACCGCGACGATCGTCCCCGATCCCTCGACTCCGGGGACGAACGGCAGCGGCGGCGCGAACTGGTAGCCGCCCGACAGCATCAGCACGTCGGGATAGTTGAGCGCGGCGCATGCCATCGCCACAGTCACCTCCCCCGCTCCCGGCGGCGGCGGTTCAGCCCAGTCGCGCTCGAAGACCGGCCCCGAGCGGTCGCGACTAAGGTGATGACAGACCATCGCGCGCATCGAGCCTGTCCCCCTAGCAACGGCCGCCGGTATTGGGATTGGCGGGCACGCCCGTCGTGTGTCAAGCTGCGGCAAAAGTGCTGGGGAGATCGACGATGGGCTGGAGCTTCGGGGAGATCTTCACCGCTGTCGGCAAGGCCGTGCCGCCCGGTGATGCGGCGCTGATCCACGGCGACGCGATGACGACCTGGGGCGAGTTCGACCGGCGTACCGACGCCCTCGCCGCCGCGTT
>JAYTTV010000030.1:0-2888 GCA_043745075.1 Sphingomonadaceae bacterium
GCAGGTCGCTCGGGACGGTCGCGGCCGCCTCGATCGGCGCGACGATCTTGAAGCGGCGGCGGCGGTCGAGGCATTGATTGACGAGGATCCGGCGGAACCAGCCATCGACCGATCCGCGCGCCGGATCGAAGCGCGCCGCCTCGGTCCACATCTTGGTCAACGCGCCTTGGAGCGCATCCTCGGCCTCGCTGCGGTCGTTGAGCACGCGCGTCGCGATGCGGAGGCATGGGCCGTAGAGTCGGCTCACCAGCGCTTCGAACGCGCGCCGATCGCCGGTGGCGACGCGCGACATCAGGATTGCGGGATCATCGACCATCTGCAGCATTGCCGCGTTTACGCGCGCTATGCCTGAAAACCCCCGGGGCCGGGAACCCCGGAGCTCGAACCTCCCGGGCGATCACGGCCCGGGCGGCTCGGTTCAAACCGCGTGGAGTTCCTTCGCCGCGATCTCCCAGCTCTGGCCCTTGCGGATCAGCGCATCGAGGTCGGTTGGCTTGCCGGCGCTCGCCGAGACGTTCTGCTCGACGACCGCATCCTCGAACGACGGTGCGGGCGAGCACCAGATCACGCCGAGCGCGATCGGGAATGGGCCGAACTCCATGTCGATCAGCATCTGCGCCTGGACGCGGTTCATCTCGTCGTGGACCATCAGGCCCGACGTGTCGCCGTCGACGACATCGACCACCTTGAGCGCCATCGCAGCGGCGTCGAACACGATGCCCTTGGTGCCGTTGCCGAACACTAGCGGCTGACCGTGGACGACGTTCAACTGGTTCATCGGCGCGGCCTTCTTGTCGGTGAAGGCGTCGAACACCGCGTCGTTATAGACGATGCAGTTCTGGAAGATTTCGACGAAGCTCGTACCCTTATGGCCGTGCGCGCGCTTGAGGATCTCGGGCATCGTCTTCTGCGCGGTATCGATCGTCCGCGCGATGAAGCGTGCACCCGCGCCGAGCGCAAAGCCGCACGGCGAGGCGGGCCGGTCGACCGAGCCGAACGGCGTCGACGGCGAGCGCGTCCCGATCCGCGAGGTCGGCGAATATTGCCCCTTGGTCAGGCCGTAGATCTCGTTGTTGAACAGCAGGACCTGGCAGTCGAGATTGCGCCGCAGCAGATGGAGCATGTGATTGCCGCCGATCGACAGCCCGTCGCCGTCGCCGGTGATGATCCAGACGTCGAGCTCGGGATTGGCGAGCTTGATCCCCGTCGCCACTGCCGGTGCGCGCCCGTGGATCGTGTGGAAACCGTACGTCTCCATGTAGTACGGGAAGCGCGACGAGCAGCCGATGCCGCTGACGAATACCGTCTTCTCAGGCGGCGTGCCGATCTCGGGCATCGTCCGCTGGACCGCCTTGAGGATGGCATAGTCACCACACCCGGGGCACCAGCGAACCTCTTGATCGGTTTCCCAGTCCTTGGGGACGGTGATGCGGGTCATGTCGTTCATGCGCTGGCTCCTTCGAGCGCGGCATCGATCGCCGCCTCGATCTCGCTGATCTTGAAGGGGTGGCCGCTGACCTTGTTGAGCGGCTTGGCGTCGACGAGAAACTGGTCGCGCAGCACGGTCTTCAACTGCCCGGTGTTCATCTCGGGCACGATCACCTTGTCGTAGCCGCGCAGCAGCTCGCCGAGGTTCGACGGGAGCGGCCAGATGTGGCGGATGTGGATGTGCGCGACATCGAGGCCCTTCGCCCGGGCGCGCTGGACGCCCTTGCGGATCGGGCCGTAGGTCGAGCCCCAGCCGACCATCGCGAGCTTGCCCGACGCCGGCCCCTGGTCGACATCCTGCAACGGGATGTGCCGTGCGATGTTGGCGATCTTGTCGCGACGGATGTCGGTCATCGCCTGATGGTTGTCGGCTTCGTAGTTGATGTTGCCGGTCTTGACGCCCTTCTCGATGCCGCCGATCCGGTGGGTCAATCCCGGGGTGCCGGGCTTGATCCAGACGCGCGCGAGCGTGTCGGGGTCGCGGCTGTACGGGTTGATGCGGCCCTCGGCGGGGACCTCGGTGTGGAACTTGACCGGGAACGGCGCGAAGCTCGCCATGTCGGGGACGCGCCACGGTTCGGCGGCGTTGGCGATATAGCCGTCGGTCAGGACCATCACCGGGGTCATGAACTGCGTCGCCAGCCGGCACGCCTCGATCGCGACCTCGAAGCAGTCGCTCGGGCTACGCGAGGCGATCACCACCAGCGGCGCGTCGCCGTTGCGGCCGTAGACCGCCTGATACAGGTCGCTCTGCTCGGTCTTGGTCGGCAGCCCGGTCGACGGGCCGCCGCGCTGCGAGTTGACGATCACCAGCGGCAATTCGGTGATGATCGCAAGGCCGAGCGCCTCGCCCTTCAACGCGATACCGGGGCCGGACGAGGACGTGACGCCCAAGCTGCCGGCATAGCTCGCGCCGATCGCCGATGCGATCGCGGCGATCTCGTCCTCGGCCTGGAAGGTGGTGACGCCGAACTCCTTCAAGCGCGCGAGCGCGTGGAGGATCGGCGAGGCGGGGGTGATCGGGTACGAGCCGAAGAACATCGGCAGCCCCGCGAGCTTGGCCCCGGCAACCAGTCCGAGCGCGAGCGACTCGCCGCCGGTGACGGTGCGGTAGAACCCGGGAGCCGCCGCCGACGCATCGACCGCGAACTGCTTGAGCGGGCCGTCGAGTTCGGCGGTCTCGCCGTAAGCATGGCCGGCGTTGAGCGCCGCCGCATTCGCCTGCGCCAGCACCGGGTTCTTCGAGAACTTGCTCTTGAGCCACTCGATCAGCGGGTCGCGCTCGCGGTCGAACATCCACAGCGCAAGGCCGAGCGTCCACATGTTCTTGCAGCGCAGCGCTTCCTTGTTGCCGAGCCCGAACGGCTTGACGGCTTCCAAGGTCTGGCGGCTGATGTCGA
>JAYTTV010000031.1:0-11269 GCA_043745075.1 Sphingomonadaceae bacterium
AGCATCGCGCACGCCGTGGGGACCGCGCCGAACTTCGCGGTCCAGTCGAGTCCGCTGCGCGAGTAGGCAATCGCTTTACCGCCGCCGACCGCGACGAGCGCGCGGTAGCCATCGTATTTCGTCTCGTGGAGCCAGTCGTTGCCGGTCGGCGGGGTGTCGACGAGGGTGGCGAGCTGGGGTTCGCGGAAGGGGGGCGGCTTGAGCGCGGGCGATTTGCCCGACTTCGGCTTCTTCGCCGCTGCCCGCTTCTTCTTGCCGTCATCCCGGCGAACGCCGGGATCCAATGCGCTGTCCTCGCCACCCCGAGTGGATTGGGTCCCGGCTTTCGCCGGGATGACGGTCGAGATCGCGGGGGCACCTGCCGCAATCGCCTCCATCGTCCGCCCGGTCTCCACACTCGTGTCGAAATCGAGGTCGGCGCCAGTGGCGAACTCATCGGCGATCTTGCCGAGCAGCCAGTTCTCCGCCTTGCCCTCGGGCTTAAGGCGGATCAGCACCCATTCGCCCTTCATCCGCTCGCCGGTGAGGGTGAAGTGGAGCTTGCCCTTCGCCATCCCCTCGCGCGGGTCGATCTCGTTGGTCCACGTTCCCCGGTCCCACAGCATCACCGTGCCGCCGCCGTACTCGCCCCTGGGGATCGTCCCCTCGAAGGTCGCGTAGCTCAGCGGATGGTCCTCGGTGCGGACCGCGAGGCGCTTGACCGACGGATCCCCGCTCGGCGGCTTGGTCACCGCCCACGACAGCAGCACGCCGTCGAGTTCGAGGCGGAAGTCCCAGTGAAGCCGCGATGCAGCGTGGCGCTGGACCATGAAGCTGTTGCCGGTGGCGCGCCCGGGGGTGCCGGCGGGCTCGGCGGTTTTCGCGAAGTCGCGCTTGCTGTTGTATTTCGCGAGTGAGTCGGCGGCACTTGGCATGATGCGATCCCGATCTCTGCCGTCATCCCCGCGAAGGCGGGGATGACGCCATAAAAGTGAGCAGGTCGCGCACTTTGATCGTGGCAACCCAAAGGCTCACGCGCGCTTCCTTGCGGGTGCCTTTGCCTCAGCCGCAGGCTTCGCCGCTGCCTTCGGCTTGCGCGGCGCAACCTTCGGCGGGGCAGCCGCCGGGGCCGCGTCGCCCTTTTCGATCGACGCCTTCAACGCCGCCATCAGGTCGATGACGTTCGACGCCTTGGGCGCGACCTCGGTGTTCTCGACCTCGGCGACCTTCTTTCCGCGCTTCTCGTCGATCAGCGCGCGCAGCGCGTCCTCGTAGCGATCGTGGAACTTGCCCGGGTCGAACTTCGCCGTGCGCTTGTCGATCAGCGCGGTCGCCAGCTCCATCAACTCAGGCGTCGCGGCGTCGTCGGGGATCGAGCGGAAGAAGCCGCTCGCCTTGTTGACCTCCTCCTCGTAGCGCAATGTCTCGAGGATCATGCCGCGCCCACACGGCTTGAGGCTGATCAGATATTCGTGGCCGCGCATCGCCAACTGACCGAGCCCGACCTTCTTCGCCGCCTTGAGCGCATCGCGGATGACGCAGAACGCTTCCTCGGCGAGCTCGTCCTTGGGGACGCAGAAATACGGCTTCTCGAAATAGATCGGGTCGATCTCGGCGGCGTCGACGAACTGGGTAAGTTCGAGCGTCTTCTTCGACTCGAGCTTGACCCCCTCGATCTCGTCATCGGACAGGATGACGTACTTGCCCTTCTCGACCTCGAACCCCTTGACGATCTCGTCGGGGTCGACCGTGCCGATGCCGGGGACGGTCTTCTCGTATTTGATCCGCTTGCCCGACGGTTCGTGGATCTGGTTGAGTGCGATCGTGCCCGCGCTCCGTGTTGCCGAATAGAGTTCGATCGGGATCGAGACGAGCGCGAGGCGCAATTGTCCCGACCAATAGGCGCGCGCGGCCATGTCATCCCTCCATTGTCGCCGGATCAACTTATGCGTGCACGAGTCGTTCCGCCACCGATTCGGCGGAACCTCGGAAGGTTGCCGCGCGCTACCGGACTAGGGCCGCGCCTGCCGCCGGGCTAAGGAAACGCATGAAGACACTCTGGCTGGTCCTCAACACCGCGAGCGGATCGACGAGCGACGCGATCGTCGCCGAATTCGAGCAGGCGTGTGGCGACTATGTCATCGCCGGGCGGACCGCTTTTCCGGCCGAGACGCTCCCCGATGCGACGGTGCTCGATGCCGCCGGAGTCGAAACGCTCGTTGTTTTCGGCGGCGACGGCACGATCAATGCGGCGACGTGCAACGTCGAGGACTGGGACGGGACCGCGCTGATCTTGCCCGGGGGGACGATGAACGGGCTGGCGAAGATGCTCCACGGCGACATCGGCTGGGCCGAAGTCCTCAAGCGCGCGCCGAACGGGCAGACGACCCACGTCCCCGTCGCGCTCTGCGGTCAGCATCGGGCGATGGTCGGGGTAATCCTCGGGCCGGCGTCGTCGTGGTTCCACGCGCGCGAATATGTCCGGTCGGGCGCGTGGTCGAAGGTGACTCGCGCGCTCCGTTATGCCGCACGCAAGACCTTTGCACGAACGATCCGCGTCACGGGAGACGGCGCGAACGCCGGACGCCACCGCGCGGTGATCGTCACCCCGCGCGACCATGATCTCGAGATTGCCGCGATCAGTACCGACAGTTGGTTCATCGCCGCGCGGCTCGGCTGGTCGTGGCTGTTCGGCGACTGGCGCGATGCCGATGGCGTTACCGTCACCTATGCGCCGTCGGTCGACCTCGCCTCGTCCCGGCAGGTGTCGGTGCTGTTTGATGGTGAACCCGCGAAACTGCGCTCGCCGGTCCATGTCGAACACGCACTGACCCGCCTCAAATTTATCGCGACCAAAGCGTGAGCGTCCCGGGCTGGAGGCAATATAAATGACCCGGCTCTTCCACGTTTCCGACCTCCATTTCGGCACCGAGGACCGCGATGCGCTGGCGTGGTTCGCCGCTGCGGTTGCGGCCGAGCAGCCCGACGCGGTGATCATGACCGGCGACCTCACCGCCGCCGCGCGCCGCCGTGAATTCACCGCCGCATGCGAATGGCTCGTCGCGCTCAAGGTGCCGGTGACGGTCGAGCTCGGAAATCACGACATGCCGCTGTTCAACCTGTGGGAGCGCTTTACCGATCCGACCAAGCGCTTCGACCGGCTCGAACGCACCGTCGAGCGTCCGCTCATGCTCCCCGGCGTGTCGATCGTCCCGTTGCGGACCGCGACGCGAGCGCAATTCAGGCGAAATTGGGCCGAAGGAATCGTGCGTCCGCACCGACTCGCCGAAACACTCGCGCTGCTGGCCAAGGCGCCGCCAGGGGACACGCGGATCATCGCCGGGCACCATCCGCTCGGCGGGGTCGGGCATCGCCATCGAACGCGCGGCGGGCAACGGGCTTTGGCGGCGCTGGCGGTGGCGGGGGTGGACGCGATCCTCAGCGGCCACACCCACGAGCCGTTCGACATCATCGTCGACGGCGTGCGGCTGATCGGCGCGGGGACGCTTTCCGAACGCATCCGGGTTTCGCCGCCGTCGTTCAACGAATTGACGATCGACGCCGGATCACTGGGCGTCGTGGCCCGCGTGATGGAGTGAGCGATGACGGACTTGAAGAAGGGCGACAAGGTCGAGTGGGACTCGAGCGGCGGTCACTCGGTCGGCAAGGTTGTCAAGAAGGTTACCAGCCCGACGAAGATCAAGGGCCACAAGGTTGCCGCGTCGAAGGAAAATCCCGAATATATCGTTAAGTCCGACAAGGGCGGTGAGGCGGCGCATAAGCCGGAGGCGCTGAAGAAGGCCTAGCGCCACGCGATGCGTCGCTATTAATTCGCATTAACTATACGACAGTTAAATATATTTACTGTGTCTTTTTTGCACTGTTAACCAAAGCATCCCTTTGCTTGTATTGCGGAGTGGCCGGGCAGCGTGCCGGGCCGTGGGCAAGGGGTTGTTCATGAAGACCGGGATTTTGGCATCGGTCGCGCTGTGCGCGATGGCATCGACGGCATCATTCGCCGCATCGCCGAGCGATAACGGGTTCGCCACGGACGATTTAACCGGCTTCGAGAAGATGGAATATGTCCCGCCGGCTCCCGGCGACGATGGGTTTGGATCGACGGCGCCGACGAAGCTGCTTGCAGCCAGCATTGGGGATCAGCGCCAGCTGTCGACGTTCGTCCCGACTGCCAAGGTCAAGATGAGCTTCGAAGGCATCAGCCAGTACGACGTGGCCAGTTATGGTCGTAATTTCATCCCGCCCGACACGATGGGCGCGGTCGGAACGACCCAGTTCACCGAATTCGTCAACGGCGGTTTCGCCGTGTTCAACAAGGACGGGATCGTTGCGAAGGCGCAGTCGGACGTCGCATTCTGGGCCGCCGCTGGCCAGACCGGCGCGCAAGGCGACTCGCGCGTGAGGTTCGACAAGTCCGCGAATCGCTGGATTGCGTTGTCGTTCGGTGCCAGCGTGTCCGACATCCAGATTGCAGTATCGAAGACCGCCGACGCGACTGGCGAGTGGCAGTCGACTAAGTTCACTGGCTTCGCTGGCGGCACCGCCGACTATCCGACGCTCGCGATTGACACCAACGCGGTCTATATCGGGACCAACAACTTCGCCGGCAGCTTCGCGGGAACGACGCTCAACGTTATCCCGCTGGCGAGCCTATTCGGCGGGGGCGCGCCGACGACCACCGGCCTCAAGCAGTTCGTCACGCCGTATAACTCCGCCACCGGCGGTGCGGACGGCGGCTATGCCATCCAGGGCGTTAACTCGACCGCCGCCGGGCCGAACGGCAAGGTTCTCGCGCTTTCGCTTTTTAACGGCAATGCCCACAACTTTGATACCAACGTGACCTACGACATCACCAATGCCGGCACAGCAACTGCGGCAGAGGTCAACGGCACGTATATCGGGGGCCACAGTTACAATCAGAACGATTTTGGACGTCAGCCCAATGCAGTTCCCGATACAAACCCGAGCGCTGCCTTCGCGAACAACGACCGCGTTATCGATACGCTGGACCCGCGCATCGGTTCGAGCGTCTACGAGGCCAATGGGCTGATCTACAGCGTGCAGACGATTACACCGCTCAATGGCGACCACACTGCGGTCCACTGGCAGATCGTAAACGCGGCTACAAACGCGCTCGTCAGCGAAGGCAAGATCAGCGACGGCGTTCACGATTTCTTCGAGGGGTCGCTCTCGGTCAATGCCGCCGGGCAGGTCGTCATCGCTTTTAACCGCTCGGGATCGGGGGCCGACGGCAATGTGAGCTTCTTCGCCCGGACATATACGACGAGCGCGACGGGCCACCTGGTCCAGCGTGGCGGTGAGGAGCTGCTCACGGTCAGCTTAGTCGACGACTACCACAACGGCTCGGTCGATGGTCGAGTGGCCGCCGGCCGCCAGCGGTGGGGGGACTATAGCCAAGTTACGCTCGATCCGAACGACCCGACCAAATTCTGGGTGATCGGCGAGTTCGCGCGCGAATATAACGACGCCGCCGGCGGCCATCCCGCCGGCACCGGCGGATCGCGCTGGAGCACGTGGATCTCTGAAATCGACGTGACGACGGTGGGCAGCGTTCCCGAGCCGGCGACGTGGGGCATGATGATTGCGGGCTTCGGCTTGATCGGCGCGATGCAGCGCCGGCGGCGGACGGGATACGCGAGCGCGTAGTTCGCCTGCTTGAACGAAAGACCGGCGGGCGGGGCTTCGGCTCCGCCCGTTTCGTTGTGAATGCGGGCCGGGCTAGCCCCCCGCGAGCGTCATCCCGTCGATGCGGATTGTCGGCACGTTTGTCGCGTGGCGGAAGACGAGGTCGTCGGCGGGGGTCAGATTGCGGAACATATCTTTGAGATTGCCCGCGATCGTCACCTCGGCGACCGGGACAGTCAACTCGCCGTCCTCGATCAGATAGCCGCTCGCGCCGCGGCTGTAGTCGCCGGTCAGGCCGTTGACGCCCATGCCGATCAGCTCGGTGACGTAGAAGCCGTGCTTGATCCCCTTAAGCAGGTCGGCCCGCGACGTCGTCCCCGCCACCATGTGGAGGTTCGACGGCCCGGCCCCTGGCGGCCCCGAAACGCCGCGTGCGGAATGGCCGGTCGGCTCGAGGCCGAGCTGGCGCGCGCTCGCCGAATCCATCAGCCAGCCCGTCAGCCGCCCGGCGTCGATGATCGACCGCGCCGTCGTCGCCAGCCCCTCGCCGTCGAACGGTCGTGAGCGCAGGCCGCGGGTGCGGTGCGGCTCGTCGCGGATCGTCACGCTGGGAGCGAAAATCTCGGCGCCGAGGCTGTCGCGCAGGAAGCTCGTCCCGCGCGCGATCGACGAGCCGGTGATCGACCCGACCAAATGCCCAAGCAGCGACGAGCCGACGCGCGGATCGAACACGATCGTCAGCGCCTGCGTGTCGAGCTTGGACGGATTGACCCGTCGCGTCGCGCGCTCGCCCGCTTCACGGCCGATGACGGCAGCGGCGTCGAGATCGGCGAAGTGGCGGACGCTGTGATAGGCATAGTCGCGTTGCATCGCCTGGCCCTCGCCCGCGATGACGCTCGCCGACACGCCGTAGCTCGTGCCGCGATAGCCGCGGGCAAACCCGGTCGACGTCACCAGCGCCATCACCGCGCGCCCGGCGCTGCCGCCGCCGCCTTCGGAATTGGTCACCCCGGCAACGCTGCGCGCAGCATCCTCCGCCTCGATCGCGAGCGCCTTGAGCAGTTCGGCCGGGGGATCGCCGCCATCATCGAGGTCGAGCGCCGGCGCGTCGCCGTGCATCAGCCGGTCGGCGGGGGCGAGCCCGGCGTATTCGTCCTCGGGGGCCTCGCGTGCCATCGCCACGGCGCGATCGACGACCGCGGTCATTGCTGCAACTGACAAGTCCGACGTCGACACGCTCGCCGAACGCCGCCCGACGAAGACGCGCAAGCCGACCTCCTCGCCTTCCGATCGCCCGATGTCCTCGAGCGCGCCGAGACGGACACTGACCGAGGTCGAGGCGTCGCCGACGTAGATCGCATCGGCGGCATCGGCCCCCGCGGTCTTGGCGGCAGCAAGGGCATGGCTCAGGCGATCGATCGCCGCATCGACGGTTAACATCGCCGCGATTTAGGGACGGTGACCCAGCGACGCAACCGTTACGGGGGCAGTGCGTTAAGCTGTTACAGTACACACAGGGAGCAGCACCATGACCATCGGCACGATCCTCCTGATCGTTCTCATCCTCCTTCTCATCGGCGCACTGCCGAGTTGGGGATATTCGAGTGGCTGGGGTTATGGCCCGTCGGGCGGGCTCGGCTTGATCGTCGTCATCATCGTCATTCTGGTGCTGATGGGTCGGATTTAGTCCCGATCGCACGTTCGAACAGAAAAAACGTGCCGCAGGCGAGCAGCGCCGCGAGCACGAACGCCGCCCCCGGCAGATGGACCGGGGCGGCGGGACTGGAGAAATAGGCGAACGCCTGCGTCATTACCGGCGGCCCGACGATCGCCGCAAGGCTGACGAGGCTCGATACCGCGCCTTGGAGTTCGCCCTGCGAATCGCGGCCGACCTCCTGCGACATCAACGACTGGAGCGACGGATAGACAAGCCCGCCCAGCGTCCCGACAGCGATCCCAACGTACATCATCCAGCCCTCGCTCGCGCTGGCGTAGATCACATAGCTCGCGATCGCGCTCATCACCGCCCACGGGACGAGCCGTTTTTCGCCGAAGCGCGGGATCAGCACGCGGGTCAGCACCGCCTGCGCGATGATCGCCGAAACGCCGACCGCGGCGAGCGACCAGCCGACCTGCTTCACGCTCCAGCCGAAGCGCGCGAGGGTGAAGTAATTCCATGTCGACTGGAGCGACATCTGCGCGAAGCTCCACATAAAGGTCGCGGTGGCGAGGAGCATCACCGCCGGGCGAAGCGCACGAAGCCGCACCAGCGACCCCCAGACGTTGGCGCGGCGCCAGTCGAACGCGCGCCGGTCGGCCTTGGCCAGCGACTCCGGGAGCGCGAAATAGCCGTAGGCGACGTTGAGCAGCGCGAGCCCCGCCGCGACGAAGAACGGCGTTCGATCGCCGAACCCCGCGAGCAGCCCGCCGATCGCCGGCCCGATGATGAACCCCGCGCCAAAGGCGAAGCCGAGCAGCCCGAAATCCTGCGTCCGCCGCTCGGGCGGGGTGACGTCGGCGATATAGGCATAGGCGCTGTTGAACGATGCGCCGGTGATCCCGGCGATGATCCGCCCGGCGAACAGCCATGCCAGCGTCGGTGCGAACCCGGTCAGCAGATAGTCGAGACCGAACGCGGTCAGCGACGCGAGCAGGACCGGCCGGCGCCCGTATTTGTCCGATAGCCCGCCGAGGACCGGTCCCGAGACGAACTGCATCGCCGAATAGGCGAACATCAGATAGCCGCCGATCCGCGCCGCTTCGCCGAGGTCGACGCGGGCGAGCGACATGATCAGCTTGGGCAGCACCGGCATGATGATGCCGAAGCCGATCACGTCGATCAGGACGGTGACGAAGATGAAGGCAAGCGCGTGCGGGTGGCGGGACGGCGCGGTGGCTTGGCTGGCGGCGGTGTCGGGAGCGGAGGCTTGGTCAGTCATCGGCGGCGACGTTAGCGCAACCGGCCAGTCGGGTCGCGCGTCGTCTCGCTGCGGCACAGCATGGTGCCACTCCCGCTCCCTGCTCGCGTCGTGGTATGCGGGGACGGTGACCGGTACGACCCTGATCGACGCGCGCGGGCTGCGCTGCCCATGGCCGGTGCTGCGGCTGGCGCGCGCGTTGCGCGACGGCGCGGAGCTGGTCGAGATGATGAGCGACGACCCGGCGGCGAGGGGCGAGGTCGCGTCGTTTGCGACACAGCGTGGATTGAAAATCGTCGTGAGCGACGACGGTGCAGGGAGCGCGCGCTTCATCATCGGCGGCTGACGTCGCGAAGCCGCAGGCGTCAGACCATCATCGACCCGTCGGAGCGCGCGGCGATGACGCGGCCGATCGCGTCGAACAGCTCCTCCATCGCGACCGGCTTGAGCAGCAGTTCGTCGGCACCGTGGGCGAGGCATTGCTCGCGGAGATTGGCAGCGGCGTCGGCGGTAATGACGATGATTGGGAGCATCGCCTTGGCGTCGGGGCGCTTGCGGATCAGGCCTATCGCCTCGAACCCGTCCATTCCCGGCATGCGCAGGTCCATCAGTATGGCGTCGAAATCCATACCGTCGATCATCCGCAAGCCCTTCTCGGCGCTGTCGGCTTCGTCCATGCCGACCCCCGCAACCATCAGCATATCGCGGACTACACGGCGATTTAGGGCATCGTCTTCGATCGCCAAAACCTGCATCGCTGCCTCTCGCGGACCTGCCGATGTCCGAACGCCAATCCATCGCTAGTTCAGTCGGGCCCAAAAAACCATGCTGAACAGCAAATGACCGCGATTAGCATGGCAGGAGTGCCGCCTGGGGCAATGCCGCAAGCGCCTCGACAAGGCCGTCGATGCTGACTGGCTTGACGATTACAGCGCTCGCCCCATGGTCGCGAAGGCTGGCGGCCGCCGCCGCGAGGCCGGCCGCGACGAGCACGGCAACCTCGACGGGCATCGCCGCGAGTCGGTCGACCAAGCTGGTCAGACCGTCGACGTCGAGACTGTCGGCGTCGATCAGTACGATATCGGGCCGTCCTTGGGTGATTCGCTCGATAGCCTCGCCGATATCGCACGCTTCGCAACGGTAGAAATGCGGGTCGAGTCGGGTTCGCAGCATGCTCCGTGCGATCGGGTTGGGGCCGACGATCAGCAGTCTGGGACGCGTGCGCGCTTCCCTGTCCTCGACCAAGACGCCGGGCGTCGCCGCAGCAACGACCCGGACATAAGGGACCCGCAGCCTGAAGGTCGATCCTTCGCCGAGGATGCTGTCGAGGACGATGTCGCCGCCGAGCGCGCGGGCGAGATGGCGCGAGATTGCCAGCCCGAGCCCGGTCCCGCCGAAGCGCCGCGTCGTGCTCGTGTCGAGCTGGCGGAACGGCTCGAAGATCGTCTCGAACGCGGTGTCGGGGATACCCACGCCGGTGTCGCGAAAGGCGATCTCGAGCTGCTCGGTGTTATCGACCATGGTTGGCGTAGCCGTGACGCGGACCGACCCCTCGGTGGTGAATTTGACCGCGTTCGACAGCAGGTTGAAGACGATCTGGCGGAGGCGGACCGCGTCGGTGACGATCGGTACGAGCGCGGCGTCGATGTCGACATCGAGCCCGATGCCCTTGTCGAGCGCTTCGACCCGCCACAGCGCGACGAGATCGGGCAGGACCGCGGCGATGTCGACTGGTCCTGACTCGATCGCCAGCGCACCTGAATCCATTTTGGCGAAGTCGAGGATGTCGTCGACCAGCGTCCGCATCGCCCGCCCCGCCGAATGGACCAGTCCGAGCCGTTCGCGAACGCCTCCGGTAACCGCCTGATCGGCGAGCATGACCTGGGTCATGCCGAGAATGCCGTTGAGCGGAGTGCGAATCTCATGGCTCGTCGTCGCGAGAAACTGCGACTTGGCCATCAGCGCCTCGGCGAGCTCGGTGTTGGTTTGCTCGAGCTTGCGGTTCGCCGCGAGGATCTCGTTGCGGCTGCGGCGCAGCGCCCTGAGGTAGATGATGAGGAACAGCGCGGCGCCGGCGACGACCACGAGCAGCCCAGCGAGCAGCAGCGTCCGCTGACGTGCTTCGAGTTGCGCGACGATGACTGCGGCTTGAAGCTGCGAGGTCTTGAGCCGGGCGATGCGCGTGTTCTGGTTGGCGAAATCGAAGCGCGCCGCAATCAGCGCCGAGCTGGTCGAGGTCGCGAGCGTCCGCCCGGCGTCGTCGAGCGAGCGAAATGTCTCGAGATGGTCGAGCGCGCGCTGATAGTCCCCGGTCAGCTTATATGCCCGGTATGCGGTCAGGTGGATCGTGCGGTAGGCTTGGTCGGTCGTGGCAGTCTCCGCACCATCGAACGCCTGCTCGACCGCGTGGACCGCGCCTGCGGAATCGCCTTCCGAAAGGTCGAGCCGTGCCTGTGTGCCGAGCAACGTCCGACGTTCGGCGCGGGCCTTGGGATCGACCGTCAGAATGAGTCCTTGCCGGATCGTCACTCGTGCCGTTTTATAGTCACGTCGATCGATCTCTAAGTCGGCAAGGTTAGCGATAATGCGCGCCGTCAGCAGAGGACTGTTGAGCTCTCGGGAAAGAGCCAACGCGCGCTTGAATTCGTCCTCCGCTTCATTGAGATGCCCAGTATTCGCATAGGCATTCGCCATGTTGTTACTGGCGG
>JAYTTV010000032.1:0-2860 GCA_043745075.1 Sphingomonadaceae bacterium
AGAACGACCTTCCCTGCCTTGTCGTAGACGATCGCGGGCGACATCGACGAGCGCGGGCGCTTGCCGCCCTGCACCCGGTTGGCGACCTTGTCCCCGGCGATCTCGGGGGCGAAATCGAAGTCGGTCAGTTCGTTGTTGAGGACGAAGCCGTTCGCCACCAGCGACGAGCCGAACGCCCCCTCGACGGTCGAGGTCAGCGACGCGACATTGCCCGCGCGGTCGGCGACGGCGAAGTCGGTCGTCGCCGGGATTTCGCGCGACGGCGGCGCATGGCGGACCGGTGCTCCCGGCGGCGTTCCCGGGGCGGCGTGGGCCATCGCCTTGGTCGCGCTGATCAACTTGCCGCGCGCCTTGATGTACGCCGGCGAAGTCAGCCCGGCGGTCGGGACGGTGACGAAATCGGCGTCGCCGCCGTATGCCGCTCGGTCGGCGAAGGCGAGGCGCTCGCTCTCGGCGAACAAATGCCACGCGACCGGGCTGTCCTTGCCGAGCTTGGCCATGTCGAAGCCCTCGAGCTGGCCGAGCATCGCGACGACCGCGGTGCCGCCGGCCGACGGCGGCCCCATCGAGCAGACGCGGTAGCTGCGATACGCGCCGCACACCGGCGGCCGCGCCTTGGCGTGATACGCCGCCATGTCGGCCAGCGTCATGTTCGACTTGTTGGTCGGGGCCGACGTCACCGCAGCGACGACCGCCGCCGCGACAGGGCCTTTGTAGAAGGCATCGGGGCCGTTCGCGGCGATCGCTTCGAAGGTCTTTGCCAGCGCCTCGTTGACGATATGCTCGCCCGCGGTCTTCGGCGTCAGGTCGGCGTGGAGGAACAGTGCGGCGGCGTCGGGGGTCCGCGCGAGCGTCTTCGCCCGCTCGGCGATCGCGCTCGCCATTCGCGGGGTGATGTCGTAGCCGCCGCGCGCGAGGGCGATCGCCGGATCGAACAGCTTCGCCCACGGCAGCTTGCCGTATTTGTCGTGCGCGAGGCGGATCATCGCGACGTTGCCGGGGACGCCGACGCTGCGCCCGCCAGGAATCGCCTCGCGGTATGGCTGCGGCGTGCCGTCGGGGAGGAGGAACAGCTTGTCGGTCGCCGATGCCGGAGCTTTCTCGCGCCCGTCGAAGGTCGCGGGGGTCGCGCTCCCGACGGGCTGGTAGACGAGGAAGCCGCCGCCGCCGATGCCCGACGACTGCGGCTCGACGACGGTCAGCGCGAGCAGCGTCGCCGCGATCGCATCCATCGCGTTCCCGCCCGCCTTGAGCATCGTGATCCCGGCGGCGGCGGCGCGCGGATCGGCGGCGGAGACCATCGCCTGC
The DNA here is from genome assembly GCA_043745075.1 of Sphingomonadaceae bacterium. Lineage (GTDB taxonomy): Bacteria > Pseudomonadota > Alphaproteobacteria > Sphingomonadales > Sphingomonadaceae > Polymorphobacter_B. The sequence continues at coordinate 1,309 of JAYTTV010000032.1, forward strand.
GGTGCAGCGGGGGCTTTGGCGGCAGAAACCGCAGGAATGAGCGCGAAAAGTGCCAGCGCCGAGACGAAATGCTTCACCGGAATTCCCTGTTACCCGCGCACAAGCATATCGACGCTGCCAATGCGATCAAGCATCCGCTCCCACCGCGTCGGCGACCGCGGCGAAGCCGTCGCGGCGGAGGAGGCGCGCGAGGTCGGTCTTGATCGTCGCGACGATCCCCGGGCCGCCATAGACGAGCCCGGTATAAAGCTGGACCGCGCTCGCCCCGGCGCGGAGCTTGGCATAAGCGTGCGCGCCCGTCGCAACCCCGCCCGCGCCGATCAGCGGCAGCGCCTTGCCGGTGGCGCGCGCGAAGGCGCGGAGGATCTCGGTCGACGGGCCGAACAGCGGCGCGCCCGACAGGCCGCCCGCTTCGGAACTGGCGATTCCGGGGCGCGCGAGCGTGGTGTTCGATACGATCAGTCCGGCGACCTTGCCGTCGAGCGCGACGCGGGCGATGCCGTCGATCGCGTCGAGGTCGAGGTCGGGGGCGACCTTGACGAACACCGGCAGCCCGCGCGCCTCGCCGAGCACGGCGGCGATCAGCGCGGTAAGCTCGCCGGGGTCCTGCAGGCCGCGCAGCCCGGGGGTGTTCGGCGAGGAGATGTTGACGGTGATGTAGTCAGCGACGTCGCGAACCGCCTGGGTCCCCTCGACATAGTCGGCGACGCGGTCGACGCTGTCCTTGTTCGCGCCGATGTTGACGCCGACAACGCCCTTCGGACGCTTTGCCGCGAGCCGCGCTACCGCCGCCGCGACGCCGCCGTTGTTGAAGCCGAGCCGGTTGATCACCGCGTCGTCGGCGACGAGGCGGAAGATGCGCGGCTTGGCGTTCCCCGCCTGCGGGCGCGGGGTAACGGTCCCGACCTCGACGAAGCCGAACCCAAGCCGCAGCATCGCTTCCGGAACCCGCGCGTCCTTGTCGAACCCCGCCGCCAGCCCGACCGGATTCGGCAGTGCGATCCCGGCGATCGTGGCGGCGAGCAGCGCATCATCGGCGCGGGCGCTTGGACCGAGGCCCCATTCGAGCGCTTTGATCGTCAATTCATGCGCGCGCTCGGGGTCGAGGCGGAAAAGCGCGGGGCGGAGCAGGTCGAACACCGCAGCACCATGCACGGCAAGGCGCGCGCGGCCAACCGTCACGCGGGTAAAATCGGGTCGCGCAACCTATATCGCGGCTTCACGCAGGGAGGATCGAGATGGTCAAGGCAATCTGGAACGAAGTCGTCATCGCCGAATCGAACGATACGGTCGTCGTCGAGAACAACCATTATTTTCCGATTGCATCGGTCGCGTCGGGCGTCCTGTCGCCGAGCAAGACCACGAGCGTCTGCCCGTGGAAGGGCACTGCCAACTATTATTCGGTCAACGCGGGCGGCAAGACCAACGTCGATGCCGCCTGGTATTATGCCGAGCCCAAGGCCGCGGCCATCGAGATTAAGGATCGTGTCGCCTTTTGGAAGGGCGTCAAGGTCGGCTGAACCGGGGGCGGCTTCCGCCCCCGGCCCGGACC
>JAYTTV010000033.1:0-11210 GCA_043745075.1 Sphingomonadaceae bacterium
TCGTCGTGTCGATGTGTACGGCGGGCGGGATGGGCGCGGCTGGGTTGTTTGAGGTCGTGTAGCGCGCAAGATTTAGCGAAGCTAAATCTTGCTTGAAGCGTTCACGACCGGCCGGCAGCGTTGCGGCGCCGTCCGACGGCGCGGCTTTGCCGCGGCGCCCTCAATTCGCAGTTCCAGAGCCCGGCAGGGTTGCTCGCTCGCGGGGGGTCGCGGGCAAAGCCCGCGCCTTCGTCGGACGGGTTCGGCGGCTTTCGGCCGCCGCCCCGCCGGCCGGCGCTCGCGCGAGTCGGTGGCTAGCGGACGATCGCGAAGGGCAATCCTCCGCTAGCCACTCGCCGCGCTAAAGCTTGACCACCATCTTCCCCGTATTTCCCCCGGTGAAAAGCCCGAGGAACGCCGCCGGGGCCTGGTCGATACCCTCCATCACCGTCTCCTCCCACTTGATCCGGCCGTCCGCGATCCACCCGCCCATCTCGGCGACGAACTGGTCGCGCAGGCTGGCAAAGTCGCTGACGATGAACCCCTGTATCTTGAGCCGCTTGCCGACCACCAGGATCATGTTGCGCGGCCCGGGCACGGCCTCGGTGGCATTATATTGCGCGATCATACCGCATTCGGCGAAGCGCGCGAACGGGTTGGCCAGTTCGATCGCGACCTCGAGGTGCTCGCCGCCGACGTTGTCGAAATAGACATCGATGCCCTTCGGGGCGGCCGACCGGACGGCGTCGAGCAAATTGCCGGTCTTGTAATTGATCGCGTGGTCGACGCCGACCGACCGCAGCCACTCGCACTTTTCCGCGCTGCCCGCGGTGGCAATCACCGTGCAGCCCTTGAGCTTGGCGATCTGCGCGACGGTCGAGCCGACCGCGCCCGCACCCCCGCTGACGAACACCGTCTCGCCAGCTTTGGGCGCGCCGATCTGCAGCAGCCCGGCATACGCTGTCATTCCCGGCATGCCGAGGACGCCGAGGAACGCGCTGGGGCTGATCCCGGCAAGCGGCGGCAGTTTCTCGAACATTCCCGGCATGGCGGCAAAAACCGATGGGTCGACGACGAATTCCTCGCGCCAGCCGAGCATCGACGTCACCATATCGCCGACCGCGTAACCTTCGGCGTGGCTTTCGACGACTTCGCCGATCGCGTGGCCCTGAAGCGGCTGGCCGAGCTGGAACGGCGGGACATAGCTTGGGCGGTCGTACATCCGTCCGCGCATATACGGATCGACCGACATGAAGCGGTTGCGAACGCGGATCTGCCCGGCGGTCGGCGCGGCAAGGTCGACGGTCGCGACCTCGAAGTTGTCGGCGACGGGCATCCCCTCGGGCCGACTCATCAAACGGATTTCACGGCTCGTCGTCATGCTCGAACTCCCCAATGCGTGTTGGTTGACGTATCGGGCAACCGGGCTGTGCCGTCGAGTCCGTTCCCCTTAAATCTGGAACGGAATTTCGCCGAGGGCGTCGGGGACGAACACCGATCCGGGGCGGAACAATTTGTCGACGCCCGACAGCTGGTCGCCGCTGCACAATTGCTCCTCGAGCCGCTCGGCGTCGCGGCGGCGGAACTCGGCCTCGATCGCGACGATCGTCTCGGGCTCGGTGCCGAGCAGCGCGAGCGCCTCGCGGCCAAGCGCGATCGACCCGTCGAACACCTCGCGCACGCTCGCATCGACATTCGCCCGGGTCAGCGCGAGCAGGTGGATGCGGTCGAACGCGCGGGCGAGGATCTTCAGGTGCGGGAACTCCGCGCGGATCGGTTCGAGCGTCGCTTCGGGCGGCCACGCGCCGTCGTTCGCCAGCACGAGCAATTGCGCCCCCTCGGCCCCGGCGGCGCGCAGCACGTCGACCCGCCGACCGTCGCCGAAATAGACGCGGTTGCCGAACAGGTTGCTGACGTCGATCAGTTCGGGATCGAGATCGATCGCGATCACCTCGACGCCGCGCGCGAGCAGCATCTGCGCGACACCCTGCCCGAACCGCCCCGCGCCGACGAGCATGACCCGCGCGTCGGCGTCGCGGTGGACGACCTTGTCGGGCCCGTCGAGGTCGGTGCGCTTCGGCGCGGCGCGGTTGAACACCGCGGCGAATTTCGCGGCGAACGGGGTCAGCACCATCGACACCGTCACCACCGCGCCGAACAGGTTCGCCGCCGAGACATCGATCAACAGCCCGCGCTGCGCCTGCGCGAACAGGACGAAGCCGAACTCGCCGCCCTGCGCGAGGAGCAATCCCATCTGCAGCGCGCGGATCCAGCCGGTGCCGAACAGCCGCGCCAGCCCGCCGATGACGATGGTCTTGGTCGCCATCAACGCCGCGACGAGCAGCACGACCATCACCGGATTGTCGCGCAGCACGGTCAGGTCGAGCGTCATCCCGACCGAGACGAAGAACAGACCGAGGAGCAGCCCGCGGAACGGCTCGATGTCGGCCTCGAGCGCGTGGCGGTACGGCGACTCGCTGAGCATCACCCCGGCGACGAACGCGCCGAGCGCCATCGACAGGCCGAGGCTCTGCATCAGCAGCGCCGCGCCGAGGACGGTGAACAGCGCGGCGGCAGCGAACGCCTCGCGCGCGCCCAAACGCCCGATCAGCTTGAACAGCGGGTTCATCAGGTAGCGGCCCGCGAGCACCAGCCCGGCGAGCGCGGCGACGGTGAGGGCGGCGGTCTGCCAGCCGGGCCGCGCGGTCGGGTCGGGCAGCCGCGACAGCGCGCCGACGACGGTCAGCAACGGGACGATCGCGATGTCCTGGAACAGCAGGATGGCGAAGATGCGCTCGCCGAACGGGGTGTCGGTCAGCTGGCGCTCGGCGAGCAGCTGCATGACCAGCGCGGTCGACGACAGGCCGAGCGGGAGCCCGACGACGAGCGCCGCCTGCCACGACAGGCCGGTCACGCCGAGCAGGACGCCCGTCAGCGCCAGCCCGCACACCGTCACCTGGAGGAGGCCGAGCCCGAAGATGTCGCGCCGCAACGCCCATAAGCGCGACGGCTTGAGTTCGAGCCCGATGACGAACAGCAGCAGGACGATGCCGTATTCGGCGATCTGGCCGATGCCGTCGGTGTCGGTGACGAGGCCGAGCAGCCCGGGGCCGATCAGGATACCCGCGGCGAGGTAGCCGAGGACCGCGCCGAGCTTGAGCTTGGCGAACAGCGGGACGAGGATGACGACCGCTGCGAGATAGACGACCGCGTCGCGGAGCGCGGACGTGTCGTGCATCACGCGGGGGTCAACGCGGCGGTGTTGGCGGCGGTTGCGGCGCTGAGATCGGCGGCTGCGGCCTCGTCAGCCGCCTGCGCCGCCGCCTGGAAGGCGAGGAGGATCGAGCCGTGGCGCGCCTTGTGCGGACGCGCCGGGGCAAACAGGTCGAGCCCCGGCCAGTCGCCCGGCGTCTCAGCCTCGCCCTTCAGATACGCCGCAAGGGCATCGCGCGCGGCGGCGATCTCCGCCCCGGTCCGTCCGGCGACATGCGTGCCCATAAGCGCCGCCGACGCCTGCCCCAGCGCGCACGCCCGCACCTCCTGCCCGAAGCGCACCACCCGGCCCGCGTCGTCGAGGTCGAGATCGACCGTCACCCGGCTGCCGCAGATCGGCGATACGCGGACCACACTCGCCTGCGGCGCGTCGAGGCGGACGGCGTGCGGGATCGATGCAGCGAGACGGAGAATCCGGGTGTTGTAGAGGGCTTCGCTCATGGAGTCCGATATAGGCGATGGGGCCGTGAGCGCCAAACCCAGTCGTCAACTATTGGGGCGCTGGAGCACGGCGGTTCACCTTGCGCGAGTGGGCTACGCGCGCCGCCAAGTCGTGCCCGAGGAACTGTCTTCGAGGACGATCCCCTGCGCCACTAACTCGTCGCGGATGCGGTCGGATTCGGCGAAGTCCTTGCGCGCGCGTGCTGCGGTACGCGCGGTGACAAGGTCGTCGATCGTCGTGGGGACAGGGGTCGCATCCGAAGTTGCCGGAGCAAGTTGCGGTTCAGCGTGCTCGACGATTGGCTCGAGCAACCCCATCAGCCCCATCGCCGCGCGCATCCCGCCGACGTCGTCGAGGCGCGACAGGCGCGCGATCGCCGCCACCACTGCAGGTGTGTTGAGGTCGTCGGCCAGTGCGGTCATCACGCGCTCGGGCACTTCGGTCGCGGCGACGTCCGAACGTCGAAGGAAGCCCTGCCAGCGGTCGAGCGTCGCTTTGCTTTGCGTGAGCAAGTCTTCCGTCCACGCCAGCGGCTGGCGGTAGTGCGCGCTCAGCAGCGCCAGCCGCAGCACCTCGCCGGTCCATCCCTGCTCCAGCAGCGCATCGACCGTCACTACATTGCCCAGCGACTTCGACATCTTCGTGTCGCCCATGCTGAGGAAGCCGTTGTGCATCCACACCTGTGCCAGCGGCGCACCGTCGTGGGCGCAGGTCGACTGGGCGAGTTCGTTCTCGTGGTGGGGGAAGATCAGGTCGAGGCCGCCGCCGTGGATGTCGATCGTCGGATTGGGATGCTCCGCATTGGGGCCGAGATGCGCCGCGATCATCGCCGAGCATTCGATGTGCCACCCCGGGCGCCCGCGCCCCCATGGCGATTCCCAGCCGGGCTGGTCGGGGGTGCTCGGCTTCCACAGGACGAAATCGGCGGGGTTGCGCTTGTACGGGGCGACTTCGACGCGGGCACCGGCGATCATCTCGTCCAATGGGCGGCGCGACAGCTTGCCGTAGTCGCCGGGCGCGGTGACGTCGAACAGGACATGGCCCTCGGCGGCGTAGGCGGCGCGCTTGCCGATGAGGTCGGCGATCATCGCCACCATCTGCGGGATATGGTCGGTCGCGTGCGGCGCGACGTCGGGCGGCTGGACCCCGAGCGCGCCCATGTCGGCGAGGTAGTGCGCCTCGTAGCGGTCGGTGATGACCCTGGGGGCGACTCCCTCGGCCACCGCCGCCGCCATGATCTTGTCGTCGATGTCGGTGATGTTGCGCGCGTAGACGACGTTGTCAGCGCCGTAGGTGTGGCGGAGCAGGCGCTGGAGCACGTCGAACACCACCGCGGGCCGGGCGTTGCCGATGTGCGCGCGCCCGTAGACCGTCGGGCCGCAGACATACATCGTCACGCGCGCGGGGTCGGCGGGTTCGAAGTCAACCTTCGCCCGGCGCATCGTGTCGTAGAGACGAATCGCGCTCACAACGGGGTCTTCGAGCCGCTGTCGAGCAGCCGGTCGAGCGCGCCGCGATCGTCCTTGCCATAGCCTTTGGCCGCAGGGCGCTCGCGGTTGGGTCGGTCGTGACCGGCGCGGTCGCTGCTCGCCGGCTCGTCGACCGGTGCTGCCGTGACCGGGTGGCGGCGCTTCTCGACGAAATCGACCATCGCCTTCGACGTCACTTCGAGCAGCGGCGCGGTCCGCGACGCGGTCAGCCACATCGGGCGCGGCGCGCCGTCCTCCATCGTGTCGTAGCCGAACTGGACGATGAGGAACAGGATCGACGCCCCGATCAGCCCCTTGAACGCGCCGAAGCCGAGGCCGAGGACGCGGTCGACCGGGCCGACCACCGACGACTTCGTGCGGTCGCCGAGCTCGCCCGCGATCATCCGGAAGACGATGAAGGTCGTCAGGAAGATCGACGCGAAGGCGAGGATCGCCGCGCCCGAATCGGTGCCGGTGATGTGGAGCGCGACGGTCTTGCCGACCGGATACAGGAACCGCACGGCCATGATCGCCGCGACCCACGCGAGCAGCGACAGCACCTCGGTAACGAACCCGCGCGCTAGGCCGGCGAGCCCGCCGAGGAGGATCAGCAGGAGGACGACGATGTCGAGGGCGGTGAGATTGGCCATGGTCCGGGGGCTTAGCGGGTTTGGGTGGCGGGCAAAACCCTCTCCCCAAGTGGGAGAGGGGTTTACGTCTTCACCCCCAGATGATCGACCAGCCCTGCCAGCGTGCGGAACTTCGCCGTGCGCATCCCGCCGCTCGCATCGGTGCTCCCCGGCACCAGCGCCGCCGCAAACCCGAGCTTCGCCGCTTCCTTGAGCCGCAGTCCGGCGTGGCCGACGCCGCGGACCTCGCCCGACAGCGCGATTTCGCCGAACGCGACCGTGTCGTGGCCGACCGGGGTCTCTGTCAGCGCCGAGACGAGCGCGGCGGCGACGGCGAGGTCGGCGGCGGGGTCGTTGATCCGCAGGCCGCCCGCGACGTTGAGATAGACCTCGCAGTTCGAGAAGCTCAGTCCGCAGCGCGCCTCGAGGACCGCGAGGATCATCGCCAGCCGCGCGGTGTCCCAGCCGACGACGGCGCGGCGCGGGGTCGCCCCCGACGGCAGGCGGACGACGAGCGCCTGGATTTCGACGAGGACCGGGCGCGTGCCCTCCAGCGCGGGAAACACCACCGCGCCGCTGACGGCGTGCTCGCGGTCGGTGAGGAACAGGCTCGACGGGTTGGCGACCTCCTCGAGTCCGTCGGCTCCCATCGCGAAGACGCCGATCTCGTCGGTCCCGCCGAAGCGGTTCTTGACCGCGCGGAGGATGCGGTACTGGTGACTGCGCTCGCCTTCGAAATACAGCACGGTGTCGACCATGTGCTCGAGGACGCGCGGCCCGGCGATCTGCCCGTCCTTGGTGACGTGGCCGACGAGGACGAGCGCGGCGCCGCTGGTTTTGGCATAGCGGATCAGCTCGTGCGCGGCGGCGCGGACCTGGCTCACGGTGCCGGGCGCGCCTTCGAGCGTGTCCGAGTGCATCGTCTGGATTGAATCGATGACAACGAGCCCGGGAGTCGGGCCCTGGCCGAGCGTCGTCAATATATCGCGGACCGACGTCGCCGCCGCGAGCGCGACCGGGGCCTTGGCGAGGCCCAGACGCCGCGCTCTCAGGCGGACCTGGTCGGCGGCTTCCTCTCCCGAGATATACGCGACGCGAGTCCCGTCGAGCGCCATCCGCCCAGCAGCCTGTAGCAGCAGCGTCGACTTGCCGATGCCAGGGTCGCCGCCGATCAGCACCGCCGACCCGGCGACGAGCCCGCCGCCGAGCGCGCGGTCGAGCTCGGCGATCCCGGTCGAGGTCCGCGGCGGGATCGCGACATCGTCGTCGAGCCCGGTGAGCCCGATCCCGCGCCCGCCGCTGCTCAGGCTGTGCTTGGCGCTGAATGCGGTGACGACCGGGGCCGCCTCCTGCTGGATCGTGTTCCATTCGTTGCAGTCGCCGCACTGCCCCGCCCAGCGCGGACTCGTGGTCCCGCACGACTGGCAGACGTAGCGAACGGCGGCACGAGCCATGCGGACTCCAGTGAACGAAGCAGGAACATAGGCGCGCGCGTGACGGCACGCAACCGGTTTACTTGCGGGGGTGCCGACGACAATCAAGCCAATCTTAACAACCTATGGTTATTGAACCGTAACGACTTCCGTACCGGGCATCCGGTCGCCGGCGAAGCCGGCGATGGGGATGGGCATGATACGATTTTTCAAACACTTGGCGCTTGCCGCGGTCCTCGCACTTCCGGCGGCGGCCGACGCGAGCGTGTGGAAGATCGCTGGTGTGTTCAGCGACGGCACCACGCTGGCCGGAAGCTTCTCGCTCAACTACTACGGCTTCCTCGCCACCGCCCACCTGACGACGCAGGCTCAGGGCGTCTTCAGCGGTGCGACCTATAAGGTACCCGGCAATTCGGCATCGAACACCGCCTTCACTGTCGACGTGAACCAGGCGAATTATACCGATGACCTGCATATCGGTTTCGCGTCCGACATCGCCACGGCGACCGGCAGCGTCGCGCTGCTGACGTCGTCGTACGAGTGTCGCGGGTCGGGGAACTGCTACAATGCGAGCGGCGGCGACGTCCGCTACCTCGTCTCGGGGGTCGCGACGGTCCCCGACACGGCGACGTGGGTGCTGCTCGTCGCCGGGCTGGGATTTGCCGGCGCCGCGCTCCGCTACCGCCGGCTGGCGCGCGCCTAACTTGCTTTCGGCTTGCGGTTGATCAGCCGGGTGATGACCGGGCTGGTCCACAACGGGATCAGTGCGAGGTGCGGCGACACCATCGCGCAGCCGAACGCGAGCACGCCGACGACGATCGGCGCCCAGCCCGCGCGCGCCCATCGCCGCAAATCGTCGAGCCCGCCCGGCACGGCCAGCGGCCCCCGCATCGCATAGCGTTCGAGGATGAGGTTGAAGACCCCCGCCAGCGTCAGCCACGCCGCATAGACCCCGACCCCGACGCGGGTGCTGACGAAGTGGCTGACGAGCGCGGTCGGGAACGGCATGAACGCGATCGTCATCAGGAACAGCAGGTTGCGCCAGATCAGCCCGTCGTCGACGCGCTGCAGCCGCCCGAAGACGCGGTGGTGCCCGATCCAGAAACGGCCGATGACGAAGAAGCTGACGAAGAAGCCGATATATTGCGGGATCAGGTCGGCGAGCGCCTGCGCGATCGCCCGTTCGGAATCGGGGAGGCCCGGCGGCAGGCGCACCTCGATGATCAGCAGCGTGATCGCGATCGCGAACACCGCGTCGCTGAAGAACGCCAGCCGTTCGAGCTGGAAGCGGTCGTGGCTCTTGTCGGTCATGCGGCCCCCTGAGCGGTGAAACTATTCGGGGTTCCAGCCGAATGATAGCGTAGATGGACCCGAGGGAGCGTGACGATGCGCGAGAAGGAATTGCGGCTCGCGCTCGTCTGCTACGGCGGGGTCAGCCTCGCGATCTACATGCACGGCATCACCAAGGAGGTGTGGAAGCTGCTCCGCGCATCGGCGGCACGGACCCACGGCGAGGCGCCGTCGGGCGATACCGAGATCGTCTATGCTGCCCTGCTCGACGAGCTCGAGCCGCATCTCAACCTCCGCGTCCTCGTCGATATCGTTGCGGGCGCGTCGGCGGGGGGCATCAACGGCATCCTGCTGTCGCACGCGATCGCCGGCGGGCACGACCTGGAGCCGCTTCGCGACCTGTGGCTGGCCGGGGCCGACGTCGATAAACTGCTCGACGCCGACGCCGTCGCGGCCGGCCGGTTCAGCAAGTGGTGGGCAACGCCGCTGGTCTGGTATGCGCGGTCGAAGGGTTACGGCATGGCCGACGATGTCGTCGACCCGGCGGCGCGGGTCGAGGTCCGCGCCAAGCTGTCGCGCTTCATGCGCTCGCGCTGGTTCCGCCCGCCGTTCTCAGGCGTCGGCTTCACCGCGATGCTTTACGACGCGCTCAAGGCGATGGAGGTCCACGCCCCCGCGCCGCCGCTGATTCCGGAGGGGCTGCCGCTCGACCTGTTCGTCACCGTCACCGACTTCCACGGCCGGCCCGAGGCGCTGGCGCTGCATTCGCCGCCGCAGATCGTCGAGACCGAGCACCGGCTGGTGATCGACTTCCACAGCAGCGGCGAGCATGCCGGGCCGCGGACGATCGGCGACCCCGCCGAGCTCGCCTTCGCTGCGCGCGCGACCGCATCGTTTCCAGGCGCGTTCCCGCCGGCGCAGGTCGGCGAGATCGACGCCGTGCTCGCCGAGCGCAACGCCGCGTGGCCGGGGCGGACCGCTTTCCTCAAGCGCATCTTCCCGCGCCGCGCGGCGATGGGGCAGGTCTATGAGCAGGCGTCGCTGATCGACGGCAGCGTGCTCAACAACCGCCCGTTCGGACCGGCGATCGAGGCGCTGCGCCATCGTCCGGCGCACCGCGAGGTCGACCGCCGGTTCGTCTATATCGACCCCAAGCCCGGCGCGCACGGCGGCAAGGGCACGCCGGGGGAGCCGCCGGGGTTCTTCACGACGATCCTCCGCGCGCTCGCCGACATCCCGCGCGAACAGCCGATCCGCGACAATCTCGAGGCGATCGCGGCGCTGTCGGTGCGCGTCCGGCGGCTGCGGCAGGTCGTCGACGGCATGGCGGGGCAGGTCGACGCGGCGATCGAGGGGGCGATCGGCGCGCGCTTCTTCTTCCTGCCGCTGTCGGCGGCGCGGCTGTCGGACTGGCGGTCGCGCGCCCAGACGGTGGCGGCGCAGCGCGCGGGCTTTGCTTATTCGGCCTACGGACAACTCAAGCTCGCGCAAGTCGTCGACGGGATCGCCGCGCGGATCGCCGCGCTCGGCGGGTCGGGCCCGGGCGTTGCCGCCTATGTCGCCAACCAGGCGCTCGTCGTCGAGGATGCCGCCGAGCGCGGCGGCGCTGGATCGGCGTTCGTCGGTTTCCTCCGGCGCTTCGACCTCGACTTCCGCATCCGGCGGCTGCGCTTCCTGCTGCGAAGATTGAACCGGCTCGCGGTGGCGCAGATCGATCCTGCCGACCGGCGCGCAATCGAGGCGCTCAAGGCGTCGCTGTACGCGCTGCTCGCGCCGTATCTCGACCGGCGGCGCGACGAGTTCTACGGCGACGACGTGCGCGCGGGGGTCACAGGAGAGCCGGCGGCGGCGATGGCGGCGTTCGAGGCGGCGCTCGACCTCCGTGCGCTCGACACCGCGACCGATGCGCGGCTGGTCGAGCTGTTCGCGATGGACCTGACCAAGGATGTCCGCCGCGCGCTCCTCCGCGCCTATCTCGGCTTTCCGTTCTACGACATCGCGATGCTGCCGCTGCTCCAGGGCGACGGCCTCGACGAGTTCGACGAGATCAAGGTCGACCGGATCGCGCCTGAGGACGCAACGACGATCCGTGGCGGCGGCTATATGGCGACGCTCAAGGGGACGCAGTTCAATTCGTTCGGCGCGTTCTTCAGCCGCGCCTATCGCGAAAACGACTACCTGTGGGGTCGCCTCCACGCCGCCGACCGGCTGATCGACATCGTCGTGTCGACCGTCGACGACGCGATCGACCCGGCAAGGATCGCCGCGCTCAAGAAAAAGGCGTTCGACGCGATACTCGACGCCGAACGCCCGTTCCTGACGGCAATTCCCGACCTGTTCGCGACACTGCGCCGCGAGATCGACGCGGTCTAAGCGGTGATGGCTGCCGACCGGCGCGACCGCATCCCGGCCCCGACGAAGCCGAAGCCGCTGATCATCAACGCCCATGCTGCCGGCTCGGGAACCGATCCGATCGCGACGCTGGCGCCGGGGGTCGTCTCGACGCGGTAGCCGTGGAGGCTCGACCCGGCGAAATCGGCGTAACCATATTGAGTGCCGCTGCCGTTATCGAAGCGGAAGCCGAGGATGCTCTCCGAGCCCGAATACTGAATCGTCGTCGGAGTCGCGAACGACGCGAAGCCGATGAACGTCGTCGGGCCGATGTCGCCGCCGCGGTTGGCGAAGAAAACCGACG
>JAYTTV010000034.1:0-11182 GCA_043745075.1 Sphingomonadaceae bacterium
GAGCTTGTTTCGTTAACGCCGCCACGCGGCGAGGTAGAGGCAGCACGCTGTTCGCGGCGCATTTCACCGAATAGGTACAGGTCGGGATCGATCGAAAATCTGGAAGTTGACGAAGTTGACGCCACGTCGAAACGAAACGCGCTCCTCACGCAACCGCGGCGGTTCGCTTGCCGGTCTCCGCGTGTTTCGGGTTGCGCCATCGTTCGACCTTCGTCTCGTTCGGGTGAACGCTAGTGCGAGCCGGGGTCTGTAGGACAGCGAATTCTATGGTGCGGGGACCGGCGGATACAGCCGCAGCCGGCGGACCATCCGCGGGTCGCCGGCGATCACTTCGAACCGCCAGCCCGATGGATGGTCGATCATCTCGCCGACCGCCGGCACCCGCCCGGCGAGCATGAAGACCATGCCGCCCAATGTATCGACCTCGCCGCCGATCTGGTCGGTCGCGAAGACCTGGCCGGTCGTCTCCTCGAGTTCGGACAATTCGAGCCGGGCGTCGGCCTCGTACAGGTCGTCGCCGATCGCCTGGAGCAGTTTCGCCCCGTCCTCGTCGTGCTCGTCCTCGATGTCGCCGACGATCTCCTCGACGAGATCCTCGATCGTCACCAGCCCGTCGGTGCCGCCGAATTCGTCGACGACGATCGCCATGTGCGTCCGCCCCGACCGCATCCGCGCGAGCAGGTCGAGCACGCGCATCGACGACGGCACGAACAGGACGGTGCGGAGCAGGGTGCGGACATCGAAGTCGGTGAATGGCTTCGAGCTGACCGCGTCGTCGAAGGTCGTCGCGATGCGGGTGTAGACGTCCTTGATGTGAATCATGCCGACGACGTTGTCGAGGCTGTTCTCGAATACCGGCAGGCGGCTGTGACCCGCCTCGCGGAACAGCTCGACGAGGTCGGCAAAGCGATCGTCGACGTCGAACGCGACGATATCGGCGCGGGGCACGGCGGCGTCGTCGACCAGCCGCTCGCCGAAATGAAGCAGGTTCTTGAGCATCGTCCGCTCGACCGCCGACAGGTCATCGCGGTCGGCGGGTTCGCCGACGTGCTCGTCGATCGCCTCCTCGAGGCTTTCGCGCAGGGTCGGCTCGGCGCCGCCGCCCGCGATCATCGTCCGTAGACCCCGCCACATCCGTGTGGCGAAGTCGGTGCTAGGGTGAGGGTCGGCCATGCCCCTTAATCGGTCGCCGCGTACGGATCGGCAAGCCCGAGTGTGGCCAGTGCGGCGGTTTCGAGTGCTTCCATGTGCTCAGCGGCGGCATCGTCGCCGTGATCGAGGCCGAGAAGGTGGAGCATGCCGTGCGCGATCAGGTGGCGCGCGTGGTCGGCGAGGGGCAGTCCCTTGGCCGCGGCTTCGGCGGCGCAGGTCTCGTACGCCAGCACAATATCGCCGAGCAGAACCTCGCCGTCGTCGGAATTGGCGAGCCCGTCGAGCAGGTCGGGCTGGACCATCGGAAACGACAGGACGTTGGTCGGCTTGTCCTGATGCCGGTATTGCGCGTTGAGTGTGCGGACCTCGGCGTCGTCGGTCAGCCGCACCGCGACCTCGACGGCATAGCCCGCACGGTCGAGATGCGCGTGCGTCGTCTGCGCGAGCGCGGCGGCGACGGCGGCGGACGCGATGCCCTCCCAGCCGGCGTTGCCCCAGTCTCCCGCGGCGATTTCGGTGTCGACGGTCAGCATCGCGGCTCACCCATCCTGCGGCGGTCCCTCGTACGCCTCGACGATCGCGCCGACGATCGGGTGGCGGACGACTTCGCGCGAGCTGAAGCGGAGCGTCGCGATGCCGGGGATGCCGTCGAGCTTGCGGACCGCGTCGGCCAGCCCCGACGACGCCGGGTTGGGCAGGTCGACCTGGTTGGGGTCGCCGCAGACGACCATTCGCGATCCCTGGCCGAAGCGCGTCAGGAACATCTTCATCTGGAGCGGCGTCGTGTTCTGCGCCTCGTCGAGGATGATGAACGCGTTCGCCAGCGTCCGCCCGCGCATGAAGGCGAGCGGCGCGATCTCGATTTCGCCCGAACTCAGCCGACGCTCGACCTGCTCGGTCGGCAGCATGTCGTAGAGCGCGTCGTACAACGGGCGGAGGTACGGATCGACCTTGTCCTTCATGTCGCCGGGGAGGAAGCCGAGCCGTTCGCCCGCCTCGACCGCGGGGCGCGACAGGATCAGCCGGTCGACCGACCCGGCGACGAGCTGGCTGACCGCCTGTGCCACCGCAAGGTAGGTCTTGCCGGTGCCCGCCGGTCCGAGCGCGAAGATGACGTCGTCGCGACCAAGCGCCTCGATATAGCGGACCTGCGTCGGCGAGCGCGGCACGATCGTCTTGCGCCGGGTGCGGATGACGACCGCGGGATTGGGGCCGCCGTCGTCGGCGAGGGTCAGCCCGGCGAGCGTCGGCTCGGCGCTCATCAGCACCGCCGCCTCGACATCGCCGACATCGACGCCGTGCCCCTGCGTCAAGCGATTGTAGAGGGTTATCAGGATATCGCGCGCGCGGGCGGCGCTATCGGCTTCGCCCTCGATCGACACCTTGTTGCCCCGCGCCGCAATATAAACGCCGAGGCGGTTTTCGAGGACGATCAAATTCTGGTCGTACTGGCCGAACAACGGCCCGAGCAGTTGCGGGCGGTCGTATTCGAGCTCGAGCCTGACGCGGTCGCTCGCGCCGGTCACCGGCGATCCCGGACGTTGCGGGCGCGAGCCGCTGCCCCCGGAACGCGTTCCCCCACCCGAATTGCTCCGGGGCGCTGGTTTCTTCGGCACTAGGCGGCAGCTCGGGTCAGGGTCGACGTGTTGGCGATCACAGGCGCTCCTTCGAGGCTGTTGGGCTGGGCATCGATCAGGTCGACGGTGACGATATCCCCGATCTTCGCCGATGGCGAGACGACGAATACCGATTGCAGCCACGGTGACTTGCCGATGAGCTGTCCGGGGCGGCGACCGGGGCGTTCGAGCAACACATCGCAGCGCTTGCCGACGCTGGCGCGGTTGAACGCGAGCGCGGTTTCGCCGATCGTCGCCTGGAGCTCGGCGAGCCGCGCGTCCTTGACGTTTTCGGGGACCTGCTCGCCCATCGTCGCAGCCGGAGTGCCGGGGCGGGGCGAGTATTTGAAGCTGTACGCCTGGGCGTAGCCGACTTCGCGCACGATGCTGAGTGTTTCGGCGAAATCGGCGTCGGTTTCGCCCGGGAAGCCGACGATGAAGTCGCCCGACAGCGCGATATCGGCGCGGGCGGCGCGGAGGCGGTCGAGGATCGCGAGGTAGCTCGCCCTAGTGTGGGCGCGGTTCATCGCCTTGAGCAGGCGGTCGGATCCCGACTGCACCGGCAAATGGAGGTACGGCATCAGCTGCGGCAGGTCGCGGTGCGCGGCGATCAGTTCGTCGTTCATGTCGCGCGGATGCGACGTCGTGTAGCGCAGGCGCACCAAACCCCGCACAGCCGCGATCCTCGCCAGCAATCCGGCGAACGTCGTCGTCACATCGCGATAGGCATTGACGTTCTGCCCGAGCAGCGTGAGTTCGCGCGCACCGCCTTGGACGAGCGCCTCGGCTTCGGCGACGAGTGCGTCGGCGGGTCGCGAGAGTTCGGCCCCGCGTGTGTATGGCACGACACAGAAGGTGCAGAACTTGTCGCAACCCTCCTGCACCGTGAGGAACGCCGATGCCGGCACGACGGCGCGGCGCGGCGGCAGGACGGCGAACTTCGATTCGACCGGCATGTCGGTGTCGACCGCTCCCGACCCGCGGAGCATCGCCGGCAGCCGGTGATACGCGTTCGGCCCGACGACGACGTCGACCGCGGGCGCGCGGCGGACGATCTCCGCCCCCTCGGCCTGCGCGACGCAGCCGGCGACGACGACGACGGGTTTGATCCCGTTGGGCCGCCGCGATGCCTTCAACCGGCCGATGTCCGAATAGACCTTCTCCGCCGCCTTCTCGCGGATGTGACAGGTGTTGAGCACGACGACGTCGGCGCGGCCCGCATCGGGTGCGGCGGCATAGCCTTCGGCCTCCAGCAGCTCGCCGATCCGCTCGGAATCATAGACGTTCATCTGGCAGCCGAAGGTCTTGACGAAATAGCTTTGGGTCACGGGGCCTCGCGCGGGTGGAACCTCATCATACGGCGTCGCCGCCGCTGCGTCATCCGGCGATGATTGACTCGGCCGGGCGTGCGCGACAGTTTCCGCCAGCTGCTCTGGAGGCCCTCATGCCGATCGCTCTCCTTGCCCTCGTCCTCGCTGCGACGGCCGCTGCGCCGGCACCGCCTGCCGCCGACGCGATCACGATCACCGGCACGCGGCTCAAGGATTATGCCGCCGCGGTCGATGCGTGCATCGCCGCGCCGTGCTCGCCGAAACGCGATATCGTCGTCTCGATCCGCTATGCCGAGGCGCTGTTCCGCAGCGGCGATTACATCGGCGCGCGCGCTGTCCTCGCGAAGGCGGTGCGGCGGCAGGCGGGCGCGGGCAGCGTCGAGCCGGTCGCCTTGTCGCAACTCTATCTCGCGCAGGCGAACGTCGCGGCGCACTACGGTGAGCAGCGCGATGTCCGGACCGCGACCTATGCCAGCGCCCGGGTGACGCACGAATTCCTGCCCGCAGGCAGCCCTGATCGGCTGTGGGCCGACCTCCGCGTTGCCGATTTGCGGCTGGCAAACGACCGGCGGGATGGATTTTCGGCGTATCGCAAGGTTGCCGCCGATGCACGCGCAATGGGTCAGCCGTCGATCGCCGTCTCCGCCGACCTTCACCGTGCATGGGCGCTGCACAAGACCAAGCTCGATTCGGAGGCGCTGCGCCTGCTCGCCGAACTCGCCGCCACGCCGGGCGATGCAGGCCGCCCCTACCGGCTCGTCGCGCGCGTCCTGACGGCGCGGATCGCGCGTGACCGCGGCGACAAGGCGGCGATCGATGCGGTGCTGCGCGACATCGCCGCCGAGCCCGACCCCGGCCAGCCGCTCCTCGTCTACAGTCCGCCATTCCCCCAGCCGACCGACCCGTTCTACGTCGATCCGTTCGAGATTCCGGTCGATCATGTCGTCAAGTCGAGCGACTATACCGGGCTGCAATGGGTCGACATCGGCTTCGGCATCGCCGCCGATGGCACCGTCGACACGCCCGAGATCCTCCGCAGTTCGCGGTCCTCGACGTGGGCGGCGCCGCTGGTCAAGATGATCGCCGGGCGGCGCTACACGCCATCGGTGGCGACGTCGGGCGACGACGCGCCCGGCCACTACCGGATCGAGCGCTATACGCTGACCGCCGACTTCTCGGTGCCGACCGGCTCGCTGATCCGGCGGCGGTCGCGTGAGCCGCATTACGAACAGCTCGACCTGACCGACGGCAACGCCCCGGCGCACGCGCCGAGCTAGGCAAGCGAGTTAGAGCGGCCCCTGACCCATCGCGCCCGCTGCGCCGATCAGCGTATAATGGTGCCACAGGAACACCGCGAGCGCGCCGCGGTGCGGGGCAAATTCGGCAACAAGCTTGCGCGTCGCGGCTTCGCTCGGGCGGGCGTCGAGGCCGAGGATGCGCCCGAGCTCGATCTGGACCGCAAGGTCGCCCGCCGGGAAGATGTCGGGGCGGCCATCGGCGAACAGCAGGTAGATTTCCGCCGACCAGCGTCCGATGCCCTTGACCGCCACCAGGCGTGCGATCGCTTCCTCGTCGTCGGCGGGGAGGGCCGCGAAATCGAGCCCATCGTGAACGCAGGCGTGGGCGAGCGCGTGGATATACGCCGCCTTCTGGCGCGACAGCCCGGCGGCGCGGAGGTCGTCGACCGGAACGTCGAGCACCGCCGACAGGTCGTCGAAGCCGCCGCACGCCACGCTCAACTTTGCCCAGATGCTGTCGGCGGCCTTGACCGAGACCTGCTGGCCGACGATTGCGCGCATCAGGGTTTCGGGGCCGCGCTCGCGGATTCGCGGCTCGGGCATGCCGGCGCGGTCGATCGCCGCGGCGATCGCGGGCGATTTCGCGGCGATCGCGGTCATCCCGGCGTGCAACTCGGCGGCGGTCAGTCCCATGCGGCGGTCGCTCCCTTGTCTCACGGCGAGGGACAGGTAATAGGCGCTTGCCTCATCATTCGTCGACAGGTCGAACCCGTGCCCCATATCTTCGTCACTGACCGCGCCGGAAGCGAAGCCGAGGTTCCCGCCAAGAACGGCCATTCGGTGATGGAGATCATCCGTGACGGCGGCTTCGACGAGCTTCTCGCGCTGTGCGGCGGGTCGTGCAGCTGCGCCACCTGCCACGTCCATGTCGATCCCGAATGGTTCGCCAAGGTCGGCCCGGCCAATCGCGACGAGGACGATTTGCTCGACAGCTCGGACCACCGCGTCGCGACGTCGCGCCTGTCGTGCCAGATCGCCTTCACCCCCGCGCTCGACGGCCTCAAGGTCCGGATCGCGCCGGAAGACTAAGCCGCATACCGCGGGCGTTTGCGGGGAGGTTTCCCAAAACCCCGCAACCCGGTAAACCATCGCCGATGCCGCGCGCCGAACTCCGCCACCAGGGCTTCTTCACCGACAAGAACCGTGCCTTCTGGTTGCTCCAGGGGGGCGGCTGGGGCGGCTATCTGCTCGTGCGGACGCTTGGCGGGCTCGCCAACCGGATGGGGCTGACCTTCGTCCTGCCGACGATCATCGTCACCGCGACGGGGTTTTCGCTGACCCTGCTGATGGCCGCCGCGTACCGCCGCGTCATCACGATGCGCGCCGTGTTCGTCTGGACGCTGACGCTGCTGATCCTCAGCGCGGCGTCGGCCTTGTTCTCGACGCTCGAGGTCTGGGCGCACGCGACCTTCTACGAGCCGGGATGGAAGCCGCAGGGGATCGAGTTCCTCGGCGCAATCCTGCTCGATTTCTCGGTCCTCGGCGCGTGGAGCGGGCTGTATTTCGGGATCAATTATTACCTGCTGCTGGCCGATCAGTCGGCGCGGATGGTCAGCGTCTCGGCGCAGGCGAATTCGGCGCAGCTCGAGATGCTGCGCTACCAGCTCAACCCGCATTTCCTGTTCAATACGCTCAACTCAATTTCGACGCTGGTGCTGCTCAAGCAGACCGAGCGCGCGAATGCGATGCTCAGCCGCCTGTCGTCGTTCCTCCGCTATAGCCTCGTCGGCGAGCGGGAGGGGCTGGCGACGGTCGCGCAGGAGACCGAGGCATTGAAGCTGTACCTCGATATCGAGCGGACGCGCTTCGAGGAGCGGCTGCGCGCGCGCTTCGAGATCGAACCGAAGGCGATGGTCGCGCGGCTGCCGTCGCTGATCCTCCAGCCGATCATCGAGAATGCGGTCAAATATGCGGTGACGCCGAGCGAGGATGGGGCCGACATCGACATCGATATCCGCGTCCTCGGCGCCGCCGACAACCGCCGCTTGATCATCACCGTCGCCGACACCGGCCCGGGGATCGACTTCGCGGCGTTGAACGGCGAGGCGCCGGTGACTACATCGGGAACGGGCGTGGGGCTGCCCAACATTCGCGACCGGCTGGCCCAGGCGTACGGCGGCGATCATCGGTTCGAGCTCGAACCGAATTTGCCGCGCGGGCTGATCGTGTTGCTCGACTTGCCGTTCCAGACCGATGACGGCAAGACGAGCGACGAGCTTTCGGTGGCAACCGAAAGCGGCCGCATCGATTTGAAGGCGGGGGCGCAGATACCGGGGCAATGGACCAGGGAAAGCGCAGTATGATTCGAACCATCCTTGTCGACGACGAACGCCTCGCGATCCAGGGACTCGAGCTGCGGCTCGAGGCGTTCGACGACGTCGAGATCGTCGAGCGCTGCGCCAACGGCCGCGAGGCGATCCGCGCGATCAAGACGCTCAAGCCCGACCTCGTCTTCCTCGACATCCAGATGCCAGGCTTCGACGGCTTCTCGGTCGTCGGCGGCGTCGCCGAGGTCGAGCCGCCGCTGTTCGTCTTCGTCACCGCGTACATGCAGCACGCGGTCAAGGCGTTCGAGGCGCACGCGGTCGATTACCTGATGAAGCCGGTCGAGGAGGACCGCCTTGCGGCGACGCTCGACCGCGTCCGCACCCGGCTCGACGAGAAACGCAGCAGCGAGGAGCGCGGGCGGCTCAAGGATATCCTCGTCCAGGTCGCGCCCGACTCGATGCCCGACGACATGGCGACCGACGCCGATCCGGCGGCCAATCGCTTCGAACGAATCATCAACATCAAGGACCGCGGCCAGATCTTCCGTGTCGAGGTCGACGATATCGAGCGGATCGACGCTGCCGGCGATTACATGTGCATCTACACCGCCGACCAGACGCTGATCCTGCGTGAGACGATGAAGGACCTCGAGAAGCGCCTCGATCCGCGTCGCTTCCAGCGCGTCCACCGCTCGACAATCGTCAACCTCGACAACGTCAAATCGGTCAAGCCGCACACCAACGGCGAGTGTTTCCTCGTCCTCGGCTCGGGCACGCAGATCAAAGTCAGCCGCAGCTACCGCGACGTGGTCGCCCGCTTCCTCTAAGTCATCGGCACAGTAACGAATCGATGAACGCCGGGTGACGGCGGAACTCACACGCGGTTCAGGGGTCGTGTGGCAATCCAGATGTCGATGGCGGTGTGCCGTCGCGTAAAACAGAGGATTGCCATGCGTACGTTGATCTTGTCCGCGCTCCTGCTGACGGCGGCTGTTCCAGCCTTCTCCCAGGAAGCACCGCGCGATCAGAATTTTGAGCATCGTGACGGCGACCACCGTGGCGATAACCGGGGCGGCGACCAGCGCGGCGGTGAGAATCGCGGCGACAACCGTGGCGGCGATCAGCGCGGCGACAACCGCGGCGGTGACAACCGCGGGTTCGACAATCGCGGCGGCGACCATCGCAACGACGGGGATCGGCGCGACTATCGCGGCGGCGACAATCGCGGTTACGGCCAGGGCTATGCCCAGGGCTATCGCCAGGGCGAGCATCGCGGCTGGGGCGACGATCGCCGCAACTTCCAGGCCGCCGAGGGCTATGGCCGCTGGCGCGGTCAGCCGTTCAACTACCCGCGCGGTTACGGCTACCGCTATTACGCCCCCGGTGCGTTCCTGCCGCGCGTGTTTTTCGGCGGCAACTACTGGATCGGCAACCCCGGCTATTTCCAGCTCCCGCCTGCATACGGCGGCACGCGCTGGATTCGCGTCGGGCCTGATGCGCTGCTGATCCGCGGCTACGACGGCTATGTCGTCCGCGTTATCCGCGGCATCTTTTACTGATTTAAGCGTCGCGACGGCACGATATCGGTTCCGGCGTGTAATGATCTAACCATTAGGAGATCGAAATGATCAAAACCTTGCTTATTGCCGCTGCTGCCGTCGCGTCGCTCGGCTCGTCGATCGCCGCCAGCGCGCAGGACCGGATGGACGTCCGGCACGACCGGATGGAGATGCGCCACGACCGCCACGACTTTCGCCACGATCGCCGCGACATGCGCCACGACCGCCGGATGATGCGCGGCCGCTACTTCCATCAGGGCCGTTACTACCAGAACCGCTATCGTCACCACGGCCAGTGGATGTACCGCTAGTCGATTCCACGCCGCCGGGTTCGCGCCCGGCGGCGCTTTCTATGCGAGGCGCCGCGCCATGGTGAAGCGCCACAGTCGCAGCCTGAATAGGACCACGGCGGCGGCAACCCGGTCGCCGATCCGCGGCAGCTTCGACGAGCCGAGCACCTTGGGCAGATGCGCGACCGCCGATACCGGCAGCAGCAGCGTCCGCATCCGCCACCCCACCACACCGCCGCCGCGCGCCGTGTGCAGCGCCGCGCTCTCGCGTACCAGCCGCTCCCATTTCCGCGTCAATTGCTCCCATGTCCGTCGTGCCGGGTGGGTGACAATTGCGTCGGGCGCATAAGCGATCCGGTATCCGGCATCGCGCGCGCGCAAGCACCAATCGGCATCCTCCGAGACATGCGCGCGGAAGCCGCCGACCTTGTCGAAGACATCGCGGCGGGTGAACAGATTGGCGGTAACGCTAAAGCCCTTTCCCTCGACATAGCCGCGATTGTCGAAGGCAAAGACGCGCTCGAATGCCTCGACCGGCGTTGGCGCGGCTTCGTCGGCAAACGACACGCGCATCGCCCCGCCGACGAGGTCGGCCCCCGCGAGCGCCGCGACCCCGGCGGCGAGCCAGCCCGGCGAGGGCACGCAATCGGCGTCGGTGAAGGCGAGGATTGCGCCCTTCGCCGCCGCGACGCCGGTATTGCGCGCCGCCCCCGCCCCGCGTTCGTGCGCGATGACCAGCGTCGCCCGTCCGGCGATCACCGCCTCGACCGCGGCGGTTCCGGCGGGCGAGGCATTGTCGGCGACGACCGTCTCGAAATCGCGAAAGGTCTGCGCGTCGAGCGCATCGAGGCACAGGCCAAGGTTGGCCAGATCCTCGAAATGCGGGACGATGACGCTGACCGCCGCCATGTTATTTCAGATACTTGTCGAACCAGCCGATCGTCCGCGTCTCGCGGTCGTGGATATTCTCGGGCTTGCGGATGCGGTGGCCTTCACCCGCGTAGATGATCAGGCTCGTCGGAACGTCGACCTCCTTGAGCGCGTGCCAGAACTCGACCGACTGCGCCGGCGGGCATTCGACATCGCGCTCGCCGACATAGATCAGCGTCGGGGTCTTTGCCGCCTTGATCGTCGTCAGCGGTGAGAGCTTGGTATAGATCGCCGGGTCGTCGTACGCGCTCGCGCCGAAGAACGGGATCATCCATTTGTCGATGCCGTTCTGGCCGTAATAGCTGATCCAGTTGGCAATTCCCGCGCCCGCGACCCCCGCCTTGAAGCGGTTGGTGTGCGTCACCGTCCACATCGTCATGAACCCGCCATAGCTGTGGCCGTAGACACCAAGGCGCTTGTCATCGACCGGCGCGGCTTTTTCGACCGCGGTGACCCCGGCGAGAATGTCGCGCAGGTCGCCGCCGCCGAAGTCGCGGACATTGGCGCGGGTGAAGGCCTCGCCCTGCCCGTAGCTGCCGCGCGGGTTCGGCTGGAAGACGTAATAGCCGCGCTCGATCAGCTGGCGGACAGTGCCGTTCCACAGATACGACGGGGTCGTCGCCGACGACGGGCCGCCGTGGATGATCGTCACCATCGGATATTTCCGCCCGGGAACGAGCGTCTTCGGTGCAAGCAGCCAGCCCTGGACGTTGAAGCCCTCGCTCTTCCACTTGATGCT
>JAYTTV010000035.1:0-11123 GCA_043745075.1 Sphingomonadaceae bacterium
TCTCGCGCTTGCGCCGCTTCGGCGTCCGCTCGCGGTGCTCGCCGCGCGGGTCCTCGCGGCGGTATTGTGCGGCGGCTACCTCGCGGTCCTGATCCACGCGCTGGGCAATGGCCCGCCGATCCCGGGTGCGAGCTTCAATTCGCTCGACGGGGTGATGGCGCTCCTCAAGACGCGCGAGGCGTTCCTCGCCGGCTGGGTGCATTACCTCGCATTCGACCTGTTCACCGGGGCGTGGGAGGCCGAGACCGCGCCCGCCGCGCGCATCCCGCACTGGCTCCTGCTGGTGTGCCTCGCCCTAACCTTCGTTGCCGGGCCGGTCGGGCTGCTGACCTATCTCGTGCTGCGCGTGGCGCGGCAAAGGAGCCGCCGATGACCGACGACGAGATCGACGCCGCGCTCGAAGGCGCGCACATCCCGTCGCTGCTGGTGGCGATCGCGCACCTGACCGGCAACGCCGATCACCTGCGCGTCTTCGACCGGCCGGTGTACGAGTTCTTCGGCGACGGGCAGGGCAACCTCCCCCACGAGCAGCAGGCGAAAGCGCAGGCACTCGCGGCGGCGGCGATGCGCGCGCACCGCGACCGCGGAGAGACGCTGCCGCCGCGCCCGTCCGAGGGGGCGATCCGCGCGTGCATGGACTTCATCGCCGGGGCCGACATCCCCGAACCCTATGTCCCGTTCCTGACCGAGGAACTCGCGCTCGACGGACCCGAGGCGCGCGAGTTACGCGTTATGATCGAAGCCCCCGCCGCGGCGAAGGCCGACTTTCCCGTCGTCGTCATCGGTGCGGGGATGTCGGGGTTGCTGATGGGCCTGTCGCTGAGCCACGCCGGGCTGCCGTTCACGATCGTCGAGGCCAACGCCGACGTCGGCGGGACGTGGCTGGCGAACCAGTATCCGGGGGTCCGCGTCGACACGCCGAACCACCTCTACAGCTATTCGTTCGAGGACGAGCACGCGTGGCCGAAGCTGTATTCGACCGGCGACGTCCTCCACGGCTATTTCGCGAAGGTCGCCGACACCCACGGCCTGCGCGAGCACATCCGCTTCAACACGCGGGTCGAGGCAGCGACGTGGGACGCGGCCGCATCGGTCTGGCGGGTCCGCTTGAGCAGCGGCGACACGCTGACCGCGCGCGCGGTGGTCAGCGCGGTCGGGCAGTTGAACGTCCCCAAATATCCCGACCTGCCCGGGGTCGGCGACTTCGCCGGACCCGCGTTCCACTCGGCGCGCTGGGACCATGATGTCGAGCTGACGGGCAAACGCGTCGCGGTGATCGGCACCGGCGCGAGCGCGTTCCAGTTCGTCCCCGAAATTGCCGGGAACGTCGCCCACCTCAGCGTTTTCCAGCGGACCCCGCCGTGGCTCGGACCGACCCCCGACTATCACGCCGCGGTGCCGGCGGCGACGCAGTGGCTGATCGACCACGTCCCGTTCTACGCCAACTGGTGGCGCTTCTGGCTGTTCTGGATGCTCACCGACGGCATCCTCGGCGCGGTGACGCGCGACGCGGCGTGGGCGGGCGAGGGGGCGATCTCGGCGGTCAACGACGAGCTGCGGCAGGCGCTGACCGGCTATATCGCGTCACAGGTCGAGGACCGCCCCGACCTGCTGCCGAAGCTGATCCCCGCCTATCCGCCCGGGGCGAAGCGGATGCTGCGCGACAATGGCGTGTGGATCGGCGCGCTCAAGCGCCCGAACGTCGACCTGATCGATGAACCGATTGCGCGGATCGTGTCGGAGGGCGTCGAACTCGTGGACGGAAGCGTGGTCGCCGCCGACGTGCTGATCTACGGCACCGGCTTCCACGCGAGCGATTTCTTGGCGCCGATGACGGTGACCGGCGAGGGCGGGTGCGACCTCCACGCGACATGGGACGGCGATGCGCGCGCCTATCTTGGGATGACAGTGCCGGGCTTCCCGAACTTCTTCACGATCTATGGGCCGAACACCAATATCGTCGTCAATGGCAGCATCATCTTCTTTTCGGAATGCGCGGTCACCTACATCCTCGGCGCGCTCAAGCTGCTGATCGAGGCGGGTGCGGACGCGATGACGCCGAAGCAGGAGGTCCATGACGCGTTCAACACGCGGGTCGACGCGGCCAACGCCGAGATGGCGTGGGGCGCGCCCGGCGTGTCGAGCTGGTACAAGTCGAAGTCGGGGCGGGTGTCGCAGAACTGGCCGTTCGCGCTGGTCGATTACTGGAACGCGACGCGGGCGCCAAATCCGGCGGATTTCGAACTGCGCTGAGTGCGCGGCGTTCGACGCTGAATTAGCGGCGCTTTTCCTGAACGCGGAGGCTCGATCCGTCGGGCATGCGGACGAGGACGTGGTCGCTGAAGCGGTTGATCACCGGGGCTTCGACGTCGCGGCTCGACACGCTGCCGGTACGATAATCGGTCTCGCGGAACGGGACGATGCGATAATCGAGTGCGCGGTCTTCGATCGTCTTGGCGTCGAGGGTCTCGGCGGCGTCGGTCGCAGGGGCCTTCGTGACGATGGCGTCGGACATGGGCCGGACCCTTAAGGGAAAGAGTGTGCCCCGGGGCATTGCTGCCCCGGGGCGGGTTGTCGTCAGCGGCGGAAGAAGCGGCGCTGGTTCATCGGCGGATTGACCGTCTTTTCGCGGAACACGATACGCCCCTTGTCGAGGTCGTAGGCGGTCATTTCGACATGGACCCGATCGCCGACGATCGAGCGGATGCGGTTCTTGCGCATCTTGCCCGCCGTGTAGGCGATGATCTCATGGTCGTTTTCAAGCTTCACGCGGAACCGGCCATCGGGCAGGATCTCGGCGATCGTGCCTTCGACCTTGAGTGCTTCTTCCTTCGCCATACGGGCTGTTAAGCCAGCTGGAGGTTGACGGCCGAGCTGCGGCCCTGGCGGTCGTTCTCGACGTCGAAGCTGACCTTCTGGCCTTCGTTGAGACCGTTGAGGCCCGAACGCTCGACTGCCGAAACGTGGACGAAGACGTCCTTGGAAGCGCCGTCCGGAGCGATGAAGCCATAACCCTTGGCGCTGTTGAAGAATTTGACGGTACCGATCGCCATGAAGAATAGTCCTTAGATCGTTCAAGAGGTCCGGACGCAAAACCGCGTCCGAACGCCTCGGCAGCAAGAAAACGAAAGAGGGGGCGTGAAGCGCCGCTCGACGGTTGCAGGCAACTTCGGCTGGCTGCTATGTGCGCGCTTTGCCCGGCAAATGCAAGTCACGCCAGTCACACGGTAAAGCGATGTTCATCTACAAGATCCTACGCCCCGCCGAATGGTCGGCATTCGAGCGCGACGGACGCTTCGCCGGGTCGCCCGACGATGTCCGCGACGGCTATATCCACCTCTCGACCGCCGCCCAGACTGCGGGAACGATGGCGAAGTATTTCGCTGGTGAGGCGGTGACGGTGCTGACGCTCGACGCCGCGACGCTCGGCGCAGCGCTGCGCTGGGAGGAGTCGCGCGGCGGGATGCTGTTCCCGCATCTGTACCGCCCGCTCGAAGCCGTTGAGATCGTGGCGGTCAGCGACGCTCCACCGCCACCGCCCGCTTGAATCCATCGCGCTCCTGCAGTCGCGCCCAATAAGCAATCAGCGACGGTGCAAGCCCGGCGAGCAGGTCGAGCCGCTCGGCGAGGAGCAGCGCGTAGCCGACCGAGATATCGGCGGCGGTGAAGCGACCGGCGCAGAGATAGTCGCTGGCTTCGAGCGCGGCGGCAGCGAGCACGGTGCGCTTGGCGAACCACTTGGCATAATCGTCCGCCGCCGCCTGCAACCCCTTCGCGGGTTCGAACACCCGGTAGCGCAACACGAGCGTCTGCGGGAACGTCAGCGTCGCCTCGCCGTGGTGGAGCCAGTTGAGGTACGCGCCATAGTCGGGCTCGTCGGGCGTCACCGCGAGGGGAGTCGGGCCGTATTTCGTCACCAGATATTCAGCGATCGCCGCCGACTCGGTCATCGCGGTCGCGCCGTCGGTGAAGAACGGGATCGTCCCCAGCGGGTTGATGTCGAGATAGCCGGGAACCGCGAAGCGCGGCGGGAACGGCATCGTCTCGAGGGTGTAGTCGAGGCCGAGCTCCTCGAGCGTCCACAGTGCGCGAAACGACCGCGCCCCGGCGCAATGGTAGAGTTTCATTTCGCTTGCTCCCCGTGCAGTTCATTGCGGCTTCAGCGATCTAGTCCCACATGCGGCCGACAAAATCTTCCCCCGAAGGCGGGCGAGGATTTAAAGCTAGCGGAGGGACTATGCGACCAATCATCCGAACGGCAATCCTCCTCGGCGGCGGGGCGATCGGCGGGCTGGCCCTCGCGCTCGGGATCGAGGGCGGGGTGAGCCATGCCCCGGTCAGCGCCGATGTCCTTGCGCCGCCGCCCGCCGTCGCCGTTACCCGTGCCGCCCCCGCCGACCTCGGCCAAGTCCAGCTATCGTTCGCCCCGGTCGCCAAGCGCGCCGCCCCCGCCGTGGTCAACGTCTATTCGGCGCGGGTGAATCGCAGCCGCGCGACGATGATGGACGACCCGTTCTTCCGGCAGTTCTTCGGTGGCGGCGCTCCGCAACCGCGCGTCGAGCAGTCGCTCGGCTCGGGGGTCATCGTCCAGTCCGACGGGCTGATCGTAACCAACAACCACGTCGTCGCCGGTGCCGACGAGATCCTCGTCGGGCTCGCCGACCGCCGCGAGTATAAGGCGAAGCTGGTGTTCGCCGACGCCAAGTCCGACCTCGCCTTGCTGCGGATCGACACCAAGGGCGCGAAGCTCCCGGTGATTAAGCTCGGCGACAGCGACCGGGCCGAGGTCGGTGACGTCGTCCTCGCGGTCGGCAACCCGTTCGGCGTTGGTCAGACCGTCACCCACGGCATCGTCTCGGCGGTCGCGCGCACCGGGGTTGGCGTGTCGGACTATCAGTTCTTCATCCAGACCGACGCGGCGATCAATCCGGGCAATTCGGGCGGCGCGTTGCTCGACCTGCGCGGCGATCTCGTCGGCATCAACACCGCGATCTACTCGCGCAGCGGCGGGTCGCAGGGCATCGGCTTCGCGATCCCGGCGAACATCGTCCGCGTCTTCCTCGCCGCCGCCGGGACCGGCAAGCTCGTCACCGGCTGGATCGGCGCCGAGGGCGAGACCGTCACCGCCGACAGCGCGCGGCTGGCGGGGCTCGACCGTCCCGGCGGAGTGCTGGTGACCGCGGTCACGCCGGGGTCGCCCGCCGCGAGCGCCGGGATCAAGGTCGGTGATGTGCTGACCGCGGTCGACGGCAAGGACGTCGCCGATCCGGGGATGCTCCGCTACCGCATCGCGACGCAGGGGGTCGGGACCAAGCTCGACGTCACCTTGCTCCGCGCCGGGAAGACCGAGCGGGTCGCATTGACGCTGGCCAGGCCGCCCGAGGTGCCGGCGCGGTCGCTGTCGACGATCGGCGGCGACAATCTGCTGACCGGGGTTACCGTCGGCAACCTGTCGCCTGCGTTCGCGCAGGAACTCGGTGCCGGGCTGCCCGAGCGCGGCGTCGTCGTCACCGCGATCGCCCCGGGCGCCCCCGCCGCGCGCTTCGGCTACCTCAAGCCCGGCGACGTCATCGAAGCGTTGAACGGCGTTTCGGTCGGCACCGTCGCGGCGATCCCGCAAGCCGCGCGCTCGGCCCCGGCGAGCGTGCGGATCAATCGCGGCGGGCAGCGGTCGGAGTGCGGGGTGGTGCAGGGGCAGCTGGCGTGCCGGAATTAGACGCTAAATTTTGTCATCCTGGCGCAGGCCGGGACCCATGAGATTATGGGTCCCGGCCTGCGCCGGGATGACAACTTGGTCACGGCCCTACGCGAGCAGCTTCCGCCCCTCGCTCGCCTGCCACCACAGCAGCGCCGGCACCCCGATCGTCAGATCGCGCGCGCGTTTGAGCAGCGATAGCGCGACCGCGACCTGCGGGTCGAGCCCGAACAGCGGCGCGAGGAGCAGATACGCGCCTTCCTGCACGCCCAATGCGCCCGGCACGACGAACGCGATCGAGCGGACGGCAAAGATCAGGCTTTCGATCGCCAGCACCGCGACCGGGCCGATCGCCACCCCCATCAGCCGCAGCGCGAGCCACGCGCCGATCCCGCTCGCGACCCACGCCGCGAGGTTGAGCGCGAACGACGCCGCGAGCGCACCCGGATCGCGGTAGATCGCGCGTAGCCGCTCCTGCACCGCGCCGAGCCCCGCGACCGACGCGGGCAGCATCGTCGCGCCGATCCGCCCCGCGAGCCGCAGCATCGGCTGCTGCCCGAAGGCGAACGCCGCGAGCAGCGCCAGCGTGACGCTTAGCCCGCCGAGGACGAGCTTGAGCACCCCGCCGCCGTCGAACGCGCCGCCGAGCGCCAGCAGCAGCGCGCCGACGCCGAACAAGGTGAACACCAGCTGCGACGCCATCTCGGTCGTCAGGTCGGCGATCATCGAGGCATAGGCGAGGCTGCTCGCGACGCCGCGCGCGGTCAGTGCGCGGCCGCCGCCGACGAGCCCGCCGATCTGCGCGAAGGGCAGCACGTCGGTCGCTCCCTCGCGCACCGTCCGCGCCCAGATGTACGCCGATAGCGGCCCGCCGCCGGGAGCGACCGCGCGCCACGCCGCGCCGAGCAGGGCGAGGACGATCGCGGTGTAGGCGACGTACACGACATAGCCGCCGACGCCGATCGCGCGGATCGCGGCGACGACCGGCTCGACGCCCACCGAGCCGACGATCAGCGCGGCACCAATCAGTCCGACGACGGTGAGAAGGAGGACGATAAGGCGGGTCATGCCGAGGCGAAGCTTCCGAGCCGGGCACCCGCCGCGACGACCGCCGCGCGCACGCCGGGGTCGATCAGCGCCGCGAGTTCGTCGCGGTGACGGTATGCCGGGCCGTGCCCGGGGTAATCGTCGCGCGTCGCCGGATGGACGTAGATCTCGCTCAGCCCGTCAGGCAGGCGTTCGACGATCTCGCGCACCCGCTCGGCGGTCATCGCCCCCGAGTGGCGCAGACCGAACACCGCGTCGGGGACCGCGATCCCGTGGCCACGGAAGTGGCGTCGAACGAGCCGCGCCCACGGGTCGGTCAGCGACGGCGCCCCCGGCTCGATCGGCGCGCGGACCGCGCGGAGGCCGTAGCGTGCGCCGATCCGCGCGATCAGCCCGGCGATCGTCGGATGGAGGTGGAAGTGCTTGTGCGCGTTGACATGATCGAGCGGCAGCCCGGTCGCGGCAAAGGCGGCGAATTGCGCCTCGATCTCGGCTGCGAGCTGGCGGCGGGTCGCGGGAAGGAAGAACATCGCCGCGCCGGCGAGCGCCATGTTGTCGCGAAACCGGCCGTTGCCGTCGACGAGCCCGGGGACCTCGGCGGGCGGCAGAACCGGCGTACTGTCGACGAGCACGAGGTGGAGCCCGACGCCGAGGTCCGGCATCGTGCGCGCGCGCCGGACGGCATCGGCGGCAGCGGGCGCGCCGACCATCAGGCTCGCGGCGGTGAGGATGCCCGAGCGATGGGCGATCTCGACCGCCTCGTTGACCGCGACGTCGTTGCCGAAGTCGTCGGCAGTGACGACGAGGTGTTTCTTCCCCCCCTTCCCTTCAGGGGAGGGGGCCGGGGGGTGGGGAAGTGCTTGCGAGCGCGGGGCGCACTCCCCACCCCCGGCCCCTCCCCTGAAGGGGAGGGGGGGGTTCAAGCCGCCTCTTTCCGATGACGCAGGAACTCGAAGAACTCGACGCCTTCGCGCAGGCGGCGCTTCATCATGTTCCAGTCGCGGAGCATCTCCCAGACGATGTCCTTGATCTTGCTGAAGCGGAAGTAATAGCGGCGGTAGAAATCCTCAACCGCGTCGAAGATCTGCGCGGCGGGGAGGTGGGGGTAGCTGAGCTGGGCGATCTGCTCGCCGTCGTCGTTGAGCAGGTCGGTCGAATTGTCGAACCAGCCGTTCTCGGTCGCCTGCTTGTAGAGGAACGTCCCCGGATACGGCGCGGCGAGCGACACCTGGATCGTGTGCGGATTCAACTCCTTGGCGTAGTTGATCGTCTCCTCGATCGTCTCGGCGGTCTCGCCGGGGAGGCCGAGGATGAAGGTGCCGTGGATGACGATGCCGAGCTCGTGGCAGTCCTTGGTGAACTGGCGCGCGACTTCGGTGCGCAGGCCCTTCTTGATGTTGATCAGGATCTGCTGGTTGCCGCTCTCATAGCCCACGAGGAGCAGCCGCAGCCCGCCCGCCTTCATGATCTCCAGCGTCTTGCGCGGGACATTGGCCTTGGCGTTGCAGCTCCACGTCACGCCAAGCTTGCCGAGTTCTCGTGCCAGCGCCTCGACGCGCGGGGCGTTGTCGGTCAGCGTATCGTCGTCGAAGAAGATCTCCTTGACGTCGGGCCACGTCTTTATCGTGTACTTGACCTCCTCGACGACGTTCTCGATCGAGCGCGTCCGGTAGTTGTGCCCGCCGACGGTCTGCGGCCACAGGCAGAAGGTGCAGCGCGATTTGCAGCCGCGGCCCGTGTAAAGCGACAGGTATGGGTGCAGCAGGTAGCCGATGAAATAGTCCTCGATATGCAGGTCACGCTTATAGACGTCGGTCACGAATGGCAGCCGGTCCATGTCCTCCAGCACCGCGCGGTCCTTGTTGTGGACGATGGCCCCCGCGGCATCGCGGTAGGAGATGCCGTCGATGGTCGCCCAGTCGCGGCCCTCGGCCACTTCCAGGATGGTGAAGTCGAACTCGTTGCGGGCGACGAAATCGATGACCTTGCCCTGCTCCAGACTCTCGGTCGATTGGACAGCGACCTTGGCGCCGACGAACCCGATCTTAAGGTTCGGGTTCTCGACCTTCATCGCCTCCGCCACCTTGACGTCGGAGGCGAAGGACGGCGTCGAGGTGTGAATGATGCAAAGCTCGAAGTCGCGCGCCTGATCGGTGACAGTCTTCAGTGAGATGCGTGCTGGGGGCGCGTCGATCAGCTTGCTGCCGGGCACCAGCGCCGCCGGCTGAGCGAGCCAGGTCGGATACCAGAACGACTTGATTTCGCGCTTGGCCTGGTAGCGCGAACCCGCACCGCCATCGAACCCGTCGGTGGAGGGCGGCTGCAGGAACAGGGTCTTCATCATCGCGGGCTTAGTCCCTTTGGAGCAAAGTCGGTGTGGAAAGCGATATCGCCGGTCGGTTGGTCAAGAACCCGGGCCGGGCACTGCGATGCAGCACCGGTCCGTCTGCCTGAAGCGAGTGGCCACGCCAATCGACCTGGTCGCTGCCATAGCTCGCAATCATGACGACCGTCGACATAAGCTCACGCAACGGCAAAAGCCAGAACGGAACGCGAAACGCAAGGCCTGCCTCGGATGGTGCCACAGATGGAACCATTACGCGGTCGACGCATTCTGCCGCCACCCATCGCAGCAGCCAGACCATCGGGAAGGCGGCTGCCGCCCATATTGCGCCGCCAGAGCAAGCCAGCGCCAGGGCCGCCCAAATCAACGGATATTGTAGAGAGGAGGCCAGGAAGGCGACCGGTTCCAGGGCCCGAACCGTGCGCGCCCAGCGCAGCTCGTGACGAAAAAGGTCGCCGACGCAAGTCTCCGGCACGGTGGTCGCAGCGACTGTCCCGGCCAGGCGAACGGAAAGCCCAAGATTCTGCACCAGTCGGCCAAGCGCGTTGTCGTCGGCCAGGTGACCAACCAGCGCCTCAAGGCCGCCGATTCGCCGCAACGTGTCGCGATGGAGCATCATCGTGGCACCAAGGCAGTCCTGCCGTCCCAGCCCGCGCGCCAGCAGCGCGCCAGGCAGGAAGTAGTGCGTGATCGCCAGGGTGCCGAGTGCCCCGACGATGCCGCGGTTGGCCGGCCGGCCGGTGTACAGGACAGTCGCAAGGCCGGTTCCTGGCGGCTCCAGCGCTGCCACCAGCCGTCGAACATAGTCCGGGGCAACATGCAGATCGGAGTCGGCGATCGCCAGCAGGTCATGCTTCGCCGCCGGCAGCATGTTGATAAGATTGCCGACCTTTTGGTTGATTCCGTGCCGCGCAGGATCGATCACAAGGGTTATGTCCACCGCCGGAAACCGCTCGCTCAGCCGCTTCACTACTTTGATCGCGGGGTCAGATGCGCTCTGCACGCCGAACACGATCTGGTATGTCGATATGTCCTGCACGCAAAGCGAAGCCAGCGCCTGCTCCAGCAACGGCTCGTCGCCATGGAGCGGTTTCAACAGTGTGACCGCAAAGCGATCGGCCGGCTTGGACTCCACGGCGCGGCTGAAGCGAAACGACAGCCAGGCGCCTGCCAACGCCTGGAACACGCCCAGTCCAGCCAGAACGGCAGCGATGGAGGCGAGTGCCATCATCGCCGAGATTTCCAGTGGGTGTTCAATGTCATGAAGCGAGCTGACCGCCGGAGAGATCAAAAACCTTCTTCTGCAGGCTGGCGATCAACGGCTGCGCGGTCACCTGATTACCCCCCTGCGTCAGTAAGGCTCGGAAATCGGAGCGCTGCACGGCGACACGGCTGATGGTGCCATCCAGCAGCACATCGACCGCGCGCCATCCCGCATCTGTGCTGCGCATCACGTAGTCCAGCCTGACCGGATCGCTGGTCGGCGAACTCAGCCGCGTCGAGACGACTTCGTCACGCCCGATCGAGCGCAGGCCGGGCAGCACGTCGAATTTCTCGCCATCGAAACTGTCGAAGTTGGCGACGTAAGACGCGATCGTGAAGCGCCGAAAAACAGCAAGAAGGGTTTCCCGCTCACCGGGCGACAGGGTCGCGTAGGCTAAGCCGATCGAAACGCGCAGGATGTCCGATAAGTCGAAGGCATGGTCGATGCTAGGCGCCAGAAGATCGAAACGCCGCTGGAACGGGGCCTTGGTTCCGGTCTGCATCGTCTGGATCAGTCCCGAGTTCAGGGCCAGGATCGGGCTGGACACCTCGGCGAAATCCGCGGCTTCGGAGCGGCGGACCGGCATGCAGGACATGGCGACGGCCAACGTCAAGAAACCGCGCCGAGCGAGGGACCTCATTGGCCAGCCAGCATCTTGGAGGTTACGCCGGCGGTGCCCATCGCCCGCAGTGCGACGTCGACGATATCGCGTGCGGTGAGGCCGGCCTCGATCAGCTGCCTGGCCTGGCTGTCGTGTTCGAGAAAGCGGTCGG
>JAYTTV010000036.1:0-2802 GCA_043745075.1 Sphingomonadaceae bacterium
CATCCGCATGTACGGTTACGCACATCTTAAGGATGCAGCTGCGGGCCGGTTGAAACAGCCGCTAACCATGTATCGCCCGTTCGGCTATTCGACGCTTTCAGATAAGGAACAAGCGATGACCGACCCCCTTCCGTCGACCGGCCTCCAACTGACGTCGCTGATTACTCAGGGCGCTCAGCTCGAGGTCACGCTCGTCGATCGGCCGATCCCCGAGCCGCGCGACGATCAGGTCGTCGTCAAAGTTCTCTCGACCCCGATCAACCCGTCCGACCTCGGGCTGCTGTTCGGCGCGGCGGACATGACTAATGCACAGGTGTCGACGCGCGACGGCCAGCCGCTCGTTACCGCGCCCGTCGGAGCGCCGGGGATGCGCGCGATGGCCGGGCGCATCGGCGAGGCAATGCCGGTCGGCAACGAGGGGTCGGGGATCGTCGTCAAGGCGGGCGCTTCGCCCGCAGCGCAGGCGCTGCTCGGCAAGACCGTCGCGATGCTCGGCGGGGCGATGTACGCGCAATACCGCTGCTTGCGCGCCGCCGACTGCCTCGTCCTCCCCGACGGCACCGCGCCCGCGGACGGAGCATCGTGCTTCGTCAATCCGCTGACCTCGCTGGCGATGACCGAGGTCATGCGCCGCGAAGGCCACACTGCGCTGATCCACACCGCCGCCGCGTCGAACCTCGGCCAGATGCTCGTCAAGATCTGCGCGAAGGACGGCATCCAGCTCGTCAACATCGTCCGCAGCCCGGCGCAGACAGCGCTCCTGCGGGGCATCGGCGCGGTCCATGTCGCCGATTCGAGCCAGCCCGATTTCATCGAGACGCTCATCGCGATGATCGTCGAGACCGGCGCGACGATCGCGTTCGATGCGGTCGGCGGCGGCAAGCTCGCCGGGCAACTGCTGACGTGCATGGAAGCCGCCGCGGTCAAGCGCATGACGACGTACAGCCGCTACGGCTCCGACAGCTTCAAGCAGGTCTATATCTATGGCGGCCTCGATGTCGCGCCGACGACGCTCAACCGGAATTTCGGGTTCAGCTGGGCGCTCGGCGGCTTCCTGCTGACACCGTTCCTCGCGAAGGTCGGCCCCGAAGCCGTGCAGGCGCTCAAGGATCGCGTCGTGGGCGAACTGCCGACGACCTTCGCCAGCCACTACACCCACGAGATTTCGCTCATCGAGGCGCTCCAGGCCAAGGTCTTCGGCACGTACAACCGCCGCGCAACCGGCGAGAAGTTCCTGATCTGCCCGCACAAGGACGCGGCTGCCTGAGGCATCGACGGGGCGCGCGCGACGATTTCTACGGTTGATTTCAGACCGCGCGCGCCCATCTCGGAGCAACAAGCCCTTGGGACAGGAGCAACCGATGACCGATCGCGACACTGGATTACTTTCCGGTCTCAAGGGCTTCTTCGCGCCCGAGCCCGATGCCCATGCCGCGACCCCGGCGGCGCTGGCGATCGACGAGCACGGCATCGACGGGGCGACCGCGGCGAAGACCGACGCCGCCAAGACCGACGCCGACTGGCGCGCTGAATTGTCACCCGACCAGTATCGCGTGCTGCGCCAGCACGGCACCGAACGCCCCGGAACATCGCCGCTAAACAATGAAAAGCGCACTGGCGTGTTCGACTGCGCCGCGTGCGGTACGCCGGTCTACACCTCCGAAACCAAGTACGACAGCCGCTCGGGCTGGCCGAGCTTCTTCGCGCCGATCCCCGGCGCGGTCGCTACAACGGTCGATCGCAGCCTTGGCATGGTTCGGACCGAGGTCCATTGCGCGACGTGCGGCGGGCACCTCGGCCACGTCTTCGACGACGGCCCGCGCCCGACCGGTCAGCGCCACTGCATCAACGGCGTGGCGCTGAACTTCGAGCCTGCCGCGCAAGAATAGTATTCTCGCTAGAGTTGCCGGGCCGAGCTCTTTGCCCGGCAACTCCTGCGATACATCGATGACGTGATCATTTAATTAGATCGGCAATGTGTCCGGCGCAGTGTGGCTCCGTAGACCAGATCTGTGTGCTTTCTCGAATCCGCCGCTCCCACCGAAGACGCACTGGCTGCACTTTGAATTGCTGACCGAACTTCAGTTCGCAGTCTGTGCGTCTCTACGCTGAGTTGCTCACCGTCGCGCGGAATATCGCTAAGTCGTGGTAAACAACCGTTAGTGATAGTATTGTTCCGCAGTTCTGCTAACTTATTTTCTTTTTTTAGTAACGTACATATTAATTCGTGCTTACGAAATTGTAACCATTATCCTTAGTCAAGTATTATTACTCGTGTGTCACTGTCGACACTCCAATCTGGCCAATGAAATCTGGATTGGAGTGGTAGGCGTTATGACAATTTCCCTGGGTTCAATTGCAATCGCACTCGTCGCATTCTCGGCTGCGGCCTCAGCGGATGCCGGGATGGTTTGCCGCGGCAGCGTCATCACTGGGTTCGAGCGCGAAGCCCGGATCGCCGCCGCGACCCTCGGCGCGCCGACCAGCAACCCGGCCGCGCTCCGGGTTTATTCGACGCACACCACGCACGGCTATTATTACGAATCGAACTTCGTCCGCCCCGGCCAGCAGATGCCGACCAAGATCGTTTCCGACGTGCCGATGACGCCGCGCCAGGTCGTCAACAACATCATGTTCGTGTCGCAGGCCGAAGTCGCCGCCAACGCCGCCGCGACCGAGATCGCCCTCGCCGCGTCGGACGCCACGGTTCAGCTCGCCAGCATCGACTGAAGCGGCCCGGGCGCAAACCGGCGCCGGTTTGCGAAAATGCCGGGGTTGCGCTAAGGGCTTACCGCTCGCGCA
>JAYTTV010000037.1:0-10954 GCA_043745075.1 Sphingomonadaceae bacterium
CCGTGCGGGATCTCGTCGTAAAGCCCCGCCTGCATGACGATTTCCTCCATCGCGGTCGCAAAGCCTTCGGAGCGGTCGGAGAAGATGTTGAACAGCGGCGGCGTCTGCCGGATCCTGCTTGCGCGCGGCTCGAAGCGCAGGCGCGCGAGCTCGATCCAGTGCGTCGAATGCGTCAGCAGCGGCAACGGATCGAGCGCGGTGACATTCGCGAAGAAATTGCGGTCGGCGCCAGGGGCAGCATAATTGCTCGTCTGCGCCGCCATTGCCTTGCGGAAATACGGCTGGCCGGGGACGAGGCCGGTCGCGACGAGGAAATCGTTGAATTTGGCGGTCTTGGCCTCGGCCATGCGGCGAAAGGCTGCTGCATCGTCGATCGGGGCAATCGGCGGCAGGCTGCGGTTGCGTGTCTCCTCCAGCCGCAGCGAAGCCAGCGCGCGATCGAGCTCGCGCTGGAGCAGTGTCACCTGCTGATCCCAGGTATAGGGCGAAAGATCGACGTGCGCGACGTACCAGTCGTAGTTCGCCTTGCCGACCCCCGACGGGCCGGTCTTGTTCGGGGCCTCGGCGGCGATCCAGTCGGCGAAGCTGTCGGTGGCCGCCTTCGCGTCGCGCACCGCCTTGCGCAGCGCCGGGCTGGCACCGGCGAGCGACGCGGCTTGCTCGCCCGAAAAGGTCCGCATCTTGAGATCGCCGCGATCGAGCGCCGCAAGCACCTCGCTTTGCTCGCGAAACGCGCGGTCGCCGTAGCGCCACAGATCGGCGGCGTTGCTGGCGGCAAGGTTGACCCGCGCGGCGGTCAGTGTCGCCGGTACGCCGCCGAGCAATTCGGTCAGCTTGCGATCGTCCGCGCGCGATAGCGGATAGGTGAATTTGAACAGGTCGATCGTCGGGCTGGCGGATGGTCCTTCGTGCGCGGGAACGTCGCTCTCCTCGCCGAACACGTATTGATAGAAGCCGGGATCGCGCGCCCACGGCTTCAGCACCCGGAGGTAGAAATCGAAGCCGTTCATCTCGGCCTCGATCAACCGCCAGTCGTTGGTGTCGGCGGCGGTCCAGCCGGTCGTGGCGATTGCGTTCAGGCGAGTGCGGTAGCGGGGAAGGTCTGCGGCTTTCCGCGCCATCGCCGAAGCACTGTAGTCGGGGACGCCGGCACGAATGTCGGGCTGAACGAATGCCCGCCAGTCGGCGAATAGCGTGACGAGGTCGGCATGACGGGCGACCACCTGCGCGGCTGTAGGGGATTGCGCCGGAGCCGCAGGCGAGCATGTCGCCGATGTCAGTGCCGTGACAGCCATCACCCAGACCAGCTGTCGCATATCGTGCCTCACGCGTTGCCCACGGCGGCATGCCCGAGATTGCCGGAAAGCGAAAGCGAGACATGAACGGACGATCGGCGGGAGGGCGGTCCGAGCGTGGCTGGAGGCTCTCCCGAACCGCGGCGGCGGCAGCCAGACCCGCCGGGCGAGCCACCGGACTCGTTTTCCCGTGACGGCCGCCTGACGTGCAGCGATCCGGGGGGCGGGATCGCTGCACGGTGACCGATGGGGCGTTCGGGATGCCGGTCACATCGGGGTCTCCGGCGGCACAGGCGGTGTGGTTACCGCGTGGCCTGAATTTTCTTGTACTCCTCTGCGGCTGCCCCAGCGGAACATGTCACGCCGATGCCTCGACGAAGCCGCGTAACTTGGTCAGCCCGCGATGGATGTTGACCTTGACCAGCGAGAGCGACTGTCCGGTGATGACGGATGCCTCCTCGATGCTCAGGCCGTCGAGTTTGACCAGCCGGATGACCATCGCCTGCGTCGGCTTAAGGCGGTCGAGCAACTCGCGCAGCACCAAAGCCGACGTCACCGCGGCGCCGTGATCGCCGACCGACAGCGCGTCGAGCTCGCCGTCGACGCCCGGTGTCGCCGGGTCGCGCGCGAGCGCACGCAACCGGTCGATCCACTTGTAGCGGGCAATTTCAGGCAGCGCGACGTCGGGGAACCGGTCGCCGGCGCGCGGCGCTGTCACGCCGACAGGCGCGGTGCGGAGGCGCGCGATGAACTGGTCGTAGCGACGACGCCATTCCGGCGACGCGCCGCGAAGGATGTCGAGCCGCTGCATCAGGGGGGATGGCAAAGTCATCGGTCCCGCTCTTCTTGGTGCAGCGACCGGGCGAGCGAAAGATCACCGTTCCGCATGAAGTCGATGCGCTTGGCGTATCTGGTTCCGCCAACCCCGGCAATGGCTTCACCGAAGTCGATCGGCCTCGGCAACTGCCCGACAGGAATCACTGACCTAATTCGGTTCTAGCGGGTGCCGTCGCAACCCCATGCTGTTGTTGCGCGTCCGGGCTGCGGTGCACCCGGTTCTTCAGATCGCGGTGGTCAGATCGGTGAGCCAGTCGGGAGAGTTGGTGACGACGATGCCCTCGAATACCCGATCGGCACCGGTCAGGATCAGCAGCGCAACGAAGATCACGACGCCGCCAAGGATGCGCTTGCCGTTGCCGCCGGCCTGCATCAGCCGGCGGCGCCAGCGGTTGAGCAGTCCGCGGGCGGCGAACGCGAGCACCATCAGCACCGCCGCGATGCCGAGGCCGAATGCCAGCATGACCAGCGCGACCTCGCCAAGGTCGCGTCCCTGCGCCGCGAGAACCGTCGCGGTGCCCAATGTCGGCCCGACGCAGGGACTCCAGACGAGACCGAGCAGCACGCCGATCGCCGCTTGTCCGGCGAGCCCGTAGCGCTCGAGACCCGACTGGCGCGCGGTCGCCCAATTGGCCAGCGGCGCGAGCGCACGCTCGATCGCCGCCTGCGCCGCGGGCACCAGCAGCGCGATCCCGACGAGCAACAGGATCACCGCGCCGATCGGCCGCACGACATCGCCGTCCAGCCCGGTCGACGCCCCGAGCGTCGCCACGGCAAAGCCGATCAGGGTGAAGGACGTCACCAGCCCGGCGCCGAGGGTGAGCGGGCCGAAGCGGCTGCGCTGCGCCGCGCTCCCGAGGACGATCGGGACTAACGGCAACACGCAGGGTGACAGGATGGTCAATGCGCCGGCGGCGAAGGCCAGCAGTGGGCTGAGACCGGAGTCCATCGGCTAGCGCACTGCTGCTGCCAGCAGGTCCCTGATCTGCATCTTGTTGGTCTGATAGGCGATGCGGCCGATCTCGCGGCCCCCCTTGAAAGCGATCAAGGTCGCCTGCTTGGTCACGCCAAAGCGCTTCCACTCGGGCTTTTCCTGGTCGTAGTTGATCTTGAAGATCGTCAGGCGGGCGAATTCGGGTGCGCTCGTGGTCTCCCTGATCGTCCGCTCCTGCGAAAAGCACACCGGGCACCACCACGCTGCGACATCGACGAGGACCGGCTGACCGGCGGCCTGCGCGGCGTCGAACGTGGCGCGATCGAACGGCAGATATTGCGCGGCCGCAGCCGGGGAAGCGGTCGCGATTGCCGCGACGAGCGCGGCCAGAAAAATCTGAAACATGAAGCTCTCCCGGCAGGTCGTTTAGCGCCGTTGTGTCGGCGCGACCCGCTCGTGACGGGTCCGCTGGCTCGCCCCGGTTGGTTACAGAACCGGCTCAATCGAGCTTCGGGGCGGGCATCGCCAGTGCCAGCACGGCGGCAACGATCGCGAAGGCGGCGATCGGCAGGCCGTGGACGGCGACCGCGATAAAGCTGTCGCCGTGCAGCACCGCGCCGCGTGCAGCGCGAATGAAATGCGTCAGCGGGAACAGGTTGCCGACGGCGCGCGCCCAATATGGCAATGTCTCGAACGGGTAGAGGAAGCCCGACAACAGCATGGCCGGCAGGTAATAGGCCACCGCGCCCTGCAGCGCTTCGAGTTGCGTCGACGCCCGGCTGGCGATGGCATAGCCGAGCGCCGCATGTGCCGCAGCGAAGACCGGCAGCAGCAGCGCCAGCGCGACTATGCTGCCGCGCATCGGCAGGTCGAACAGCCACGCCCCGACGCCGAGCACGAGCAGTCCCTGCACGGTTCCCGTGGCGATATAGGGTAACAGCTTGCCCGCCATGATCTCGGCCTTGGCGATCGGCAGCGCCATCAGCGCTTCCCACGTCCGGGACTCGCGTTCGCGCGCAAGGCTCAGGCTGCCCAGCATGATCGAGCTGATCATCACGACGACCCCCGCCAATGCTGGCAGGAAGCTCCAGTCGGCGCGTCGCTGCGGGTTATAGAGCCGTTCGATGCGCGGCGGCTGTTCGACATGCGGCGAGCGATCGGCAATGGCGCGCCAGTATCGCGCCTGCAGTTGCGCGACGAGCCCGGTCACCAATGCCGGGTCGGTGTCGTCGACGAAAACCTGCAGCGGCGGGGGCGGGGCCAGACCGCTGAGCAACGTCGCGACCGGCGGCACCTCGACGCCGACCAGCACGGCGCCGCGCCGGACCGCCGCCGCCGCCGTGCCCGCCGGCAATCGCACCGGAATGACGTGCAGGTCGCCATCGCCGCGCAGGACATCGGCGACGCGGGCAGCACTCAGCTCGCTATCGGCGGCGATCCCGACCCTGATCGACGTCGGCACCGGCTGGATCGCGTAGCCGAACA
This sequence comes from Sphingomonadaceae bacterium, assembly GCA_043745075.1. GTDB lineage: Bacteria > Pseudomonadota > Alphaproteobacteria > Sphingomonadales > Sphingomonadaceae > Polymorphobacter_B. The sequence continues at coordinate 4,552 of JAYTTV010000037.1, forward strand.
GGATCACCTGCATCGCCGGCATCATCAGCAGCAGCGTGAAGCTCGTCCGCGCTCGAACGAGGCGACGAAATTCGATCGTTGCGACCGCGGCGATGCGCGCGAGCCAGCCCGTCACTGCGCCACTTCCGCGCGGGCGAGGACGGCGGCTTCGAGCGATCTGGTGCCGGCGGCGGTGATCAAGCCGGCCGGATCGACGGCGCGGTCGGCGCGGCCACCGGCATATTGGAGGATCAGCGGGCAGCGTTCGGCCTCGGCGAGATCGTGAGCGCTGATGATCGTCGCGGTCCCCTCGGCGCCGAGTTCGGCGAGCCAGCGCCAGATGTCGCGGCGCGTCACGACGTCGAGACCGGCGGTCGGTTCGTCGAGCAGCAGCAGCGCCGGCTGGCCGAGCAGGGTGGCGGCAATCTGGACGCGCCGCGCCCAGCCGCCCGACAGCTGGCCGAAGCGATCCGCGCGCCGCGGTCCAAGGCCGAACCGTGCGACGATCTCGGCGACCGCTCCGACCGGCAGTGACAACAATCGGGCGCGGAAACGCAGATTTTCTTCGACCGTCAGGTCGGGGTAGAGCGCCAGCCGCTGGCTCATATAGCCGATGCGCGTGCTCGCACGATGGCGGCGACGGATATCGCGGCCCAGCACGTGGCCCTCACCGGCGTCGGGGCGCAGCAGGCCGGCGAGCATCCGCAAGGTCGTCGTCTTGCCGCCGCCGTTCGCGCCGACCAGCCCGATCATCTGGCCCGCGTGGAGCGTCATCGTGACGTCGCCGACCACGGTCTTGCCGCCGAACATCTTGCCGAGGCCGCTGACCTCGATGAGCGGCTCAGGCGGCAAGGACAAAGCCGCCATGCATGAACTTGGTCGCCTCGGCACCCAGCACGACGGCTGCGTGGCCCGGCCAGACACCTGCGCCGCGCAGCTCGTGAAGCGCGATCCAGATCGCGGCCGACCCGGTGTTGCCGACGGCATCGGCGTTGACGAAGACGTGTTCGACCGGGATGTCGAAGTGTTCCGCGACCTGCTGGCCGATCCGTCCGCTGACCTGATGCGGGATGACGATGTCGGCATCGGCGAGGTCGAAGCCGTGTGCTGCCGCCGCCGCCGCCGCCGCGCCAGCGGTGAACAGCGTCCGGCCGGTTGCCAGGATAGCGCGAAAGTCGTGCCTGAACTGCAGCGGCCCCGACCCGGTTGCCGACGCCAGCGCCGTATCGCCGCGCAGTTCGATGGCCGGGCTGCGATGGAGTCCCATCGCGCCGTACCACGCGGAGTGCAGCCGCTCGCTGCCTCGACGCGCCGGACCGAGCAGGATCGCCCCCGCGCCGTCGCCCATCTGGACGAGATTGATGATCTGGCTCGGGTCGATGTTGAGGCGCTCGGGGTCGAGGAACGCCGAGCCGGTTTCCGAGCCGACGATGACAACCGGCTTGGCGTCGGGCCGGGCCAGCAGGCCAAAGGCGATCATCAAGGCATTGGCGAAGCCGGTGCAAGCCTGCCGCAATTCGATATGCGGCCCCGAATAGCCGAGCAGGTCGGCGACGAAGGCGATGTTGCCCGGCATCGGCTGCGCTGGCGTCGCGGTATGACCGATCAGATAGCCGACGTCCCAGATCGAGACGCCAGCCTCGGTCAGCGCGGCCCGGACGGCGCGGGCAGCGAGTTCGGGGTTCGAGCAGCCCGGACTGGGTGGCGCGAGGCGGGTCGACCATGGGCGGCTGGAATGGCGCGTGGCGATACCGAGCTTGGCGGCAACCGCGCTCGCCCGGTTGCGCTCGCTCGCGCCAAGCCACGGACCGAGTTGGTCGAGCAGCCTTTCGGTCGAGAGCGGCGGGCCGGGTAGGGCCGAACCCGTGCCAAGCACGCTGATCGCGCCTTCCGAGAGCCACGGCAGCCCGGCGGACGCGAGATCCACGGCTTGGGGAGCGGCGACTTCTGCGTGTGGCGCGATGACTGTCATACCGCATCTTCGTCGATCGGCCGGGTGTCGTTACAGCGTAGTCGGCGCTCGCTCACGTGCGGATTTGCAATGATGCGCCTTCGCGAGCCCGGTGAAATCGGCCGCTGACACAAAATCGGTAACGCAAGCCGCTCGAGCGACGGAGCTCGACATCACGACGGCGACTGAGTGCCGACAGCGGCTGAGAACGAGGACGGATCCATCCGAGGCTTCGCTCGCCGGACCTGTAACGGAAGGAAATACCCATGGAGATGCAGCAGGTTCGATACTTTCTGGCGGTCGCGGAAACGCTGAATTTCACCCGCGCGGCCAAGCTGTGCAACGTGTCCCAGCCGTCGCTGAGCCGGGCCATCCAGGGGCTGGAGGCCGAGCTGGGGGGCGCGCTGTTCCATCGCGAGCGGGGGAATACGCATCTGACCGAGCTCGGGCGGATCATGTCGCCGTTCCTCGCGAACGCCGCCGAACAGACCGCGACCGCGAAGCTCGCGGCCGCCGCGTATCGACGGCTCGACTCGGTCCCGCTCAAGATCGGCGTGATGTGCACCGTCGGGCCGGCAATCATCTCCGACCTGATCATGAAGTTTCGAGCCGACCACCCCGCCGTCAACATCGTCGTGCAGGACTGTACGGCGCAGTCGCTTGTCTCTCAGCTCGTCAGCGGCGATATCGACCTCGGGCTGTTCGGCATGCCCGAACGTCTCGACGACCGCTTCCACGGCCTCGAGTTGTTCGACGAGCGCTTCGTGATCGTGCTGCCGCCGGATCACCCACTGGCGAACAGGACGGTCATCAGCGGGCGGGAGCTGCACGGCGAGAATTATGTCAACCGGGCAAACTGTGAATACTTCGACATCGCGAGCAGCGAATTCGCCGGGATAGGGATCAAGATGAATCAGGTCTTCGCCAGCGAACGCGACGACTGGGTCCAGGGCATGATCAAGGCGGGGCTTGGCCTCGGCTTTTTTCCTGAACTTTCCGTCACCGATGCAAGCCTCGTCGTCCGGCCGCTGGTCGAGCCGAGCTTCCAGCGTCGCGTCGAGCTCATCACCGTTCGCGGCCGACCGCATTCGCCTGCGGTCGGCGCCTTCGTGGCCAAGGCCCGCGCATTCGTCTGGCCACGGTGGGACATGGCGGTCGAGCACGATAGGGCGGGCCGCGTCCTGCCGTGCTCCGATGACACGATACCGCTCATCACCGCCAAGTCCCGGCATGACGCACGCGTCGCCGTGTGCGTCGACGACAATTAGAAGCCCTGCACGAGCTGGACGACGTATTTTTCCCGGAACGAGTTGCGGGTGTCGGTGACGGGGAATTCGACGCCGGAGAGCAGGAACAGGTTTCCGCCGACGTGCGTCCGCATACCAGGCGTGATGCTGACGAAGCTCTTTCCCACCCCGGTGGTCGGCTCGCGCCAATTGCCTGCGACATAGAAAGTGAGGTCGCCGAAGGGTGCATCGCTGTGCGGCGTGATCGTCCGGCCGACCGCCGCGTTGAGCGCGAAGGTGTCGGGACGGCCGCGATCGGCGAATTCGTACGCAACCCGCCCGCGGAGCGAAAAGCCGTGACCGACGTCGCTCCACAGGTTGATCTGCGGTTGCGCCGCGAACACCGAATTCCCGAGGCGGCTCGACCCCGTCGGGAGGCGCCAGCCGACACCGGTATTGATCGACAGATTCTTGGTCTCCGCGACCATCAGCTGCGTCGTGAGGGTGATGTCGCCGAAATTGCTGCGGCCGCCCGACTCCTGGTAAAACGGGACTTCGAGGCCGGCCCACAGGCGCCGCGAAAGCGGATAGTTGAAACGCGCGAGACCCTCGTGCGCGTCGGGACCCTTGGCGTCGGTGTAGTCATAGGCGAGGTGGACTTCGCGGGTGAAGAAGCCGTCGGCGGTCGCGAGCCAGCCCTGCCGCGGTGCACCGCCGTCGCCATTGGGCACCGGAATCCATTTTTCGAACAGTTCCGCGCCGAATGCGGTTGAAGTGAGCGGCGTCCAGGCGGGAGCATCGGCGGCAGCGGCCGGCGCGGCGTCCTGCGCGGCGGCGGGCGCGGGCAGGAATGCGAGGCCTGCCAGGCCGGCCAGCAATACGGAGCGGCACGCGAATGCCGGCTTGGAAATTTTCGTCGAGGACATCGTGTTATACCCTTTGGGGCGCCGCCGGGCGCTCCCCGCCACGGGGGCAGGGTCGACCGGGGTTGGTAAGTGGGCTCGCGGTGAGGGCCAGGGGCGTGTCCCCCGGCCCTCGGTCGTCGGATCAGCGCGAGGCGAGTTCGGGCTGCGCGATGACCGGGCAGTTAACGATCGCGCGCGTCGGGCGGAGGCCGCCGACGAACGCGTTGCCGGCACCGGGAGGGTTGATGAACGCGCTCTCGACCAGACCCGCGCCGATCAGTTCCTTGAGATCGGCGAACGAGACGATGCGGCGAACCTTGCCGTCACGGATCGCGGCGGCGGTCCACTGGCTGACATGCGCGTCCCACATCGGGCTATAGTTGTTCGACGCCGACCGGTTGTCGTTCTGCGGTCCGACCGGGAAGACGTTGATCGGATCGACGCCGCCGTTGGCGAGCGACATCTCGAAGCCCTGCGACTGGTTCGAGTTCGCATCGCGCGGCCCGTTGAGCACCGGCGAGAAGCCCAGCAACGCCGAATTATCATCGGACGTCGACGAGCCGAACGTCGGCAGCTTTTCGAGGCGCGGGGCATAAACGCCCTTCTCGAGCACCGACGGCACTGCCGCCGAGACGTCGGTCACCAGATGGTAGAACCACTGCTTGCCGTCGTGCATGCCGTCGAGGAGCGACATCGTGATCGTGCGCTTCTTGAGATCGACGGCGACGGCGCGATCGTGCTGCCCGGTCGCGTTGGCGACGACCTGGATGTTGAGGACGACACCGCTCGGCAGGACGGCGAGCGAGGAATAGTTCGCGTCACCGAGCGCGCCCGGCGTTGCGACGCTGGGGGGGAACGGCTTGTCGCCGGCGCCGGGAGCAACCGCGTACACCGGCGAGAAGTCGACGTCGCCCGGCAGATGGACGACGCCCTTGACGATCGTGACCTGCATCGCGCCGTCCGACTGGGCGCCCCTTGGCCAGCTTCGGCGCGAAGTTGATTCCCATCGACTGGGCAACGTCGAAGTCGGACGATTCGGTGATGATGAAGAAAGTCGGCTCGCCGCTGGGACCGATGCCGCGATACAGCGGCAGGGTGACGGACGCCTTGCGGAGGGTGAAATCGACCGCGAGGGCGCTCTTGACGAACACGTGATCGGTCGCCTTGAATTTGGTCCCGTGACCGACTGAATAGGCGTGACGACCCGACTCCTTGGTGGCTTCCTGCTGGATCGACTGGATGTCGGTGGTCGTCGTCGCCTGAGCAGCAGCAGGTGCTAGAACTGCGAAAGCGATCGCTATTGTCTTGAATTTCATAATATTAATTCCCTGATCTTCGACGGTTCGAAGTTGCAGGGTAGGCGAGTGCTTGTGATCGGTGAAAATGCCAAAGTCCTATCGGTTCGATAGAGTGTGGCTATCACGCTCACAGCGTGGTTCGACGTTGGCCATGCGAAGTGCTCAAGCAGTTTGCTATGCGAATAAACTATCGTCCGACGCGGCGCCGGATGCGGCCCGTGGCGGCGCCGGCATTCCAGCGACGAGGCTTGACAGCCCCTCACCGTAACTCTGTCGCAACTGCTGCCAATAGGCATTGCCTTCCTCGAAGGTCGCAAGATTGTCTTTGGCAAAGCTCCCGGCTTCGTAGCGCAGCAGATCGATCGGCGCGCCGACGGACAAATTGCTTCGGATCGTCGCGTCGAACGACAGCAACGCCAATTTGGCCGCTTCGTCGAGGCTGCTGGCCGAGGTCAGCGCGCGGTCGAGAATCGGCTTGCCGTACTTCGTCTCGCCGATCTGCAGGAACGGCGAACGATCCGACGCCTCAACGAAGTTGCCCGCCGAATAAATCTGGAAAAGCCGCGGCGGTTCGCCTTTGATCTGGCCCCCGACGATGAAGCTGCCCGTTGGATTGCCATAGTCGCGCACATATTTGGTATCGCGATCGACGACGGTGCGCAGCGTGTCGCCGACGATCTTGGCCACGTCGAGCATCGTGCGCGCGGCATGCACGTCGTTCGATGCGTCCGACCCCGCCGCTTCGCGCAGCGTGGCGACGACCCATTGGGTCGTCGCCAGATTGCCTGCCGAAAGAATCGTTATGAGCCGATCGGTGCGCTTGGTGATGACCGCCATCTTGCGCACCGTCGCAATCTGATCGACACCCGCGTTGGATCGCGAGTCCGAGGCAAAGACCAGGCCGGCGGGCAAGAGGATTCCAAGGCAATAGGTCAAGGGGTGTGCTCCTCGGCAGAAACGCAAACGGATTTCTCATGCCGATGACCGACGCGCTTGATCTCGACGAGATCGTCACCCGCGTCCATGCGGACATGGCGGCCCACC
>JAYTTV010000038.1:0-2798 GCA_043745075.1 Sphingomonadaceae bacterium
CAGCTGGCAAGGGCAGGGCTGTTTCTCGCTAACCACGGCGTCGATCCGCTGACCGGCGGGCGGGTCACCACCGCAGACAGGGCGCGGCATATCAATGCCCTGATGATGACGTGCGGCCATTATGATGCGTCGGGCGATTTCGCTTTCCGCGTCGGCCTGCCCGGCAAAAGCGGCGTTGGCGGCGGCATCCTCGCCATTGCGCCGGGCCGCGCGGCGATCGCCGTCTGGTCGCCCGGCCTCAACCCCGCCGGTAATTCCGAGGTCGGCGTTCTCGCCCTCGAGCGGCTGGTGTCGCTGACCGGCTGGTCGATCTTCTGAGCGCCGTAAATTGCGTCCGGGGCGGGCTGTGCCGGCGTCCGGCGCGCGTGTAACCACATCCGCGCTTGTGTCGAATGACCGGCCGTCGCGGCAGCCGCGCTGACGTGCGACCGGGGGCCGCCGATGCAGACTTCACCGACACCATGAACGGATATCCATGAAGCTTTTCCTGTCGACAGCCCTGCTGCTCGCTGCCGCTGCAACATCGCCGGCGGTCGCGGTTCCCATCGCCACCAGCTTTGCGGCGACTGGGGCCGACAAGGCGGCGATCGAGGCGCTGCTCAAATCCTACACGCAAGCCGTGTCGACCAAGGATCAGGCGCTGTTCGAGACGCTGCTCCTCAACAAGGACGTCTCTTTCTCATGGGTCGACGCCGGGGGCGTCAAAGCCGGCGCAAAGGAGTCCAACTACGAAGGCTTCCGCAAAGCCGTGTTCGAGGGTCCGGCGTTTACGCAGAGCTTCCAGAACATCAGTATTCTGAACGACCAGGCGTTGGCGACGGTCTCGCTCGTGTTCGTCAACACGACGCCCGCGGGGTCGGACTGGGGTTGGAAGACCATGCAGCTGCTCAAGGTCGATGGCCGCTGGAAAATCGCCAGCGAGTTCTTCACCAGCCATTGAAGTGCAGCGCACGCGCGCTCCAGCGACACGCCAGCCCACCGGAAAGACTGAAGCGATGATCTCGAAATTAGCGTATTTTAGAACTGCAGTTTCTGCGGCCGCGCTGCTGTTCGGCGGTGGCGCGCGCGCCACGCCGTCGATCAGCCCGCAGGTTGCCGCGGCGATTACCGATCCGGCTCGGCCCGCCGCCGACCGTGCGATGGATGCCGCGCGCCATCCGGCCGAGCTCATCGCCATGATCGGCCTCCATCCGCGCGACGTCATCGCCGATATCTGGCCCGGCGACTATTGGGACCGGCTATTTTCCGACGTCGTCGGACCGTCGGGCAAGGTCTATGCCGTCCATCTGCTCGAGGGCGACAAGGACGACCATATCGTCACCCCGGTGGCCGGAGCGTTGTCGCTGCCCGGCCATGCCAACGTCGTCGCGGTGGTCAACCACGTCAACGCCTTCCGCCTTCCTGTGCAGGCCGACGTCATCTGGATCCGAAACAACTATCACGACCTCTACGACCCGTTCATGGGACCGGCCGACGTGCCGGCGTTCAACAAGGCCGTGTTCCGGTCGTTGAAGCGAGGCGGGCGGTTCGTCGTCATCGATCACGTCGCCCCCGCAGGATCGAAGCTCGCGTCGACCGACACGACGCACCGGATCGATCCCGAAGTCGTAAAAGTCGACATGGCAGCGGCGGGTTTTCGCTTCGTCGGCGAAAGCAATCTGCTGCGCAACCCCAGCGATCCGCACACCACCAAGGTGTTCGATCCGGCCGTGCGCGGTCATACCGACGAGTTCGTCTTCGTCTTCCAGCGTCCCTGACGCCGGTCGGCGTGACGCGCAGGAGAACGAGCAGGCGGATCGGCTCGGTCGCGACAGCTTGAGCTCCGATGCCGCCGATCACCAACGCGTCGCTTCCGGGAAATGGAAGGCAGGTTCCTGATCTTCGTGGATACTGCGCCAAATCGGAAGCGCCTAATTCACTGTCACCGGGCGATGCAGCCCGCCAGTGAAAGAGGAATGCTTCGATGTCCCGTATCCCGACCCCCGCCGCGATCGCCGATGCCCCCACCGCGTCGCAGCCGCTGCTCGAGGCCGTCAACGCCCAGCTCGGCGTCGTGCCGAACATGTTCCGGCTGATCGCGACCAGCCCGCACGCGCTCGAAGGCTATCTCAGCATGTCGGGCGCGCTCGGCAAGGGCGCGCTGCCCGCAGCGACGCGCGAGCGGATCGCGCTCGCCGTCGCCGAAGTCAACGGCTGCAACTATTGCCTGTCGGCGCACACCTACCTCGGCAAGAACCTCGCGCATCTCGACGATGCGGAAATGACCGCCAACCGCAGCGGCGCGTCGAACGACCCCAAGGCCGACGCCGCGGTTCGTTTCGCCGCCAAGGTTGCGCGCCTGCGCGGCAAGGTCGGCGAGGCCGATATGGCGGCGGTCAAGCTCGCGGGTTATTCCGACGCGCAGGTGATCGAGATCGTCCAGCACGTCGCGCTGAATACCTGGACCAATTATTTCAACGAGGTCTTCGGCACCGACATCGACTTCCCCGTCGTCGAGGCCCGCAAGGCCGCCTGAGCCGGCCACGAAACGACGAAGGCGGGCGACCAACCGCCCGCCTTCGCCGTCATGTCATGATCTATCGATTGGAAAATGGTGAACGCACCTGGGTTCGAACCAGGGACCCGCTGATTAAGAGTCAGCTGCTCTACCAACTGAGCTATGCGTCCATCGTACCCGAGCATCGCGTTGAGCGAAGGGGACGGATAGCATCGGTTTTCGGGCTTGTCTAGCGAAACACCCTAGCGCGTGTTTGCCTCGCCCTTGCCGCGCGCGATGCCCATGACGATGCCGAGCAGGA
>JAYTTV010000039.1:0-10870 GCA_043745075.1 Sphingomonadaceae bacterium
CGGGTCGAAGTGGATCGGCACCGGCGGCACCTCGCCGTTCGGCGCGAACGGCTACAACCCCGAAGGCATCCGCATCGGCCAGGACGCCGGGCGGCAGGGCAAGGCGATCAAGGTCTGGGACAAGCGCGAGTTCAAGAACCTCGACGCGACGGTCGAGCTCGGCACGCGCAACATCAAGCTGGCGCTCCGCCGGCTGCGCCGTTTTGCCCGCGACGGCGCGGCTGACGAACTCGACATGGATGCGACCGTCAGCGGCACCGCGAAGAAGGCATATCTCGACATCGTTATGCGCCCCGAGCGGCACAATGCGGTCAAGGTGCTGTTATTCCTCGACGTCGGCGGGTCGATGGACCCGTTCATCAAGCTGTGCGAGGAATTGTTCTCAGCGGCGCGGACCGAGTTCAAGCACCTCGAATTCTTCTACTTCCACAATTGCCCTTACGAGGCGCTGTGGCAGGACAACCGGCGGCGATGGACCGAGCGGACGCCGACGCTCGACCTGCTTCACAAATTTCCGCACGATTACAAGCTGGTGTTCGTCGGCGACGCGTCGATGTCGCCGTACGAGATCAACTATCCCGGCGGCTCGGTCGAGCATTGGAACGAGGAGAGCGGCGAGACGTGGATGCGCCGGATGCTCGACGTCTATCCGGCGGCGGTTTGGCTCAACCCAATCCCCGAAGCGAGCTGGAGCCATGGGCAGTCGATCCAGATGATGAAAAGCATCATGGAGGACCGGATGTACCCGCTAACGCTGGGAGGGCTGGATCTCGCGATGCGGGAGTTGACGCGGGCGCGGTGATTTTTCGCCGAACGAATTTTCGCCCGGTTACACAAGTGTTATTCATGTGATCATTGGTGTGCAGTCCAGCTAAAATTAGGAACTTCTATGCCGACCATGCACCTCGAGGCGGGTTTCCGCTTCTTCTTTTTCCCCAACGACCATCCCCCTGCACATGTCCACGTCGAATACGGCGGCTCGGCGGCGCGCTTGAACTCAATCCCGTCCGCCGGACGTCGGCAGACGGCATGAAGCCGAGCGATTTGGCCCGTTCATGGTAAGAACATACGCTAAGGAATTCGAGGATCGGTGGCATGGCTACTTCGGCACAGCGGGAGAACCGGCATCCGGTGACCGATGAACGTGCTGTAGCCGCGCGTTTCACCGAAACGCACCTGACGGTCGATCTCCGCGACGGACGGACGATTTCGACGCCGATTACATGGTATCCAAGCTTGCGGAACGCGTCGACCGAGCAGCGCAACAATTGGCGGCTGATCGGCTCGGGCATCGGCATCCACTGGCCCGACATCGACGAAGACCTTAGCGTCGAGGGCATGCTCGACGGACGGCCTGCGGTTAGCTGGGACCGTTAGCCTCCTGGCGGTGGCGGTAGCGAGTAAAGCCAGACGTTGATCAGCACGACGACCCCTGCCCCAACCATAAGCCCTGCTTTCAGCCGGTTGCCATAGCCGGTTACCAGCGCCCAGATGCCGAAGCCGGCGAGCAGTAGGCCGGCGAGCGCGCCGAGCGACAGCAATGTCTCGATCATGCCGCGAGCGCCTGCCGGACAGCACGTGCCCATGCCGCCCGCGCTTTCGCCCGCGCCTCGGGGGCCATCGCGGGCGTGAAAACGCGCTCGGCGACGTGCATCGCACTTGCTTCGGTGAGGTCAGCGAACAATCCTGCTCCGACCCCCGCCAGCATCGCCGTTCCCAGCGCGGTCGTCTCGATCACCCGCGGCCGTTCGACCTTCAGGCCGAGGACATCGGCGAGGTGCTGGCACAACCAGTCGTTAGCCACCATTCCGCCGTCGACGCGCAGCCGCTCGCACGGCACGCCGTCGGCGGCGAGGGCGTCGAGCAGGTCGGCGGTCTGGTGAACCACGGCCTCGAGCGTCGCCCGGGCGAGATGCGCGCGCGTCGTCGCGGCGGTCACGCCGGTGATCAGCCCGCGGACGTCGGCGCGCCAGTGCGGGGCGCCCATGCCGGTGAAGGCGGGGACGATGACGACGCCGCCGCTGTCGGCGACCGATCCGGCAAGTTGCTCGGTCTCGGCGGCGGTCGCGATCACGCCGATGCCGTCGCGCAGCCATTGCACCGCGGCGCCGGAAGTGAAGACGCTGCCCTCCGACGCATAGGCCGGCACCCCGTCGAGCCGCCACGCGAGCGTTGCGAGCAGGCGGTGGGTCAAGACCGGCGGGGCTGCACCGGCGTGCGCAAGGACGAAGGTGCCGGTGCCATAGGTCGCCTTGACCATCCCGGGCGACAGGCAGCCCTGCCCGATCGCGGCGGCGTGCTGGTCGCCCGCGCAGCCGGTGACCGGGATCGTCCGCCCGAGCAGCACAGTCTCGCCGAGCGACCCGGCGCAGTCGGTGATCGCGGGCAACGCCGCCGCCGGCACGCCGAACCGCGCGACGAGGCCCGCGTCCCATTCGCAGGTACGCAAGTTCATCAGCAACGTCCGCGAGGCGTTGGTCGCGTCGGTCGCGTGCACCCTACCCCCGGTGAGCTTGTAGAGCAGCCACGCGTCGACGGTGCCCAAAGCTAACCGGCCATCGGCGGCGGCCTCGGCGACGGCGGGCCACTCGGCGAGCGCCCAGGCGATCTTCGACGCCGAGAAATACGGGTCGAGGACGAGGCCGGTCGTTGCCTGGACCTGCGGTTCGAGGCCGTCGGCGATCCATGCTTCGCACTGCGCCGCCCCCCGGCGGTCCTGCCAGACGATCGCGCGCGCCAGCGGTGCGCCGTTCGTGCGATCCCAGAACACCATCGTTTCGCGCTGGTTCGTCAGGCCGATGCACGCGATCCGATCGACGCCGACGGCAGCGGCGACCTCCTCGACGCATGCGCAGCTCAGCGCCCACAGTTCGTCCGCGTCATGCTCGACCCAGCCGCTGGCGGGGTAATATTGCGTGATCGCCCGCGTCGCGGTGGCGACGATCGTGCCGCCGGTGTCGAACGCCAGCGCCCGGGTCGACGTCGTCCCCTCGTCGAGAACCAGGATCAGGTCGGGCTGCGGCATTCGTCCTCCGGCGGCGTTCCGGCCGCGTATAGGACGGACCGCCGCTAGAAGGCGATACCTGCGGTGACCGCGATCGACTGGTCGCGGTAGCCGCCGCTCGACGCACGGCGATCATATCCGACGCGAAGCGCGACCATGTCCTGCGTATAGCCGAGGTCGGCCCCGTAGCTCGTCTCCTCGGCGCGGGCCGCATCGCCGACCAGCGTGACCGGTCCGCCGCCGCTGACGAAACTGGCGACGGTCTGGGTCGGGCTCGCGTTGAACTGGTGGGCGTAGGCGCCGTGCGCCTCGACCTTGAGCTTCCCGTCGCCGTACTGGTGAATATAGGCGAGCGCGAGCTTGGCGGTGTCGGTCGTGACCGAATCGCGCTGTCCGGCGACCGCGAGCGCGAACGCCCCCGCCCCGCTTTCGGTGTAGCTCCCCTGACGCAGGCTCGTCCACGCGACCGCGTTCGACGGGGTCAGACGGAACGCGCCGAAGTTGAGCTTGGCGCCGAAGGTCACCCCCGCGCCGAACTGTGTACCGTGCCAGTTCGCGCCGACGGTATCGGCGACGGTGCCGATCGCGAGGGTGCGCTTCGAGGTATAATTGACCTGCGCCGCGAGCCCGGTCGCGGTGACGAAGAAGCCGCGCCATGTCCACGCGGCGTACGGCTCGACCCCCGCGGTCGTCACCGGCACGTTGAAGCCCGGGGCGGTGCCGACGCCGTCGTGGCGGATCGTCGTATAGTCGACGAGGAAGGCGATGCCGACCGCGTCGAGCCCGAGCAGCGACGTGTCAACGCCGCCGGCGAAACCGAAGCCCGCGGTCGTGAAGCGGTCCTCGTTGGTCCCTGCCGCCTGGGTCGAGAAGTCGCCGAGCTCCTGCGCCCAGATCTTGACGCCGTAGCTGTCGTCGTTGCGCACCGGCCGGGCAAAATCGGTCAGCAACGCGACACGATCGGCGGCGGCACCGAAGCCGGCATCGGCGGCGCTTTGCGCGGCGCGAAGCTGCGCGCGCCCAAAGCTCGGCGGCGTCAGCTGGCGGTACGCCGCCAGCACCGATGCCTGATCGGGGAGGTTGGCGATCGCCCCCGCCTCGGTCGGGCTGTTCGCCAGCGCGATCACCGACTGGTCGTATAGCGTCGCCTGCGCGCCCGTCAGCCCGGCCTGCGCGGCGGTCTTCCGGGTCAGGCCGAGCGACAGCGTCGTCGCGGTCAGGACCGGCGCGCTCGCGGTGAACAGATACGGCGAGTTCGTCGCGTCGATCAGCGTCGCGAGGTGGTCTGTGGTGATTCCGCCCGCCGCCTGGATCACCGTCACGCTCTGGTCGAGCGCCAGCGACTGGAGCGCCACCGACACCGTGCTCGCTCCGGTAAAGCTCGTCGCGCCGTTGACGACGAGCGCCGCGCCGCCCGATCGGACCGGGATGACGAGCACCGAATTCCCCGTCGCCGCGATCGACGCCAGCGTCGCCGGGCCGCTCAGCAGGCTCAGTCGCGCGGTGTCGGTCAGCGTCACCGCGATTGGTGCGGCGGTCGTCAGCACGCCGGTCAGCGTCGAGGTGCCGCTCATCGCCAGCAGGTTCGACGCCGAGGTGCCGAAGCCGATCGCGCCGCTGATCGTGCCCGCGGTTAATGCGAGGGTGGTCGGGCCGTTGCCGAGAACGACATCACCGGTGATGGTTCCGCTGTTGGTCACGGTCACCGCCGCGGTGCTGCCGGTCAGGTCGATCGCCCGGGCAAAGCCATTGGTCCCGGTCGCGCTCGCGGTGATCGTCCCCGAGTTGGTGATCGAGGTCAGCGTTCCCGACCGGTCGAGGATCGCGGTGCTGCCATTTCCCGCGCCGACCGACGCGACGGTGATCGTGCCGCTGTTGACGATCGCGCCGAGATTGCTTCCCGCCTCGGCGACGATGCCGTAGCCCGATCCGCCCGGGCCGACCGGAGTCGATCCGCTCGCTGCCAGCGCGCTCGTCGCGACCGTGATCACGCCGGCGTTGACGACCTGCGGGACGACGGCCCCGGTCAGCAGGTCGATGCCCGTCGAACTCGCGTCGAGACTGCTCGACGAGATCGTCGCGGTGCTTTGATTGTTGATCCCGCCGATGAGCGTCGTCGTCGCAGCAGTGCCGCCGACACGAAGGGCGACCGCCGCCAGTCCGGTGTTGCCGATGCTGGTCTCGATGAGTCCGCGGTTGACGATCGCATAAGCGTCGTTCCCGGTCCCCGCCGCGCCGATCGTGATCGCCGTCGGAGTGGTCGCATCGGGCGCAACCCACAGCGCGGGCGCGGATCCCGTCGCGATGATCGAGCCGGTGACCAAAGTGTCGAGGGTCGTGTCGACCGCCGCCGCAGCAACCGTCGCCCCCGTCGAATCGATGTAATAGCGGTCGTTGACGAGGCCCCCGCCGACGCTCGCGCTGACCCGCTCGGCGGCGATCGCCTGGACTCCCGCGACGATCGCTCCAGTCGAATCGGCGGCGCGGACCGTTCCCGCCGAGATCGAACCGCCGGTGTTGACGGTGCCGCTGACCGGCGCCGCGACGAGCAGCCCATAGCCGCCTGCTCCCGAGCTTTCATTGGTCCCGACGAGCGTCAGGTTGCCGGTGATCGGCGCGGTCACCGAGACGGCGGTCGAGTTCGCGCCGGTCACGCCGACCGAACGCAGCCCGATCGAGCCGGTGAACGGCGCTGCGACCGCGACCCCGATCGCTCCGTCTCCCGCAACCGTCACCGACCCGGCGGTCCCCGACGAGATCGTGCCGGTGACCGGCCCGGCGATCGACACGCCGACATTGCCGCTGCCACCGGTCGCCGACAGCGAGACGGCGCCGTTATTGACGAAGCCGATCGGATTGCCGGCATTGATCAGCACGCCGATCGACCCGGTCGTCGCACTCGAACTGATCGTCCCGCCGTTCGTAAGCGTATTGCTCGAATTGATCGTCGCCGCATTGCCGCTCGTCACTGCGACGGCGCCGCCGCTCGCGATGGTGATGTTGTCGGCGCTATTGTTCGCCGCGGTCGCCGTCGCCACGGGAGTCGTCTGCGAAGCCGAAATGGTCAGGTCGTCGGCGCGCGCCGGTCCCGCAAGGGTGGCGATGGTGGCAAGGGCGAGCGATGCGGCAGTGCCGCCGAACAGACCGTGACGATGCAAAGGGACACTCCTGGAACCCGACGCCATCTCGGCATCGGGTGCATACGTTCACGCCCGCGTAAGTCCCTCTCGCGAAATCGAGCGCCGCCGCATCGCCGTCCGCACGACAGCGTCCTCGACTTGCCGCCCGCGTCGCGGCAATAAGCGGCGCGTGAGCACCATCTACGATCTTCTCGTCATCGGCGGCGGCATCAACGGCGCGGGGATCGCGCGCGATGCGGCCGGGCGCGGGATGACCGTCGCGCTGGTCGACGCCGGTGATCTCGGCGGTGCGACCTCGAGCGCGTCGACCAAGCTGATCCACGGCGGCCTCCGCTACCTCGAATTCTACGCGTTCGGGCTGGTTCGCAAGGCGTTGGCCGAGCGCGAGGTGCTGCTCGACATCGCCCCGCACATCAGCTGGCCGCAGTCATTCGTCCTGCCGCACTCGCCCGAGCAGCGCCCCGAATGGATGCTTCGCGCCGGGCTGTGGCTGTATGATCACCTCGCCAAGCGCGATGTCGTGCCGGGGTCGAGCCGAATCGACCTGCGGCAGGACCGCGCCGGACGCGCGCTCCAGCCGCAGTTCCGCACCGCCTTCCGCTATTGGGACGGCTGGATCGACGACGCCCGGCTCGTCATCGCCAATGCGCAGGATGTCGCCGCCCGCGGCGGCACCGTCCTGCCGCGAACCCGCGTCGTCCGCGCGGCCTACGACGGGGCGCTGTGGTCGGCGACGCTCGGTAACGGGCAGGAGATCGCCGCGCGCAAGATCGTCAACGCGGCAGGGCCGTGGGCGGAGGAGGTCGCGCGGACCGTCCTCGGGCGCAACGACGCCCCGGCGCTGCGGCTGGTCCAGGGCTCGCATATCGTCACACGGCGGGTCCACCTCGGGCGCGACGCCTTCATGTTCCAGCAGCCCGACGGGCGGATCGTCTTCGTCCTGCCGTACGAGCACGACTTCTCGCTGATCGGCACGACCGAGCACAGCGTCGACAGCGCGAATGCGGTCGCGGTCACCGCCGACGAGGCCGACTATCTGCTCGCGGCGGTCAACCGCTACATCGCGCGCCCGCTGACGCAGGCCGACATCGTTCACCGCTACGCCGGCGTTCGCCCGCTGATCCTCGAGGCGGGAAAGGGCGAGCGCGAGACGAGCCGCGACTTCACCCTCGTCGAGCACGCCGGCGTCCCCGCGCTGACCGTCGTCGGCGGCAAGATCACGACCTACCGCGTCCTCGCCGAGGCGGTGCTGGCGAAAATCGCGCCCAAGTCGAAGACGTGGACCGCAAACGCCCCCCTCCCCGGCGGCACGGTTACGCGGCTCGATGGCGAAAACGGACAGGCGGCGTTCAAGCGCTGGCTGGGCCATTTGACCCAGGCCTATGAGAATTATGACCCCAAGCTGATCGAACGCCTCGGTCATACCCTCGGCACCGCGACCGAGGCGCTGCTCGCGGGTGGCCTCGGGGAAAATCTCGGCGGCGTGTTCGAGGCCGAGCTCCAACATTTCCGCGACGCCGAATGGGCAACCACCGCCGACGACGTCCTGTGGCGCCGGACCAAGCTCGGCCTCCACCTCGACGCGACGGCAAAGGCGCGCGTCGCGGCATGGTTTGGCGAGGCCGCCCCGCTGGACGATGGCATCGAGGCGGCGACACACCGATTCGCGGTGCCCGGCGCGGACTAGCGCGGCGGGACCGTCGGCGCGGTGCGGCGCGGCGCTACAAAATATCGCTGTCCTACACGCCGCTTCTTCGTCAGCCTCGCCGGATGGCTCCCCTTCATCCCCATGCGATCGATCAACGGCGCGCGACCCGCGCCGGGGAGCCCGGCTTTCGTTTCGACGTGGCGTCAGGTTCATCAACTTCGTCAAGCTGGCCTGACACTTTTTGCGAGCGCGACTCGACGCTACGCGGCGAGGCAGCGCGCAAACACTTCGGCATCGACGTTGCCCCCCGACAGCACGACGACAGCGGTCATGCCGCGCAGGTCGACCCGCCCGGTCAGCGCCGCGGCGAGCGCGACCGCGCCGCCGGGTTCGACGACGAGCTTCAGCGAGCGGAAGGCGAAGGCGACCGCGGCGGCGGCCTCGGCGTCGGTCACCGCGACTCCAGTGGTGCCGTGGTCGCGCAGGATGTCGAAGGTCAGCGGCGCCATTACCAGCGTCTGGAGTGCATCGCAGATCGTCGCGCGCGGCGAATCGACCGGCACGATCGCTCCGCCCGACAGCGAGCGCGCGACGTCGTCGTACCCGGTCGGCTCGACGGTGACGACCGGCAGCCCCGAGCCGAGCGCGAAGCCGCTCGCCAGTCCGCCGCCACCGCAGCAGACGAGCGCGAGGTCGGCGACGACGTTGATCGCGGCGAGCTGCTCGGCGACCTCCAGCCCCGCCGTCCCCTGCCCCCCGACGATGTACGGATCGTCATACGACGGCACCACCGTCGCGCCGGTGACGGCAGCGAGCCGCGCGGCGATCGCCGCGCGGTCCTCGGTGTAACGGTCGTAGAACACGACATCGGCACCATAGGTGCGGGTCGCGTCGACCTTCACCGCGGGGGCATCGCCCGGCATGACGATCGTCGCGTCGATTCCGAGCAGCCGCGCCGCCAGCGCCACCCCCTGCGCGTGGTTGCCGCTCGAAAACGCGACGACGCCGCGCGCCCGCTCGTCGGCGGTCATCGCCGCCAACCGGTTGTACGCGCCGCGAATCTTGAACGAGCCGGTGCGCTGGAGGCACTCGGGTTTGAACCAGATATTACCACCGCAAATCGCATCGAGCGCGTCGGACCGCAGCAGCGGCGTCCGCACCGTGACGCCGTCCAGACGAACCGCTGCGGTTCGCACATCATCAATTGAAACCATTGAAAAAGCGTCCCTTTTGGCCCTGCGCTAAGCTGTTGATCGGCCAAGCGAATACATCAAAAAACACCATTGAAAAAAACCGCTTTACACGAACCACCCTCGTCCCTAGACACGCCCTCGCTGCCCCATGGGACTTCCACCGCAAGGCAGTTTCGGTGCTACCCGCTTGTAGCGAACTGACTCCCGGAGGTCCCTTGAATTGCATAAGCCCAGCAACGCGCTGGGGGTAGCCCGCGACCGTCGTCCGTCGCAGCCCGTTACCCTCGTCCGCCCCCACGCCGCTACCCGCGCCGCCGAGTTCTTCGCCCAGAAGTTCCCCGGCACGTCGATGTACGCGGTCAAGGCGAACCCGTCGCCCGACCTGATCCGCCTCCTTTGGGACGGCGGGATCACGCATTATGACGTCGCCTCGATTACTGAGGTTCGTCTGGTGCGGTCGCTCCTGCCCGAGGCCGTGCTGTGCTTTATGCACCCGGTCAAACCCGCCGAAGCGATCGCCGAGGCGTATCACGTCCACGGTGTCCGCACCTTCAGCCTCGACAGCGTCGAAGAGGTCGAGAAGATCGTCGAGGTCACCGCGACCGCTGGCGTTCCGGCCACCGACCTGACGCTGTGCGTCCGTCTCCGCGTGTCGTCGGCGCATTCGAAGCTCAGCCTCGCCGCCAAGTTCGGCGTCGGCGTCGACGAAGCCGCGCCGGTGCTCCACGCCGCTCGGCAGGCCGCCGACGCGCTCGGCATCTGCTTCCACGTCGGCTCGCAGGCGATGAGCCCGCAGGCGTATAGCGACGCGATGGGCCTCGTCCGCGCGGCGATCGTCTCGGCGGGTGTCACCGTCGACGTGATCGACGTCGGCGGCGGCTTCCCGTCGATCTATCCCGGCATGGAAACCGCGCCGATCGAGCGCTACTTCGCCGTCATCCACCGCGCGTTCGAGGACCTGCCGATCAGCTATTCGGCCGAACTCTGGTGCGAGCCCGGCCGCGCGCTGTCGGCGGAATATGCGTCGATCGTCGTCCGCGTCGAAAAGCGTCGCGACGACGTGCTGTTCATCAACGACGGTGCCTATGGCGCATTGTTCGATGCCGCGCACGTCGGCTGGCGGTTCCCCGTAAAGCCGCTGCGTGAAGGCGCCAACGATACCGGGGCAGCAGCCAGCGAGGCATTCAGCTTCTATGGCCCGACCTGCGACGACCTCGACCATATGGAAGGCCCGTTCGACTTGCCGGCCGACACCCGCGCTGGCGATTACATCGAGATCGGCATGCTCGGCGCTTATGGCGCGGCGATGAAAACCGCGTTCAACGGCTTTGGCGAAAGCGAAGTCCACGGGGCAAGCGACGAGCCGATGGCCAGCCAGTACCGCGGTGACCGCCGCGACCCGCGCGTGTCGGACAACGTGGTGAGCTTGCGCTGACCCCGGGTGGGCAGGGTCGGCGCGACGCGTTCACTCCACTTCAACCTCGCCCTCTTCCTCGCCATCCCAATAGTGCAGGCGCTGCGCTTTGACCGCAATCATAACCGTGCCCGGCGTGTCGACGCCTTGCGAGAACCAGCGGTCGAGTGACTTGTCCCAATGCTCGGCAAACGCCGCCTTCTCGCGCACCAGCGTGGCTTGCCCAACCACGTGGAAGAACGCTCCCGGCGCTCCCAGCATACCTTTTTAGGCCCGGGCTGCCTTGATACGTCACCCCGACGTTGGGATCGCCGCTAATGTCGGCAACCATCTGACGGTCGTCGTAAGTGAAGAACCAAGCATCGCCGGTGTAATCGACGTTGCGGTTGTTGCTCATCGGGCGTGCGCCGATCGCGCCGCCCGCGGTGTGCGTGGCCAGCGTACAGAAATCGATGTCGCGCATGGCTTCGG
>JAYTTV010000040.1:0-2755 GCA_043745075.1 Sphingomonadaceae bacterium
ACCTGCGGGCTACCGTCTCGCCGCCAAGGGCATCGAGACGATCTGTTGCGAGCTGCTCTCGAGGCAGGCGAGTAACCAAGTCGGCAGCATCGAAGGCCAAGCCAAGGCCAGGCAACTTGCTGTAAACCTTACCAGCTCTGCGCATCGTCAACGGCGCGAGCTGATCATCGAGCGGGTGCGCAAGGTCGTCATCGGCGATGGCACGCTGACCTTGCAGCTCAACGACGGGACCACGCTCGAC
This sequence comes from Sphingomonadaceae bacterium, assembly GCA_043745075.1. GTDB lineage: Bacteria > Pseudomonadota > Alphaproteobacteria > Sphingomonadales > Sphingomonadaceae > Polymorphobacter_B. Next base: position 242 of record JAYTTV010000040.1, read on the forward strand.
CACTCGATCGAGCGGCTCCGCCATGGCAATGACACGAAGTTGGTTATCGGCGAACGCAAGGCAGAAGGACAGGGCACCCCTGATCCCCAGCTCATCATCCTGTTGCGCGATGCCTATCGCGCCCGCGCGCTTGCCCTCTCGAAGCCGAACGTGCCGCTCGATAAACTGGCGATAAAGTTCGGACGCTCGACCGAGCGCTACAAACGGTTGCTCCGGCTGAGCACTTTATCGCCAACGACCATCACGGCGATCATCGAATCGCGTCAGCCCGCCCATTTGACCAATCGGTTCCTGCAGAACCTCGACGGTCTGCCGCTGAGCTGGGCCGACCAAGATGCGCTCCTGCTCGCCTGAAGAGCACCCGCGTCCTCCCAAAATCCCGAGACACGGATTTTGCGCCAAAGAGAAAAAGGCGTGGAATCCAAGAGACTTGGCGTGACAATTTCTCTCTGTGCCGATGCCTGGCGAAATAATCGCCCAAAAGTCCTGGAAATCCGCCAACATAGCCGTCTAATGCTGGACATAATCTGGAATAATATAAGTTACTTAGACGGTGGTGACCCCTACGGGAATCGAACCCGTGCTTCAGCCGTGAAAGGGCCGCGTCCTAACCGCTAGACGAAGGGGCCGTGAGCGGGCGTATCGCCTAGTCAACCCACGACAGATCGTCAAGGTGGAGTTCGGCTGCAGGGGTGCGGCCCCAGTCGTCGCGCTGGACGCGGCCCGAGACGAAGCACCATCGCCCGGCGGCGCTCGCCAGCGCCAGCCCGAGCGGAGTGTCGCCCGAGCGGAACGCCATTGCCTTGATCCGCGCGCCGTCGCCGCCGGTCAGGATCGCGCGGACGTGGTTGTCGCCGACGATGTCGACCTTGGCGACGCGCCACGGCCCGCTGGCGACGCGCGGTGCGGGCCAGCCCTGGCCGTAGGGCCCAGCGGAATCGAGGACTTCGGTTAACTCGATGCAGACGCCACGGGGGCTGAGCGCGGCGTCGACGAACAGCGACCTGCCTCCGCTCGACCGCCCGACGTCGCCGCCCAGTCGCTCGTCGAGGAACACCGCGAGCTCGTCGATCCGCGCCGCGTCGATCGTCAGCCCCGCCGCCATCGCGTGGCCGCCGCCCGCGATCAGCAGTCCCATGTCCTTCGCCGCGAGGATCGCGCCGCCGAGGTCGACCCCGGGGACCGACCGCCCCGATCCCTTGCCGATCATTCCGCCGTCGGGACCGGCCTCCAAGGCGATGACGATCACCGGGCGCTTGAGCTTGTCCTTCAATCGGCTGGCGACGATGCCGATGACGCCGGGGTGCCAGCCGCCGCTGGCGATCACCGCGACCGCCGCGTTGCCGGTGCGGTCGGTCAGCAGCGCCGCTTCGTCGGTCACCGCCGACTCGATCGCGCGGCGCTCGACGTTGAGCCGGTCGAGCTCGGCGGCAAGGTCGGCGGCTTCGTGCGCGTCGAGCGTCGTCAGCAGCCGGACGCCGAGGTCGGACTTGCCGACACGCCCGCCCGCGTTGATCCGCGGGCCGAGCGCGAAGCCGAGATCGCGGGCGCGCGGCGCGCGCTCGATCCCTGCGACCGCCGACAGCGCGGCGAGGCCGAGGTTGCGCCGCGCCGCCATGACCTTCAGCCCCTGCGCGACGAAAGCGCGGTTGAGCCCGGTCAGCGGGACGACGTCGGCGACGGTGCCGAGCGCGACGAGGTCGAGCAGGTCGAGCAGGTTCGGCGCGGTCCGTTCGGTGAACCAGCCGTCGGCACGCAATGTTCGCACCACCGCGACCGCGACGATGAACGCCATGCCGACCGCCGCGAGGTGCCCGAACGCGGCGCCGTCGTCTTCGTCGAGGCGGTTCGGGTTGACCACCAGCGCGGGCGGCAGCGCGGTCGACGCCTGGTGGTGGTCGACGACGATCACCTCGACCCCGGCGGCCTTGGCGGCGGCGAGCGCGTCGAACCCCTGCGTGCCGCAATCGACGGTGACGATCAGCGTTGCGCCTGCGCACGCGAGCGCGACCATCGCGGCGGGGGAGGGGCCGTAGCCTTCGAGCAGCCGGTCGGGAATGTATGCGCTGGCGATGCCGCCGCACTCGCGGATTAACCGGATCAGCAGAGCCGCGCTCGTCGCGCCGTCGACGTCGTAATCGCCGAACACCACCACCGGCTCGGCGGCACGGATCGCTGCGGCGATGCGTGCCGCGGCAGCGTCCATGTCGCGGAAGATCGACGGGTCGGGCAGCCAGTCGCGCAGTTTCGCCGAGCGCAGCCGGTCGAGGTCGACCGCGGCCGCGCCGCGCGCACGGAACAGTTGTTCGACGAGGTCGTCGACCCCGTCCGCCGCGCCGCTACCCGGCGCGATCCCGCCGCGCCACCGCCACGGCTGTCCGAGGACGGAGGCGGTGACGTTGAAGACGTGGGACATCGATTGGTCTTAGGCCGCTCCGGGAGTTCGCTCAACCGTGCAGCCGTCGCGACCCGCGCTTGTTGCCAAAACGGTTAACCAAGATAGTGTCGGTGAAC
>JAYTTV010000041.1:0-2739 GCA_043745075.1 Sphingomonadaceae bacterium
CAGAGTTCGTGGCGACGCCGTTTGTCGTCGAATTGAACGCCTCACCAGCAAAATGCTCCATGTGGTTCAGGATCATCCAATAGCGGGAGGATGGAGAAGGCTGTTTCGCGATCCTGCTGATGGTCGCTACTGGGAGCGACATTACCCGCAGAGTGAAATGCACGGCGGCGGCCCTCCTGCCCTGCGCCTCGTTCCCGATCACGAATTAACAACGGAATACGACCTCACGGTTTGATGCGCCGGGAGTGGACAGACGCCTAGCTACCAAGTCTTTTCATTCTGTCTTCCGCGCGTTTGCAAGCTATATAATCGCCTAAATCTAAGCTCGACGATGTAAGCAAAACAGGTGCTGGTTAAACTTTAGAAGCTGGATTAGTCAAATGGGTAAGTGGTTATATCGCTTTGTTCGATATATAAATGACAGTGATCTGCAATCCCCCTTGACTTGTAGGACTTATTTGGTTAGCTGATCTCCCGTTCTAAACAGGAGCGGTACAATGTCCTACACGTCCGACGAAGCGCCCTCGCCCACCCCCCGCGCCACGCGCAGCGACGGGTGGACGACCGAGCGGCAGTTCGACTTTCTCGAGGAACTCGCGGCGCACGGTAATGTCGAGCAGGCAGCGGCGGCGGCCGACATGTCGGCGTCGTCGGCGTACCGCCTGCGCGCGCGCGATGCCGAGGGGGCGTTTGCGGTCGGCTGGCGGGCGGCTTCGGCGATGGCGTATTATGCCATGCGCGAGCTGGCGATCGCGCGGGTGACGCGCGGCGTGACGCAGCCGATCACGTATCGCGGCGAGATCATCGGGACCAAGGTGATCTTCAGCGACCGCCTGCTGATCGAGTTGCTCAAGCATCTCCAGCCGGTCGCCGGGGCTCCTGCGGCCGACGGCGCGCGCCGCCCGGTGCCCGACCCCGCCATCGCCTATGCCGCGACGATCGACGCCTATACCGGCGCGCTCGAAACCGGCGACGAGCCTGTCGCTCCGCGGGTCGACGACGGCACCGGTCCTGACAACGGGCCGACCGAGGCCGAGATCGCCGCGCGGGCGGTCCGCGACGAGCGCCGCGCCGATCGCTGGCTCGATGTCATGGGGGAGGAGCTGACCGGCGCGGACCTCGACGACGCGGCGTCGATGGCCGATCTCGACGAGGATATCCGGACGTCGTGCGCGGCGGACTGCGGCGTCTATGGCGCGCATCGGGCGGCGGGATGGAGCGAAAAAGCACCGGCGTTTGTGTGAACGTATTTTGAACTTAGGGCGGAGCGGCAAAGGAAGGAGGGAGCAATTCGGCAAAAAGCTGGTCAACGCGAAATGTTCTGAATCGTCATCCCCGCGGAGGCGGGGACCCATCAGCCCAACCGTGTGGGTGATGGGTCCCCGCCTTTGCGGGGATGACGAAACAGCGGAAGCGGACGGGCGGGGAGGACGATTGCACGGGTAGGCCGCGCGTCGGCAGCTCCGCCAAACCGCCCGCGCGTTACGGCTGGCCCTGCCCGCCGCCCGCGCCGAGCACGTTGCCCGTCGTGTAGCTGCCGCCGTCCTCGGCCGCGCGAACGTACAGTCCGGCGATCTCGGCGGGTTGTCCGGGGCGGCCGGCTGGGGTGACGCCGCCGAACTTGACGACCTTCTCGGGCTGCGCGCCGCCCGAAATCTGGAGCGGGGTCCAGAACGGCCCGGGGGCGATGCCGACGACGCGGATGCCCTTCGGCGCGAGCTGCTTTGCCAGCGACTTGACGTAGTTCATCGTCGCCGCCTTGGTCTGGGCATAGTCGTACAGGTCTTCCGACGGGTCGTACGCCTGCTCCGACGTCGTCCCGATGATCACCGCGCCGGGGGGAAGGTGAGGCAGCGCCGCCTTGATGATGTAAAACGGCGCGTAGATGTTGGTCTTCATCGTCGCGTCGAACGCCTCGTCGGTGATGTCGAGGATCGACTTCTGGCTCTGCTGGCGCCCGGCGTTGTTGACGACGATGTCGAGCCCGCCAAGGCCCTTGACCGCCTCGGCGACAAGGTGGCGGCAGAAGGCAGCGTCGCGCAGGTCGCCGGGGATGGCGACCGCGGTGCGGCCCTCGCGGCGGATCAGGTCGATGACCTCGCGCGCGTCGGGCTCCTCCGACGGGTAGTAGTTGATCGCGACGTCGGCGCCTTCGCGGGCAAAGGCGATCGCGGCGGCGCGGCCGATGCCGCTGTCGCCGCCGGTGACAAGCGCCTTGCGCCCGGTCAGGCGGTTATTGCCCTTGTAGCTCGTCTCGCCGCAGTCGGGGACCGGGTCCATCTTCGACTGGAGGCCGGGCCACGGCTGCTTCTGATCCTTGAACGGCGGCTTGGGGTACTTATTGCGCGGGTCGCTGATCTTCGCGGGGCCGGCTGCACTGCCGCCGCCGCCGCCCGACTGCGCCACGGCGGGGGCCGCTGCGATCGCTGCAAGGCCGATGCCGGCGGCACCGACGACCTTACGGCGCGAAGGTCCGTTATCGTACGAGTCCATGATGTTAGCTCCTGGGATGGGGTCGGGAAGCCAACCGCTGCTAGGGGGAAAGGTTCAGGCGGTGCGACATTGCAGCACCGACACCGGTTGCACCGCGGCGAAGGCTCTGCTAACCGCGCGGTCCTACCGGCTGGGGCAAGCCTCCGGACATGATGGTCGTGCGGCCATGGCGGAACTGGTAGACGCGCAACGTTGAGGTCGTTGTGGCCGAAAGGCCGTGGAAGTTCGAGTCTTCTTGGCCGCACC
>JAYTTV010000042.1:0-10600 GCA_043745075.1 Sphingomonadaceae bacterium
CTTCTCCAGATGAGCAAGGCCCTTGGGTGCGATCCAGCCATACTCGGTCATGTGGCCGCGTAGGGCGTTGCTGATCTGGGTCCGTTGCCGCACCAGAAGATCTCGCCCACGGAACACCATTGCTGCCGCCTGCTGCGCCTCTGTCTTCACCGGCACGAACCGCATGCTCGGCCGCTGCGCCGCCTCGCAGATCGCCTCGGCATCGGCGGCATCGTTCTTCTGGCGCTTCACGAACGGTTTTACATAGGCCGGCGCGATCAACTGGACATCGTGGCCAAGCTTGAGCAGCTCCCGCGCCCAGTGATGCGCACCGCCACACGCCTCCAGCACGACCCGGCAGCGCGGATGATCAACGAAGAACGCTAATAACTTGGCGCGACTGATCTTCTTGCGAAACACCGCTTGGCCCGACGCATTCGCGCCGTGCGCCTGGAAAACATACTTCGCGATATCTAGCCCGAGGATGCTAACTTCCGACACGGAAGCCTCCCTCAAGTGATGGTCAACACCTCCACTTTGGCACATCGATGCCGTCGGGGGGCGTCCACCCCACCACCCAGAGCGGACGCTCCTATTTCGGAGCTCATAAGAGGTCTTCGGTTCGACGACCACTCGCCCCCCCTAGCGGCGATGCCCGCCGTCGATACTCCACGCACCCGGTCCCGCGACCGACAAATACAGGAAGATGAAGCAGAACAGGGTCGCGGGCTCGCCGTGGTTGATCGCGGGGTACAGGCTCGACGGGGCGTGGGCCATGAAATAGGCGACCGCCATCTGCCCCGCGAGCAGGAACGCGACCGGGCGGGTGAACAGGCCGAGCAGGATCAGGCCGCCGCCGACGGCTTCGAGGACTCCGGCCACGCCGAGCAGGCCCATCAGCGGAACCTTGCCGGGGGCGGCCCCATGGGGAAAGCCGAACAGCTTGATCAACCCGTGCTCGATGTAGAGCAGCGCGGTCACGATCCGCAACGCCGCGAGCATCACCGGTGCGTACGCGTTCGTCCCTCGTGCTGCCATCGCCAATGTCCCTCGTTGCAATGGCCGATGCTAGCGTACGACAACGCACCGGGATAGGGTCGGATGCGTAACGATTGGAATGGGTCAATGTCGTTGAGGCGTCCGGCCGGTGCCGAGTGGGGATTCTGGGCGGTATCGCTCATCGACGCGGGGCTTTGCGTCGCGCTGATTTTCGCCAGCGACAGCGGGCAGGACGCCGCCGGCAAGGGGCTGCAGAGCGGGCTCGGCGTCATCGCCCTGATCGTCGTGGTCGCCCTTGCCACGCTTTACTGGAGCGTACGGTCGGCGTTCGTCCGCGTGCCGGCCTTCGTCGTCGCGCTGCTTCCGGCGGTATTCGCGGTGTGGCGGGCGACGCTCGGCTGATCCGGGCTACTTCATCCCCATCATGTGAACGATGCCGAGGAACACCCAGTACAGCACGCCGGCGATCGCCATCGCGGCCGGGAGCGTCGTCACCCACGCGAGCGCGATGTTGCGGACGGTCGACGCCTGAAGCCCGGCGCCGTCGGCGACCATCGTGCCGGCGACGCCGCTCGACAGGATGTGCGTCGTCGACACCGGCATGCCCTTGAACTGGGCGAGGAGGATCGTCGACGCCGCCATCAGCTCGGCCGCCGCGCCCATGCCGTAGGTCAGGTGCGTCTTGCCGATCTTCTCGCCGACGGTGACGACGATCCGCTTCCAGCCGATCATCGTGCCGAGCCCGAGCGCGAGCGCGACGGTGATCTTGACCCACGGCGGGATGAAGCGCGTGCCGGTCTCGAGCAGCTTCTGATAGTCCTTGAGCGTCTTGTCGGCGCCGTTCGGGAACGCCGCCTTGGCCTTGTCCTCGTCCTTGGTCATCAACCGCAGCGTGTCGTAGACGACGTACATCTCGTTGCGCAGGTTCTTGGTCGCCGCCGCCGGGACGTGCTTGATCGAGCCGTAGTTCTTGAGGTCGGCGGTGATCTGCGACGAGGTCGCGTCGAGCGCGGCGAAGACCTTGGGATCGTCGGTCTTCTTGCTCCGCAACGCCTCGCGCAGGGTCTCGTTGGCCTGGTCGGGAGCAATCGTGATGCCGCCCGACTTGGTGTGGAACACCGTCTGCGCCGCTGCGGCGGCCTGAACGAACTTGGGGGTCGATCCGTCGGGCATCGTCCGGTTGAGCGCGTAGGCGGTCGGGGCGACGCCGATCAGGATCAGCATGATCAGCCCCATGCCCTTCTGCCCGTCGTTGCCGCCGTGGGCGAACGACACCGCGGTGCAGGTGAAGATCAGCAGCGCGCGAATGCCCTTCGGCGGCGGCGCGGCGCCCTTGGGCTCGGCGTAGAGCTGGGGGTCGGGAACGACCTTCTTCATCAGCTTGAGCAGCAGGTACGAGCCGACGAAGCCGATCACCGGGCTGACCAGCAAGGCGAGCAGGACATTGGTCGCCTGGCTCCACTCGACGCCCGAGGTGCCGCCGGGTCCCGACAGCAACTGGTTGGCGAGGCCGACGCCGAGGATCGAGCCGATCAGCGCGTGGCTCGACGAATTCGGCAGGCCGAACCACCATGTGCCGAGGTTCCACGTCACCGCTGCGAGCAGCAGGGCGAAGATCATCGCGTATCCGCCCGCGCTGCCGACGTTGAGGATCAGGTCGACCGGCAGCAGGGTGATGACGGTGTACGCGACCGCGCCGGTCGAGGTCATCACGCCGATAAAGTTCCAGCAGCCCGACCAGATGACCGCGAAGACCGGCTTGAGCGAGTGGGTATAGATCACCGTCGCGACCGAGTTGGCGGTGTCGTGGAAGCCGTTGACGAATTCGAAGCCGAGCGCGATCACCAGCGCCAATCCGAGGAAGGCGAACGCGCCGAGCGCCAGCGTCTCGCCGACCTCCTGCGTGTCGGTAAAGATGCTGTAGCCGGCGAAGGCGAGCCCCGCGACGAGGACGAGGAGAAAGATCGCCGTCGCGCCGGGATGGACCTTATGGGCCATCGCCACCCGCGCCGCGTGGGGCTCACCGTGCATTGTCGCGTCTGCCGTCGTTGCCATCGGCGGAGCTCCTTCGAGTCGGCGGCACTGTGCGGCTCAAAGATTACAAGGGGATGACAGCATTAAGGAATTAGTGGGTCAGCGCCTCGACGAGCGCGCGAACCTTTGCCTGCCGCCATTGCGGGGTCGGGGCGACGAGCCAGTAGCCGGCAAGCGCAGGCTCGGGCTCGCCGAGCGCGACGACGCTGGTGGTCGCGGCGGCGAGGAGCACGGGGACGCGCGCGACGCCGAACCCCGCCGCCGCCGCGTCGATCGCCAGTCCGGCATCGGCCACGGTCAGCGCGAGGGCGCCCCCGGCGGGCCAGCCGGCGCCGGGGTGGTCGATCCGCCGCGCGAGGTCGGCATCGGGCAGGCCGACGACGACCATCGCCGCCTCGCCGAGCTGCTTGCCGTGGAGGCCCTCGACGTCGGGGGTCGCGCCGAAGGTTACCGCGAGGTCGAGGTTCGCCTGGGTGAAATCGACCCCGTCGTCGGCGGCGGTGACGACGAAGCGGACGGCGTGGTCGCGCGCATAGGCGGCCAAGCGCGGGGTCAGCCAGCGCGCGGTGAAGTCACGCGGCGCGGCGAGGGTCAGCACTTTCGACCCCTGCGCGTCCTGGAGGATGCGGACCGACTCCTCGAACTCGAGGAACCCCGCCCGGAGCGCCGGCAAAGCGCGCTCGGCCTCCGGGGTCAGTTCGAGGTTGCGCGTCATCCGCTTGAACAGGACGGTGCCGAGGACGTCTTCGAGCGCACGAACCTGCTGGCCGACGGCGGCGGGCGTCACCGCGAGCTCATCGGCCGCCTTGGTGAACGACAAATGCCGCGCGGCGGCGTCGAACACGCGGAGGGCATTGAGGGGGAGGTGAGTGCGCTTCACGCCTTCCCCCCCGGGGAGAGGCGACGCGTCTCGATCCTCCCCGTCTTCGGGGAGGATTTAGCGTCCGCGTTCAATTCAGCACCCGTTTCGCATCTGGCCGGTCGAGCGAGAACAGCGGGATCGCGACCTCGAAAAGCGTCTCGCGCGTCGCCATCGCGTATGTCCCGACCATCGTGCCGTGCGGCGTCGGCAGCGGGCAGCCGCTGACATAATCGTACGATCCGCCCGGCGCGATGATCGGCTGGTCGCCGACGACGCCCTCGCCGCGGACTTCCTCGACCCGCCCGCGGCCGTCGGTGATGATCCAGTGGCGCGCGAGAAGCTGGACGTCGTCATCGGTCCCGTTCTCGATGCGGACGTGGTAGCTCCACGCATATTCGCCCGCCTCGGGATCCGACTGCTCGTCGAGGTAGCGCGGGGCGACGCGGACCGTCACGCCAGCGGTCGTCGCGGCGTAGGGGAAGAACGCCTTCACAGCCCGGCCCTCGTCAATGCCTGGTCGAGGTCGGCGATGATGTCGCGCGGATCCTCGAGCCCGACCGACAGCCGCAGCATGCCCTCGGTGATCCCCATTTCCTCGCGGATCGGTGTGGCGACGCTGGCGTGGGTGGTCGACGCGGGGTGGGTCATCAACGTCCGCGAGTCACCGAGGTTGTTCGAAATGTCGACCAGTTCGAGCGCATCGAGCAGGGCGTGCGCCTGCACCCGGTCGGCGACGAACAGCGCGATGATCGTCCCGCCGCCCGACATCTGGCGCATCGCCAGATCGTGCTGCGGATGGCTCGCGAGCCCCGGATAGAGCAGTTTCGGGACGCGATGTTCGAGCGCGGTGGCGACGGCGGTGGCGTTCTCGACCGCGCGGCGGACGCGCAGATCGATCGTTTCGAGCGACTTCAGCACGACCCACGCATTGAACGCGCTGAGGACCGGGCCGGTATGCCGCGCCATCGCCAGATAGACGTTGTTGATCCACTGCGCCGAGCCAAGCACTGCGCCCGCGAGCACCCGTCCCTGCCCGTCCATATGCTTCGTCGCCGAATGCGCGACGACGTCCGCCCCCATCAGGAACGGCTTTTGCAGGACCGGCGAGGCGAAGGCGTTGTCGACTACGACGAGCGCGCCCGCATCGTGGCCGATGTCGGCGACGGCGGCGATGTCGACGATGTCGAGCGTCGGGTTCGCCGGGGTTTCGAGGAAGAACGCCTTGGTGTTCGGCTTCCGCGCCTTCGCCCACGCATCGTTGTCGCGCCCGTCGACGATCGTCGTCTCGATCCCGAAGCGCGGCAGGATCGTATCGACCAGCACCCGGCACGAACCGAACAACGCGCGTCCCGCCACCAGATGATCGCCCGCCGACAAATGGCTGAGCAATGCGGTCGACATCGCCGCCATTCCGCTCGCGGTGACGCGGCACGCCTCCGCGCCTTCGAGCAGGCACAGGCGTTCCTCCAACATCGCGTTGGTCGGATTCTGCAGCCGCGAATACGTCATGCCGGGCTCTTCGCCGCGGAAGCGCGCCGCCGCCTGCCCCGCGCTGTCATAGGCATAGCCCGACGTCAGGAAGATCGCCTCCGACGTCTCGCCATATTCGGAGCGCGCGGTGCCGCCGCGGACCGCCTGCGTCGCGGGGTGCCAATTGGCGGTGACCGCCCGATCCTGTCCGGTGAAGCGTTTCATGGGCGTCGGCTTAGCGGTCGGGGCTTGGCCGCGTCAACGCGCCGTCCCCTCAATCGGGCGGAGGAACGCGAATCCGCGCGCGGCCCGGACCCGGATCGGCGCTCATCGCTTTTACTACCGCGGGGGATTTCAATGCGGAAAGCGTAAGCCGACGTGTCAGCCCCTCGAACCGACAGTCGATCTTGGTCGCGGTGGCACACCGGGGGGGCGCTCGTCCTCGCGGTGTGCCTTGCCGTGCCGCTGCTGACGATTCCGCGCCACATCCCGCTGACGTACAACGAAGGCTGGAACGGCTACTTCGCCGCGCGGGCGATGGCCCCGGAGCTCGGGCCGCTGTATCCGGCGGCGGGCGAGCTGATCAGCAACAATTATCCGCCGCTGTCTTTCTACCTCGTCGGCCTGGCGGGACGGCTGGCGGACGACCCGATCGTCGCCGGGCGGATCGTTGCCCTGCTTGCGCTGCTCGCGAGCGGCGCGTTCGTCGCGGTGATCGTCAAGCGGCTCGGCGGGCGGCCCGTCTGGGCGGCGGCGGCGGGGCTGTTGCTCGTCGCGTACGTCGTGATCTTCGCGGGCCAGTATGTCGCGACGAACGATCCGCAGTGGCTCGCGCACGCGGTGATGCTCGGCGGGGTGGCGACGCTGCTCGCGAGCCTGCGGCCGCTGCGCGTTCCCGGGATTGCGGCGGCGGCGGCGCTGGTCGTCGCGGCGCTGTTCATCAAGCACAACCTGCTCGCCTTGCCCGCGGCGACGACGCTGTGGCTGTTAACGACCGACCGGCGCGCAGGCATGATCTGGTGCGCGTGCGGCGCCGTGGCGGCGGTCGTCGCGGCGGCGATCGCCTACGCGTTGTTCGGCGACGCCCTGGTCGACAGCGTCCTCCACCACGGCCGGGTCTATGACGTGACGCGCGTCGTGAAATCATCGTGGTCGACCGCGCTGATGATGCCGTTGCTCGGCGTCGCACTGCTGATCCGCTGGCGGCGCAACACCGCGCTCGCCCTGCTGTTCGTCGCGATCGCGCTGCCGTTCGGGCTGGCCCAGCGCGGCGGCGAGGGCGTCAGCTACAACGCGCAGTTCGAGGCGCTGATCGCGCTGTCGATCGCCGCCGGGCTCGCGCTGTCGGAGACCCGTCGGACCGGCTTGGCCCTTGCTGCGGCGCTGTTGCCGGTGACGGTCATGCTGCCGTTCTACGCCGTCGCCCAGGTATCGACGCTGGCGACACTCGACGCGCGGACCGCGTCTTGGGCGGCGATCGAGACGCGGATCGCCGCCACCCCGGGACCGGTCGCGTGCGAACTGCTCGCCGCGTGCTTCTGGGGCGGCAAGCCGTTCGCGTGGGACTTCTTCAACGAGGGCCAGCGGATCCGGCTCGGCGCACCACTCGCCCCGCTAGCCACCCGCATCGCCAGCCACGACTTCGGCGCGATTGTCCTGATCCGCATTCCCGATTTCCAAAACAGCGACGGCGAGCGGCTGCCGCAACCGCTGCCGCGACTGATCGACGCCGCTTACGCCCCGGTTGCGACCGGACCCGACGACACCGCGTTGCTGCTTCCCCGGAGTAATTCTCGATGACGATTCATTCGCTCACGACCCAGCGGCAGACGACGCGGCCCGCCCCCGACCTCGGCTCGCCGCTTGCGCTCGCGGTGATCGTGCCGACGTTGAACGAGGCGGGCAATATCGCGGCGATGGTCGCCGGGCTCGACCGCGCGCTCGACGGGCTGGCGTGGGAGGCGATCTTCGTCGACGACGATTCGACCGACGGCACCGCTGCGCTGCTCCGCCAGATCGGCGCCTACGACCGCCGCATCCGAGTCATCCAGCGGCTCGGGCGGCGCGGCCTGGCGTCGGCGGTGACCGAGGGCGTCCTCGCCACCGCAGCGCCGGTGATCGCGGTGATCGACGGCGACATGCAGCACGACGAATCGCTGCTCCCCAAGATGTACGAGGCGGTGACCGGCGACGACGGCGAAGGCGGCTGCGACCTCGCGATCGGCAGCCGCTATATCGACGGCGGCGCGGCGTCGGGCTTCACCGGGGTCCGCGAGCTGATCAGCCGGACCGCGACGCGGGTGACCAACGCGACGCTCAGGACGACGATCGCCGACCCGATGAGCGGCTTCTTCGCCGCGCGCCACGAGGCGTTCATGGCGAGCGCGCCGCATCTGTCGAACATCGGCTTCAAGATCCTGATGGACGTCGTCGCGTCGAGCCCCGCGCCGCTGGCGATCCGCGAAATCCCCTACACTTTCCGCCCGCGCCACGCGGGCACGAGCAAGCTCGACCCGCGTGTCGCGCACGAGTTCTTCGTCCTACTCCTCGAGAAACTGCTCGGGCGCTATGTCCCGGTGCGCTTCCTGATGTTCGCCGGGGCCGGGTTGCTCGGACTGGCGATCAACCTCTCGGTGATCGGGATGCTGTTCCGCCACGCCGGCACGGCGTTCGCGGTTGCGCTCCCGGCGGGCGTGATCGCGGCGATGGCGTTCAACTACATCCTCGCCAACACGCTGACGTACCGCGACCTGCGGCTGCGCGGCGCGGCGTTCTTCCGCGGTTTCGCCGGTTATGCGGCGGTGTGCTCGCCGGGTGCGATCGGCAACATCTTCGTCAGCACCCTGTTGTTCCGAGACGGCTCGACATGGTGGGTCGCGGCCCTCGCCGGGGCAGTGATCGCGGTGACGTGGACGTACGCCGCGACAATGGCGCTCACCGCCAAGCGCGCCTGCCGGGGCTGAGCTAGACGATTGCCGCGGATACTTGGCGGCAACGCCGGGTTCTATGCGCGCAAGTTCACGAGGTCCGCCATGCCCGCCCTCCGCTACCGTCCCCCGCACGACTTCGGCCTTGGCGGAGTCGCGATCGGCAATGAATTCCAGTTCGCGACCGACGAGCAGGCGGAGGCGACGCTCGCCGCCGCGTGGGACGCAGGCGTGCACTATTTCGACGTCTCGCCGTGGTACGGCCTCGGCCTCGCCGAACGCCGCTTCGGCCGCTTTCTCGCGCGAAAGCCGCGGGGCGAGTTCGTCATCTCGTCGAAGGTCGGCAAGCTGCTCCGCGCGAGCCGCGACAACCAGGCCAAGAAATATTTCCCGTTCACCAACTCACCGAATACGCCGCACTTCGACTATACCGCCGACGGCGTGCTCCGCTCGATCGAGGACAGCCTTCAGCGGCTCGGGCTCGACCGGCTCGACATCGTCTTCGTCCACGACCTGTCGCCCGACAATACCTACCTGCCCGACGACTGGAACGCGCTGTGGCCGGTGGCGGAAAAGGGCGCGTTCCCGGCGCTGACCAAGCTCCGCGAGGAGGGCGTGATCGACGCGTGGGGCATGGGCGTCAACTGTCCGCAGCCGATCCTGCGCTGCATCGAGTGCGCCGACAGCGACCTCCATCTGCTCGCCAGCCAATATTCGCTGATCGACCACGCCAATGCGGTCGAGCAGGTGTTTCCGAAGGCGCGCGAGGCGGGGGTCAGCTTCGTCGTCGGTTCGGCGCTCAACGCGGGTTTCCTCGGCGGCGAGCCGCGGTATAACTACGGTGAGGAGAACACGCTGATCCCCGACGACAAGCGCGAGCGCCTGATCACCCTGCGCGCCGTCGCCGGCCGCCACGGCGTCGACCTCATTGCCGCGGCGCTCCAGTTCAGCCTTGCCCCCGACGTCGCCTCGGCATTGATCGTCGGCACCGCGACCCCGGCACACATCCTCGCCGACCACGCCGCGCTGCGCGCCAAGATCCCGCCCGCCTTCTGGGAGGAACTCCGTTCGGCGGGCATTCTTCACCCCGACGCGACCGTGCCCGTAAACAAGGACTGATCCGATGCAGACCCGCAAACTCGGCCGGCAAGGCCTCCAGGTTTCCGCCCTCGGCCTCGGCTGTATGGGCATGTCCGACTTCTACGGTGCGCGCGACGAAGCCGAATCGGTCGCGACGATCGACCACGCGATCGACCGCGGCGTGAACTTTCTCGACACCGCCGACATGTACGGTGTCGGCGCCAACGAGGAACTGGTCGGCCGCGTCGTCCGCCAGCGCCGCGAGTGGATCGTCGTCGCGACCAAGTTCGGCAACGTCCGCGGCGAAGACGGCAGCTTCAAGGGGGTCAACGGCCGCCCCGATTATGTCCGTGCGGCGTGCGACGCCAGCCTCAGGCGGACGGGCCTCGACGTCATCGATCTATATTACCAGCACCGCGTCGATCCCAACGTCGCGATCGAGGAAACCGTCGGCGCGATGGCCGATCTCGTGACCGCGGGCAAGGTCAAGTATCTCGGCCTGTCCGAAGCCGCACCCGCGACGATCCGCCGGGCGCACGCCGTCCACCCGATCACCGCGCTCCAGACCGAATATTCGCTGTGGAGCCGCGACGTCGAGGCCGAAATCCTGCCCACCTGCCGCGAGCTCGGCATCGGCTTCGTGCCGTATAGCCCGCTCGGCCGCGGCTTCCTCACCGGCCAGTTCAAGACGCCCGACGATCTCGATGCCGGCGACAGCCGCCGCAACCATCCGCGCTTTCAGGGCGCAGCGTTCCAGAAGAACCTCGACCTCGCCGCCGCCGTTGCCGCTTTGGCGGCGGACAAAGGCTGCACGCCGGCCCAGCTGGCGCTCGCGTGGGTGCTGGCACAGGGTGAGGACATCGTGCCGATCCCGGGCACCAAGCGGCGCACCTATCTCGACGACAATCTCGGCGCGCTCGACGTCGAACTAACCGCGGCCGACCTCGCGCGGATCGACGAGGTGCTGCCGCCGGGCGCGGCGGAGGGCACCCGCTACCCGGCGGCGACGATGGCGAGCATCGACCAATGAGCGCGCCCTCGTTCGCTGCGATCGCGCCGGGCAGGCTCGCGGTCGTGACGGGCGCCGCTGGCGGCATCGGGCTGGCGGCGGCGCGCGCCTTTGCGGAGGGGGGGATGCAGGTCGTCCTCGTCGACCGCCCGGGCGTGGCGCTCGACGCCGCCGCCGCGTTGATCCCCGGCGCGATCGCGCGCGCCGCCGACGTCGCCGACCGCGCCGCGATGACCGCGC
>JAYTTV010000043.1:0-10583 GCA_043745075.1 Sphingomonadaceae bacterium
CAACTGCAGGAGGTGATGACGTGGTTCTGGTTCAACCACTTCAACGTCCATCTCGGCAAGAACAACATCCGGCTGATGATCGGCGATTATGAGCAGGCGGCGATCCGCCCGCACGCGCTCGGGCGCTTCCGCGACCTGCTCGAAGCGACGCTGCGCGCGCCCGCGATGCTCAGCTATCTCGACAACGCGCAGAACGCCGCCGGCCACATCAACGAGAATTATGCCCGCGAGATCATGGAGCTCCACACGATGGGGGTCGGGTCGGGGTATAGCCAGAAGGACGTCCAGGAGCTCGCGCGCATCCTCACCGGGGTCGGCATCGACGCCAAGCCCGACGATCCGAAGATCGGCCCGCAGCACGCCGGCGAGCTGGTCCGGCAGGGGCTGTTCGAGTTCAACCCGAACCGCCACGACTACGGCGACAAGGACTTCCTTGGCCATCACATCGCCGGGCGTGGCTTTGCCGAGGTCGAGCAGGCGCTCGACATCCTCAGCGAGCAGCCGGCGACCGCGCACCACGTCTCGATGGCGCTCGCCCGCCAGTTCGTCGGCGACGCCCCGCCGCCGCGCCTCGTCGACCGGATGGCGGCGACGTTCATGCGGACCCACGGCGAGATCGCGCCGGTGATGGCGACGATGATCGGTTCGCCCGAGTTCACCAAGTCGCTCGGCACCAAGTTCAAGGACCCGGCGCATTACGTCCTGTCGGCGGTGCGGCTCGCCTACGACGACCGCATCGTCGTCAATACGCAACCGATCGAGGGCTGGCTCAACCGGCTCGCCGAGGGGCTATACAACCACCCGACCCCCGACGGCTATCCGCCCGACGCCGTCGCGTGGAACGGGCCGGGGCAGATGTCGGTCCGCTTCGAGATCGCGCGGCAGATCGGCGGCGGTGCGCCCGCGTTGTTCAAGCCGGAAGGTGCGCCGCCGCCCCCGCCACCGGTGCCCGGTGTGCCCCCGACGCCGCAACCGCCGGTCCCGGTGCCCAATCTACGCGACACGGTCGCCGTGCTGTTTCCGGCTCCCGACGCCGCGACGGCCGCCGCGCTGGCGCAGGCCAAGTCGCCCGCCGAGTTCAACACCCTGTTCCTTTCGTCCCCCCGCTTCATGCGCCGCTAGGAGGCAATCATGGACCGTCGTTCGCTCCTCAAGCTTGCCGCCGCCGGGCTGCCGCTCGCTTTCTCCGGCAAGCTATTCGCCGCCCCCGCCGCGAGTGGCACGCGGCTACTCGTCGTCTTCCTGCGTGGGGCGTACGACGCCGCCAACGTCACGATCCCGCTCGGCGACTTCTACACCCGGTCGCGCCCGACGATCGGCATTGCCCGCCCCGACCCGGCGAACCCGCTCGCGGCGCTGCCGCTCGACGCGAATTGGGGCCTCCATCCGGCGCTCAAGGACTCGCTGTATCCGCTGTGGGCGAAGCGGCAGATCGCCTTCGTGCCCTTCGCCGGGACCGACGACATGACGCGAAGCCATTTCGAGACGCAGGACACGATCGAGCTCGGCCAGCCGGTCGGCGCGAGCCGCAACTACGCTTCGGGGTTCATGGCGCGGCTGGCGGAGACGCTGTCGGCGGGGACTGCCGCGCCCTCCCCGATCGCCTTCACCGACCAGGTCCCGCTCAGCTTCCGCGGCGGCAGCGCGATCCCGAACATCGCGCTCGGCGGGGTCGGCAAGCCCGGCATCGACGACCGCCAGGCGAAGCTGATCTCGGCGATGTACGCGGGCGACGGACTCGGCAAGTCGGTCGACGAAGGCTTCGAAGTCCGCAACGAGGTCTATCACAGCCTCGCGGGTGAGATGGTCGCGGCGAACCGCGGCGCGGTCTCGCCGAAAGGCTTCGAGCTGTCGGCGCGGCGGATGGGCCGGTTGATGGCGACCGACTTCAACCTCGGCTTCGTCGATGTCGGCGGGTGGGACACCCACGTCAACCAGGGCGGCGCGACGGGTTATCTCGCAGGCCGCCTGACCGAGCTCGGCACCGGGCTCGCGGGGTTCGTCGAGGAGATCGGACCCGCGGCGTGGTCGAACACCGTCGTCGTCGTCGTCTCCGAATTCGGCCGCACCTTCCATGAGAACGGCGACAAGGGCACCGACCACGGCCACGGCAGCAGCTATTGGGTGATGGGCGGCGGCGTGAAGGGCGGGCGCTTCGCCGGGCCGCAGGTCGCGCTGACCGAGGCGAGCCTCATCCAGGGCCGCGACCTGCCAGTGCTGACCGACTACCGCGCGCTGATGGGCGGGTTGTTCACTCGGATGTACGGGATGGCCGGCGACCGGTTGGCGAGCGTGTTCCCCGGGGCGGCGGCGAGCGAGCTGGGGCTGGTTTGAGGCGCTAACCCGCCTTCGCGCTCGGCACCTGCGCGCGGTTGCACTTCGAGTGCTGGCCGGTGATCGTGCAGCGGTTGACCACCCGGCCATCGACGCCGTGAACCAATGCGCGCCATGTCTCCGCGCCGGTCCGTTCGAGCGTCATATAGCCGAACCCGTCGATCCACGACGAGAAGCGCGCGGGCGTCGCCCCGGGAGCAGGTTCGGCTCCGGGCGGCAGATGTTCGGGGAGCGGGACGATATCCTCGAGTGTGCCCGAGAAGCCGGTGATGAACTGGCTCGGCTGGTCGCTGGCGAAGCTGACCTGCTCCCACGCGTGATAATGCCCCGACAGCATGACCGCGACGCCGGGCGGAAGCTGGCGCGGGCCATGCGCGCCGAACACCGACTGGATCGCGCGATTGCCGGGATCGAGCTTGACCGTGCAGCCTTTGCCCGAGGCGGCGAAGCCGAGCACCGGATAATGGTCGACCGCGAAGGTGAACGACGCCTTCGCCGCGAGCGCCGCCATCGACTGGTAGCTCGCCTCGAACGCGGCAATGCGCCAGTCGCCCGCGGGCAGCGCCTTGCCGCCCGCCGCCGCGAGGTCGAGCATGACGAGCTGCGCGCCGTGGCCGAGCGGCACCGCATAGGGTTCGCTCCAGTCGCCGACCTGGTCGTTCGCGGGGTCGTCGCAGTCACGTCCGGCGGCGCGCGGCCGCCCGTCGAGGAAGCGCCACCAGCCCTGCCCCGCGCGGTTGCACGTCTCGTGGTTGCCGCGCGCCGGCGCGATCGGCGCGGCGGCGAGGAGCGGTGCGGCGGGGCCGAAGAAGTCGGCGCGCCACGCGTCCCAGCCATAGCCCCACGGGCTGCCGGTGCAGCCGGTCTCGGACGCGGGGCACGGGTTCTCGCGGTATTCATAGTCGCCGACATGGACGATCAGGTCGGGCTTCCATTTGGCGGCGGACGCTGCGATCCGGGCGAACGGATACTGCGCCGGGTCGTTGCACGGCTGGTACGCCTTGTCCGACGCCTTCAACCGGCAGCCAGTGTCGCCGATGACGACGATGCGGCGGACGTCGCGCTTCGGCACCGGCAGGCGGACGCCATCGACCGTGGCGCGCTTTGCCCCGGCGGGCAGCATCGCCTCGCACACCGTCACCGGGAACGCCGACGGTTTCGCGTTCTCGGGCGTCGACGCGGTCGGGCGCTGCGGCACCGTCGCGGCGGCGAAGCGCACTGTCATCGCGACGTCACGCCCGTCGACGCGGAGCACCGGGCACGTCGCGGCGGACGTCACCACCCGCGCGATCGCCCCGCCGTCGCCCATCACGACATATGCCGCGTCGGGGGCAGCCGCCGCAGGTGCGGCTGCCAGCACGGCAAGAAGCGCGATCAGGCGACGCATGGCTATTCCATCCCGCATCGGCGTCAGAAGCGGACGCGCGCCTGCGCCTCGTAGCTGCGCCCGGGCAAGAAGAAGTACAAAGCCTGCCCGGCATTGGTTGACGAGCCGATGCTCGTCGTCGACCGATTGTCGAAGATGTTATATGCCGTGATGCCAAATGTGAAGTTGCCGACAGTGTAGCCCAGCGCCGCGATACCGTTGCTATAAGCACCGATGCGAACGAGCTGGTTGGTGTCGGCGTACTGGCGACCGATGAACTTGTGCAGATAGCTCAGATTGATTCCGTTATAGCTGTAGATCGCCCCGAGCAGCGCGGTGTAGTTCGGCGCCTGCGCGAGCCACAAGTTGGTCGCGTCGGCCTTCGAGGTATTGAGCGAGGCATTGGCGACCGCGGTCAGGCCGCGGGCGACGGCGTAGCTGACCTGGCCCTCGACACCCTTGTACGTCGCGCTGCTCGCGCTCTGGGTGGCGATGCCCGACGACGGATCGACGAAGGTCGAATTGCTCGACTTGATGTAATAGACGTCGAAGTCGACGTTGAGCTGGTTGCCGGCATAGACCGTGCCCGCCTGATAATTGGTCGTCTTGGTCGGCTGCAATAGCGCGCCGCCGATTGCGCCGCTGGCGGTCGGGGTCGCCGCTTCGAGGCTGCTGCTCAGCGCGGGGACGAGGAAGCCCTTGGCGAACTGGCCATAGATCGAGAAGTTGGGCTGGATCAGGAAGTTGATCGACGCGTACGGCAGCGTCGGCTTGTACGACGTCTGCGCGACGATGCCGACGCGCGACGACTGGGCGGCGATCGGCGTGTTGATCTTGCGGGTGAAGTCCTGGACCTTGACCCCGGGCGTGATCGTCAGCCGCTCGTCGAGGAATTTGAACTCGAACTCGCCGAAGCCCTGGATCTGGTCCCAGCTCGTGTGCTCGTCGTAGTTGATATACAGCGGGACCGGCTGGCCGTTGAGCTGGACGTTCGCCGCCTTGTCGGTCTGGCGCAGGTTGTAGAACTTCGACATCGCGGCGAAGTCGAAGTCACCCGAGGGGGTGAACGCCCCGGCGGCATACGCCTGCGTGATGTCATAGTCGTAGCGATAGCGATGCGAGACCGAGTGTTCGTACCACGCGCCGACCTTGGCGGTGCCGAACGACGTCTCGTAGTTGACCTGGGCGATGTCGCCCGAGGTGCGGTACTGGTTGACCTTGGTGTAGCCGGCGATGTTGCCGATGTTCTTCACCGCGACCCCGGCGGCATTCAACGTCGTCGTCTGGCCGACGACGTTGGTCGGTGATGCGACGGTGCACGTCGTCGTCGTCTCGGTCAGGCAGTAGGTCGAGGTGTTCTCGGCCGAAAACGTGAAGTTCTTATAGAAATACGTATAGGCCTTGTTGTCGAAGGTCAGCTTATCCGTGATCTTGCCTTGGAAGCGGACGATCTCGAAGTCGGTCGCCTTGTGCGTCCAGTTCCAGTCCTGGTTGGCTGGCGAAAAATGCGTGCCGCCAAGCTTCGAATTGTCGATCAGCGCGAAGTTCTTGCCGAACTGGCCGATCTGCGAGGCCGGGTCGCACGTCGCCTGCGAGACTTCGCCCGGCGCTGGGGTCGTCACCTTGCTCGCGTTCGGCCCGTTGAAGCAGCCCGAGCCGTTATTGTCCGACTGGCGGTAGAAATCCTGGTTGTAGCTGCCGAGGACGCTGATCTTGCCCCACGACCCAAGCGGCTTCTCGACCTTGCCGAAGCCGTTGACGAACCATGCGCCAGAACCGCTCAACGCGCCGTTGGTCGCCTTATATTCGCCGACGACGACCGCCTTGAGCCCGCCTAGTTTTTCGCTTTCGCCGGTCTGGATCGTGCCGCGACCGAGGAAGGTGTTGTAGCTGCCATAGACGCCTTCCGCCTCGATCAGGCGGGTGTCGGTGACTTCGCGCGAGATGATGTGGACGTTGCCGCCGTAACTCGCCTGCCCGAGGTCCGTCGCCGAACCCGGACCGCGGTCGACGATGATCCGCTCATACGTGCCGCTCGGGAAGTAGGCGGTCGAGTGGTGCGTCGGATCGTTCGAGTCGCCGAAGGGCACGCCATCGTAGGTGATGTTGAACTGGCCGTCCTTGAAGCCGCGCAGCACGGTCTTCGACTCGCTCAGGCCGGGACCATTGCCGTTGCTCGTCCCCGACGCGCCCGGTGTGAGCAGGATGACGTCGGAAAAATCGGCGGTCGGCGAGACGGCCTTGTCAATGATCGAGCGGCTGATGATCGACTGCGGCTCGAAGGTGAACACCGACGAGGTGATCGGCGTCTCCTTGTTGACCCGGGTCGCGGTGACGACGATGTCGTCGGTGTTGCGGATGCCCGACGCATCGGGTGCGGTGTCGGCGGGCAGCGCCGCGGCGTGCGCCATCGTTGCCATCACCACCACGCTCATCGCCGCGCCCGCGCGCAACCCAGTCCTGATCGTCATGTCGCCGTCCCTGTCGCCGCCGGCAATTGCTGCCGGTCCTGTTGCAGCGCGGGATAGGAGCGCTCCGTGACAGGTTGGTTACGGTTCGGTGCTGGTTCGAAGACAAAGCACGACTGTTGTTAACTGTGGCCAAATTACCCGAAATTATGTGCGGTTGCGCATTCGCCGAGCCGCGCCGTCGCCGCGAAGAATCCGGCTATCGTTTCATCGATGATGTCCTTGACCGGCTTGACACTGTCGATCAGCCCGGCGGTCTGGCCGGCGAGCCCGACCGCCGCCTCCATGTCGCCGCCGAAATACAGGTCGAGGATGCGCGCGAAGGTGTCGGGCGGCATCAGCCCGGTCTCGTACATCGCCGCGGTGCGGTCGGTCTTGAGCGCGCGGATGCATGGGCTCGCGCGCTTGTTGAGGACGTAGGTGCCGGTCTCCTTCGCGGCGACGATCGCCGCCTTATAGTTGGCGTGGACCGGGCTTTCGGCGGCGCTGACGAAGCGCGTGCCCATCTGCACCGCCTCGGCGCCGAGCGCGAACGCCGCCGCCATCCCCGCGCCGTCCATGATGCCCCCCGCCGCGATCAGCGGCACGTCGACCGCGCGGCGGATCGCCTGGAGCAGGACGAGCGTCGATACTTCCTCGGGGTTCTTGAAGCCGCCACCCTCGGCTCCCTCGACGACGAGCCCGTCGATCCCGGCGGCGACGCATTTCAATGCGGCGTCGAGCGTCGGCACCGCATGATAGACGACGATCCCCGCCGCCTTGAGCGGCCCGATGAACTTCGCCGGCGACCCCGCCGAGGTGGTGACGAACTTGACCCCGGACTCGCAGATGAAGCGGACCATCGCGTCGTCCTTGAGGAACAGGATCGGCAGATTGACCCCGAACGGCGCGGTCGTCAGGTCGCGCATCCTGACGATCTCGGCCTTGCAGTTCTCGGTCTCGCCCGACGACGTCTCGATGATCCCGAGCCCGCCGGCGTTGCACACCGCGCTCGCAAGCTGCGACCGTGCGATCCACCCCATCGGCGCCTGGACGATCGGATAACGCGCGCCGGTATGCGCGAGGACTCGGTTCATTTTTCACTCCCCAAAGGGCCAATGTCCCCCGCGGGGACCGACGGCCTCCCTTCCCCTTTAGGGAAGGGGTCGGGGATCGGGAAGTCGCCGCGAGAGATCCGCCCGTGGCTCCCCCACCCCCGGGCAGACGCAAACGCGTCGTCTCTCGCCCCTCCCCTGAAGTGGAGGGAGGCCCACGCTACCTGCGCTGCAACCGTTGCCGGGGCGCATCGTTAACGCGGGCAATGTGGATGTCGCGCACCCTCCCCGCCGCCGCCGACCTGCCCCCCGCCCCGCCTCGCGCGGTGGCGATTGCAGTCCCCGCGCACAACGAGGCCGAGTCGATCGCCGCGTGCCTCGGCGCGCTCGACGTCGCGGCGGGGGCTGCGACCGGCCCGGTTGTCACCGTCATTCTCGCCAATAACAGCCGCGACAAGACCGCGCAGATCGCCCGGGAGTTTTGCACCATGGCGATGACGACGGTGGTCGCCGAGGTCGAGCTTCCCGCTGAACTCGCCCATGCCGGGGGAGCCCGCCGCGCCGCGCTCGACTGGGCCGCCGCGCTGATTCCCGCCGATGGCGTGCTGATGACGACCGACGCGGACTCGGTCGTCGACCCCGGCTGGATCGCCGCCAACCTCGCCGAGTTGACCAGCGCCGATGCGGTCGCGGGAGTCGTCGCCTTCGACGAGGCGACACAGGCGGCGCTCCCGCCCTTGCCGTTGCGCGCGCTCGAATGGCGGCTCGCCGACCGCCATGCGCGGCTGGCCAGTCTGATCGACCCGCGCGCGCACGATCCATGGCCGAACCATTTGTGGGCGTGGGGGGCTAGCCTTGCTCTGACTGTAGCGGCGTACCGGCGGATCGGCGGGCTGCCCGTCGTGCCGCTCGCCGAGGATCGCGCGCTGGCAGCGGCGATCGAGGCGCACGACCTGCGATTGCGGCACAGCAACGCGCCGGTCGTCTACACCTCGGCGCGGCTCCACGGGCGCGCTCCGGGCGGGTTCGCCGATCTGCTGCGGACGTACGCCGACGACGATACGGCGCTGTGCGACGCCGCGCTCGAACCGACCGCCGATCTCATCCGGCGGCTGCGCTGGCGCGCGGCGATGCGGCGCGTGTTCGCCCGCCACGACGCTCCCTTCTTCGGCGCGCAGTGGCAGGACATCGAGGCAAACGCGCGCGATCTCAACCGGAAGCGGCTTGCTCCGGCCGACCTGGCGAGCGAGGTGTCGCGCGCCGAGCGCCTCGTCAGGCAGTTGGAAACCGCAGCACGTCGAGCCGATACTCCTGCGTCCGCTGCTGTTCGAGCACAGTCGCCCCAATTGCTGACCCCGCTGCAAGAAATTCCGCCACCGCCGTCTCGCCGTCGAGCGGATAGTCCGGTGTCGGCCCAAGCCAGTGGACCAGCATGACGTCGGCCCCGGGCTGCGCCATCCCGGCGACTGCGGCCGCCATCGCCGTCACCCCGTCGCGGTCGAAATAATACAGTATCTCGGACAGCATGATCAGGTCGAATGTCCCCGACGGCGGCGTCGCCGGGAGGGTCGACAGCGCGAACTCGACGTGCGGCAGCCCGGCACAGCGCTTTGCGGCCGAATCGAGCGCCGCCTGCGCGACGTCGATCCCGAGAAGGTGGTCGCACCGCGCCGCGAGCCGCTCGGTCAGCACCCCGATCGAACAGCCGATCTCGACCGCATTGGCATAGCGCTCGCGCGGCAGGGCAGCGAGCGTCGCGGTATATTTGGCGTCTTCGTAGGCGCTGGTGGTGAACTTCCACGGGTCGGGATCGCCCGCATAGAGCTGGTCGAAATATCCTGCTTCCAACGACTTCGCCATTAGCCGAGCCCCCCTTCGTGAGCGAGCAACCACGCGCCCGCATGATCGCGCGAGGTGTCGACGAACGGCTGGCGGAGATAGGTTTCGAGGTCGCGCAGAACCCGATCGAGCGGGTCGGGAGCGATGAAGGTGCTTAGCCCGACGTTGCGCCGCGCGGCGTCGATGCAGCCGAACGCAAGGTCCTCGAAGGTCGCGCGGGCGAGGTCGACGTAGGCGTCGATCGCCGCCGGATCGCCGCCCGCCTCCGCGCACGCTCCCGCCTCGGCAACGAGCAGACGCGCCGCCTCGGCACTCCCGGCGGCGCGGGCAAAGCGCGCGCGGAATACCGGGTCGCCGCCGCGCCCGCTCGCGTTCAATCGCGCGGCGTGGAGCTGCATCACGCGCTCGACCCCGCCAAGTTGGACCGCGAGGATGCGCCACGCCCCGCCCGAGAACAGCGGCGATCGGTAATAGTCGCCTGGCCCGCCGACCGCCGCCGCATCGGGAACGAGGACCCCGGCGAAGTCGACCGTTCCCGTAGCGGTCCCGCGCATCCCTGCAGCGCGCCAGACGGCGAGGTCGATGCTGACGCCGGGGCTGGTCAGGTCGGGGATGAACAGCCGGAACGCGTCGTCCTCGTCGCGTGCGGTCGCCAACGGGCGGCGGATCGACCCCGCCCCCGAGCAATGGATCTTGCGCCCGTCGAGCCGCCAGCCGCCGTCGACCTTCGCGGCGCGCAGGCCGGAGCCGCGCTCGGCGTTCCACACGCCCGAGATGCGCCCCGCGGCAGCTTCGGCGGCGATGACCGCGCTCGGACCGCCATAGCGGTCGACAAGCTTGGCGGCGTTGACGTGCCCCTCGAACAGCCGCCCGACCGTCAGGCTGGCACGTCCGACCGCGCTGAGCAGCGTTCGCAATTCGGCAACACTGCCATTGAGGCCGACCCCGCCGCCGCCGACCGACACCGGCAGCGGGGCCGCGAGCAGTCCCGCCGCCGCTAGCGCCGCGATGTCGTCGCGGGGGAACGCCGCCGCCTCGTCGACGGCCGTCGCCCGCGCGAAAATCTCCGCCTCGAGCGCCGGGTCGAGCGCATCGGCTACGAACGGAACATCGGCGAAGGCGGGAGCATTGCGCATGCGTGACGAACCGTTGGCCCCCGCGCGTGTTCCCGCTCGATGCTGCGGCGATTATCCGCGCCGTCGGGACGCGGCGGCTGGTGATCGTCGCGCCGCATCCCGACGATGAAACGCTCGGCTGCGGGCTGCTGATCGCCGCCGCCGTCCGCGCCGGGGTCCGCGTCGCGGTGATCGCGCTGACCGACGGGCAGGCGTCGCATCCGGGGTCGCGCCGCTGGCCCCCCGCCGCGCTCGGCCGGTTGCGCCGCTCGGAAATGCGGCGTGCGATGGCGCGGCTTGGAGCGGGCGGCGCGGCGGTTCGCTTCATGAGCTGGCACGACGGCGACGTCGCCACCGAAGGCCATGCGCTCGCGCTGCGCAGGGTGCTGACCGCGCTTGGAGCCGGGGTCGTCGTCGCCGCCTCACC
>JAYTTV010000044.1:0-10545 GCA_043745075.1 Sphingomonadaceae bacterium
CAATTTCTGGAATCAATGGCGCCGCGCGGGGGGATCGAACCCCCGCGCGGCGCGGTCACGGCTCAGCCTGGCTTATGTCAGCGTCAGGCGGCGGCGAACTTGAGCAGCTTGATCGCCTCCGAATTGATCACCGCCCCGCCGACGTGGCGGCTGGCGTAGAACTGGACGAACGGCTTGTTGGTGTACGGATCGCGGAGCACGCCCGTCGTGTTGCGCTCGGTGATCAGATAGCCCGCCTTGAAGTTGCCGAAAGCGATCGACAGGCTGTCGGCGGCGATGTCGGGCATCGCCTCGGCGTCGATCACCGGATAGCCGAGCAAGGTCGCCGGCTGTTCGGCCGACAGCGACGGCTGCCAGATGAACGCGCCGGTATTGTCCTTCATCTTGCGGACGCGGGCGAGCGTCGTCGAGTTCATCACGAACACCGCGCCCTGGCGGTACGGCGGGCGCAGCGCGTGGACGAGGTCGATGATCCGGTCCTGCGGAGTCGTCGCGGCGAAATTGCCCGCAACGCCGGTCGCGAGATACTGGAGCGTGCCGAACGCGCGGGTGGTGTCGTCGGCAGGCACGGTGGTGTAGCTGAGGAAGCCCTTGGGCTGGGCGACGCCCGAGCCGGTGACGAAGGCGACGCTTTCGGCGCGGGCGAACTCGGTCGAGATTTCGCTCGCGAGCCACGTCTCGACGTCGAACATCGCATCGTCGAGCATCTGCTGGCTCGCCGACGGGTTGGCGAACAGCTCGCCCATCGGCGGGACGATTTCGAAGAAGGTGGGCGTCCCCGTCGACGGCCGCGCCGCGACCTCGCCCGCCCAGCCCGAGGTGACGCCGCCGACCGCGATCAGCTTGCGGTAGTTCGCCGAGCCGACCTGGACGACCGAGGCGATTCCGCGGATCGGCGAGATCGTCTTGAGCGTCTCGTCGATAACGGTGTCGATCTCGTTCGGCACCGCGACGCCGCCGTCACCGGGGACGCCGATCGACAGCGACTTCAATTCGGGCGCACCGGCGTCGAGCCCCTTGCGAAGGTAGCGGTCGGTGAACGCGGTGCGCGCCGGATCGGCCTTGGTGCCGGTCAGTGCGCCGCTGAGTGCGGGGCGGGTGAGCCGCGCGCTGAGGCGGTCGATGTCACCGCGCAGCGCGGCGATTTCGGGATCGGGCACGACCGCGGCGACGGCAGCGGTGAAGCTGGCGTCGAGCGGATCGGCCTTGGTCTCATAGCTGGTCGTGAACGTCATGCGGAGATCTCCTGGTTGGAAATTGCGTGCACACGCGCGAGGCGCTGCATCGGGAAGGTGACGAGGCTGACCTCGATCAGTTCGAGGTCGGTGAGGACGCGCCCGCCACGGGTCGGGCGGCTGGCGCGGACGCGGTAGCCGAACGACAGGCCGGTCAGCGCCCTGGACGCGAGCAACGCGAGCGCATCGCGCCCGGTGCGGGTGTCCTCGACGCTGGCGATGATCCGCAAGCCCCGCGCGTCCTCGGCGATCCGGTCGACGAGGCCGATCGGGGTGTTCGGGTCGTGCTGCCAAAGGAGCGGCACGCTCGTCCCGATCGCGCGGGCAAACGCGCCGCGCTCGACGACGTCCCCCCCGGCATCGAGCACGCCGAAGACGCTCGCATATCCAGCGAGGCGGGTGATGGGCATAGGTTTGCCTCCGGTTTTCGGATGTATAGATGTTCATCTATATTGTGGGGTGAGCGCGTTGGCGGATCCCGGTTGGGTTCGCTGCAATCGTGTGAAATTCTACTAGACTATGGGTCGAGGGGAGGTTGAATTTGTGCTTAAACCAATTCCTCGCTTGACTACCGACGAGGAAGCGGAGGATTTCCTCATCAACGCCAATCTAGCCGAGTACGACCTCAGCGGCTTCAAGCGGATCCACTTCGAGTTCGCCCCAAAGGTGAAGCACGTCAACGTGCAGATTCCGGAGGACCTGCTGATCGCGGTCAAGGCGCGCGCCGCGGCGGCGGGCATGTCGTACCAGCGCTTCATCCGCCTTGCGATCGAACAGGCGCTCGCCAGCCCGCTGCCGAAGGAACCGCGCGCGCCTGCGGAGTGAAGCCCGACCCTAACGGTATATCATCCCCGTCATCCCGAGCTTCGCCGCGATCCCCACGAGCAGCGCCGCGGCGAGCGCCCTCGCCGCCCATGTCACCACCGCCGACACCGCCGAGCGCTTGGCGTCGCGCCAGCCCTGGATGAGCTGGCGGAGTTCGATGATGTCGGCTCCGGCGCGGTCGTCGTGGAGGCCGATGCTCGCCAGCGCGCGCGCTGCCCCGGCTTCGGTCGCCTCCTCGATCAGCGCGCGGAGGGTGACGATGTCGGCCCCCTGCCCCTCGGCTTGTGCGATCAGTCCCGCGAGCATCGTCATGGCCGTGCCTCCAATCCCAAAAGTGAACGTTTCTCGTCATCGGTGAGGAAATTCGCCGCCGACACCTGGCTCCACAGCCGCTCGCGGTCGGCGCTGAGCGCCGGGATCGCGTCGCGGTCGACGCACAGCGTCAGCCCCGGCCACCAGTCGCCGAGGTAGGTCGCGATCGACCCGAGGATGCGCGACGTCAGCGGCAGCAGCGTCAGCCGCCACAGCGCGATGTTCGCCTCGCGGTAATTGGCGAAGGCGTTGTCGCCCGACAGGCCGAGCAGCATCGGCGGCACCCCGAAGGCCAGCGCGATCTCGCGGCTGGCGGTGTCGCGGGTGCGGGCGAAGTCCATCTCGGCGGGGGTCATCGACAGCGCCTGCCACTTCAAGCCGCCGTCGAGCAGCATCGGCCGCCCGGCGTTCATCGCCCCGGCGAACCCCGCCTCCATCTCGGCCTTCAAGCGATCGAATTGCTCGGCCGACAGCGTCGCGCCGTCGCCCGGATCGTAGACCAAAGCCCCCGACGGCCGTGCGGCATTGTCGAGCAGCGCCTTGTTCCACGTGCTCGCGGCGTTGTGCGTCTCGACCGCCGCCGCCGACGCGCCGAGGCAGCCGAGGCCATAATGATCGTCGAGCGGGTGGAAGCTACGGATATGGAGCAGCCCCGGCCGCCCCTCCTGCGACCCGGCGCCGACCGTCACCGCCGGGAAGCGCTGGAGCGTCGTCCCCGCGCGATACAGGTAACCGACCGGCCAGCCGCTCGCGTCGGATTCAACCGTGACCCGCTCGGGGCGCAGCGCGTAGAGCGCGACCGGCAGCCCGTTCGCGCCCAACCCGACCTCGATATAGGCATTGCCGTGGAGCAGCAGGTTCGCCGCGACGGTCTCGATCAGGTGCGGCCCCGGCTCGCCGCCGTCGAGCAGCGCGATCGCCGGATGCCCCGGCGGCGAGCTCAACACCGGTGCCCCCGCCGCGCCCTCGGCAACGATCCGCACCGCGCGCTGGGCGATCGGGTTGCGGACGTAGGCGTCGCGGGCAAGCGCTTCGTACGACCGCGTCGCGCCGATGTTGCCGTTCCAGTTCGACCGCGTGAGCTCGGGGAAGATGCCCGGCGGGCGCGCAGGCGCCGGACGCGACTGAGCGGACCGCGACTTGCGGCCGAAGGGATTGAGATTCATGTGGTTCTCCCTTTTTGCTCCCCTCCCCTTCAGAGGAGGGGTCGGGGTTGGGGCAGTCGCCGCGAGCTGTGTCGCTCGTGGCTGCCCCACCCCCGACCCCTCCTCTGAAGGGGAGGGGAAAGTCACGTCAGAGGCTGCGGACGCCCGGCACCCGCGCGACCTTGCCGAGCAACAACTCGCTCACCGCCCAGACGAGCGCATCGGCGCGGTCGGGCGAGCGCCCCGGCCCGGCGTAACCGCCGCCGGTCATCAGCCCGCACAATTCGTCCTCGAGCGCCGGGAACGCGCCGGCGTGATGGACCTTGCCGCGGACGTACAGCACCGACACCGGCTCGGCGCGGGCGACCTTGCCGCGCGCGGCGTGGACCGGCTTGATCGGCAGGCTGTTGTCGACCTGCCGCAGCACCGACGCGACCATCTCGCCGCCGTTGTTGACCTCGGCGACGATCAGGTCGGCGGAGAAATCGTCCGCCGCCGCGACCACCGCGCGCGCCCATGTGTCGGGCGCGGCATGTTCGACCGAGCGGTCGGCGAGGACATAGCCGTGGCCGTCGGCACCGAGCGCGACGACGACGATTCCGCAGGCGTCGCCGGTCGTCGATGCCGGCGGGTCGACCGCGATCACCGTCCGCGTCAGCCGCGGCACGACACCCACGCGGCACGCCTCGACCATCGCGCGGGTCCATAAAGCGCCGTCGAGGTCGTCGATGATTTCGCCCAGCAATTCCTGCCGCCCGAGCCGCGTCCCGCCATAATCGCGGCTGACGCTGTCGAGGAACGACCGCGCGAGGTTGTCGCGGTTGTCGACCGTCCGCCCGCGCGTGACGACGACCCCGGGGGTCCCGGCGGCCATCGCCTTGAGCCACGGCAGCGGGCGCGGCGTCGTCGTCAGCAGCAGCCGCGGCGATGCCCCATTTCGCAGCGTCAGGCGGAGATTGCTCAGCGCATCGGCGGCATGGACCCACTTCGCCGCTTCGTCACCCCATGCGAAGTGGAACGACGGCCCGCGCAACGAATCTGGCTCGATCGCGCCGAACAGCGACGCGGTCGACCCGTTCTGCCACGTCAGCAGCCGCCGCGCCGGCTCGAATTTAGGCCGCCGCCGCGCCACCGCGAGCACCCCGGCATCGCCCTCGACCATCACGCTCCGCGCGTCGCCGAGGGTGGCCCCGACGAGCGCGATCCGCGCGCCTTTGACCGAGCGCGCGCATTCGTCGACCCACGCCGCCCCCGCCCACGTTTTGCCGAAGCCGCGCCCGGCGAGGATCAGCCACGTCGTCCAGTCGCCGTCGGGCGGGCGCTGCCCCGGGTGGGCGATAAGATGCGGCGCCGAGCTCATCGCGACGAGCTGCTCGACCGGCAGTCTGTCGATCGTCTCGGCAAGCTCGGCGGGGGACTGTTCGATGAACTGTCGCCACGGCGATCGGAGATCGTCGGTCATCGGCGCTCCTTTCATAGGGTGAGCGGCCGGCGCGGTCGCACCGGCAGAACAAGTCGCGTCGTTCGCGCGTTGGTGGTGCATGAGGAAACCGACTGCCTTCGCCGCGCCGTTGCTTGCGGTCGCAACCGTGCCGCTCGCCGCTGCCGTGCCCGGCACCGCCGCGGCGGTGGCTGCATCGCTCGCGGTGCCATCGCCCGCCGGTGGCGCGACGATCGCGGCGATGCGCGATCAACGCCGCGTTGTCATCGTTGCAGCGCCGTCAGCCGACGACCCGCAGCTTAAGGTGCAGCGCCGCGCACTCGCCGGTTGGCAGCACGGCGCGGCCGATCGCGATATCACTGTGGTCGAGATAGTTGGGACGACGGTCAACGGCGCCGACGACACCGCGAGCGCGATCGAGCGGCGCTATGCGCTGCCGGCCCGACGCTTTGCGGTGCTGCTGATCGGCAAGGACGGGCATGTCGCGATGCGCTCGGCCACGCCGCTCGCCGCCGCTAAGCTGGAGGCGACGATCGACGCGATGCCGATGCGCCGCGCGGGCGAGCGGTGATCTAACCTACGAAGCGAAGTTTATGCGCTGGCCACCCGCAGCATCCGCACCGCTCCCCCCACGAACCCGAACCCCGCGACCAGCAGCACCCACGCCGCCGGCTCGGGTACAGCCACCGCTCCCGCCACATTGCCGAAGCCGGCCTCGGGGGAGATCGCGAAATCACCCGCCGTCAGGCCGAAGCTCGCCAGCGTGTCGGCGTCGAGCGAAATCGTCGGGTCGATCAGCAGCGAGGCGTGCGCCCCCGCCCCGGCGTTGAGGCTGAAGATCGCCTCCATCGTGTAGCTCAGCGCAATCGGCGTTCCGAATGCCACGGCGGCGCACGTTCCGGTGGTGCAGATATACGGGTTGGTCGACGCGAGGTCGGAGAACAGCGACGTGTGATACGCGGTCCGTCCGCACTTCGCCCCAACGCCATTATCGCAACTCACCCCGAAGACGCCCCCGCCACCGCCCTGCGCGACCGAGGCGTCGAGATGCGAACCGAAAATCTTCGACGCGCCGAGCGTGATATGCCCGGTCGCCTCACCGATCTTGACGTGCGACGGGTGGAGCCCGAGGTTGACGAGGAACGCCTGCGCCGCCGCCGTCGTCGGCGCGACGGTGACGGCAAACTGATAGAAGTCCTCGACGAAAAAGCCGACCGGGCCGCCCTGAACCGCGGTGATCGACAGCGACGGCGACGGGGCGACGCCGTAGCCGAGCGTGACGACGCTGCCGTCGGTGTACGTCTCGACGTTGCTCCCGAGCGCCTGGTTGACCGTGCGCGTGAACGCCTGCGGATAATGCTGGACTTCGTAACGCGTCGAATATGCCGCCGCCGGCGCGGCCGCGCCGAGCAGCGCCGCGAGCGCGACGATCGATTTCAATGCCATGCCCATCTCACGCTCCCCGTCGCGAACCCCCGGTGTCCGCGTCGGCGTCGTGACCGGTCGAGGGCGCGGCGTCGATTGCCTATTGAGGCATGTGAGCGAGCGCCGCCTATCCGAGCCCCGGATAATTAATCGCCTTCGGGCGGATCGCAATCGCTTCAAGGAACGCCTCGCGCGTCATCAGCTCGACCGGCTCGGGTTCGTCGCCGGCGTGCTCGCCGTATTTCTCGGCCAGCAGCACCGCGACCATCTTGAACGCGAGCGGATCATTGTAAACGCGGTAGATATCGACGACCTTGCCCTGGTAGATCGTCCGCCGCTTGACCCCGTTGAGCAGCCGCTTGAACAGTGCCTTCTCGAGCTTGACCGGGTCGACCGCGAGCGCCGGAACGCGGCCAAGCGCCGTGTCCCACGCAACGGCGAAATCGGGGTGGTGGTCGCGCGCCCGGCGGAAGGCGAAGCGCGTCGCCCCGGCGCGGTCCGCTGCGACGCCGACCGCGCCGCAGTCGCGCAACGCCGCGATGAAAAGGTCGCGCCGATCGGCGTCGATCACCGGGCCAGCGCGGCGCGCGACGGGGATCGCCGGGACGGTCGGGTCGGCAGCCTGCTCTGCGATTGCGTGCGCGGTCATCGTCGCTCCCTTCGGGTAGAACGCAAACCGCCCACCGGGTTGCCGGTGGGCGGAGTTCTGCAGCATTCCTGAAGAATACACTTCAGCGGTTCGCTTGTCAAGGTGTTTTGACCTGTAGGGTTTGTTTCCTACAACCTGTAGGGTTTGTTTCCTACAGGTTGTAGGACTGTTTCGGCGCCATCTCCCTGCTTCTGCTTCCTTTCTGGCCCCCTCCCCACTCTCGGCTTCGCCGGGCGGGAGGGAGCAGACCCGGCCATCACCGCAGCTGGTAATGATTCGCCAGCCGGTCGAGCGCGAGCAACAACACGACCTTTCCCGCGCGCGCTGGCCACCCCAGCGCCTTTTCCGCCGTCTCGAGCCCGTCGCCGCTGCACACCACCCGCCACAACACGTCCGACAGCCCTCCGCCGACCGCGGTCACCGCCGCCTCGAATCGCGCCTTCGCCGCGATCTGCGCGCTCGACGCGTCGAGCATGTCGGGCGCCCCCCGCGCCCCGCGCGACGACACCCCCGCGTCCCAGCTCATCGTCGTTCGCGGCGCGAGGCTCGCACGCATGAAGTCGCCGCGCAGTTTTTCACCCGCCTCGAACTGGCGCGCGGTGACCATCCCGCGCCTGACCAGCCAGCCGAGTGGCGATTCGGCGAGGTTGACGGTCACCCGCGCGCGGTCGACCACCGCCGATGGCGGCAGCCGCGCCTCGGCGAACAGGCGGTTCGGGCCGGGCGGAGGAAGCTGCGACATCGTCCCCAAAGCCTTGGAAAGACGAACCGGCTTGGCAATTTGGCGGCGGGCGGGCTTCGGCATGACAGTCTCCCTGCAGCGAGTACGGCGACTCGGGCGAATCAGTCTTGCCATAGCCGTTCATCTGTAGGACAGAGACAAACCCTACAGGTTCAGGAGATACTCGTGATCACCCGTATCCGCGAGGTCCGCAAAGCCAAGCGCATGACCCTGCATGAGGTCGCCGCCGCGTGCGAACCCCCGACGACGGCGCAGACGATCGGTCGTCTCGAAACTGGCATGCGAACCGTATCGGTCGGCTGGCTCAACCGCATCGCCGCCGCGCTCGGCGTCGCCGCGGCCGATCTGGTCACGCTGCCCGACCGCGTCGACGTCCCCGTCACCGCCGTCCTCACCGCCGAGGGGGCGATCCCGCCGCGCCGCGCGACCGCGCTGCTGCCGCCCGCGCCGCAGGGCGATTATGTCGGGATGACGGTCGAGATCGCACAGGGCGATTACCGCAACGGCGATTCGGTCTGGCTCGAAAAGCTCGCGCCGAAGGATTTCGCGACCGCGCTCAACCGCGACATCCTCGTGCCGCGCGCCGCCGGGCGCTTCGCCTTCGGACGGCTCGTCGGGACCGAGGGCAAGAAGCTGCAGCTCCTCCCGCTCGAGCCCGGCGCGCGCCAGCTCGTCGTCGGCGATGCCGCGTGGATCGGCGTCGTGCGGATCCTCGTGCGCGCGCTGTAATCGCGCAGCAGACTGGACTTAGCCCCTGACCGCGCCCACTTGGTGCGGATGCTCCCGCTGATCGACCCCTTCGGCCGAACCGTCAACTATCTCCGCATCTCGGTCACCGACCGCTGCGACTTCCGCTGCGTCTATTGCATGTCGGAAAACATGACGTTCCTGCCGAAAAGCGAGGTGCTCAGCCTCGAGGAAATCGACCGGATCGCGACCGCCTTCGTCCGTCGCGGCACCCGCAAACTGCGCCTGACGGGCGGCGAGCCGCTCGTCAGGCGCGGCGTCGTCGACCTCATCGGGAGGCTATCGCGCCACATCGCCAGCGGCGACCTCGACGAGATCACGCTGACCACCAACGGCTCGCAATTGCGCAAGTTCGCCAGCGGCTTGCACGCCGCCGGGGTACGCCGGATCAACGTCAGCCTCGACACGCTCGACCCCGCCAAGTTCGCCCGGATCACCCGCTGGGGACGCCTCGACCAAGTCCTCGACGGCATCGCCGCGGCGACCGAAGCCGGGCTCCACGTCAAGATCAACATGGTCGCGTTGAAGGGCCTGAACGACGACGAGATCGACACGATGCTGGCGTGGACGGCGGCACACGGGCACGACCTCGTTATGATCGAGACGATGCCGATGGGGGCGATCGACGAGGACCGCGCCGACCGGTATTTGCCGCTCAAGGCGGTCCGCCGCGACCTCGAAACCCGTCACACGCTGATCGACCTGCTCGACAAGACCGGCGGCCCGGCGCGCTATGTCCGCATCGCCGAGACCGGACAGCGCCTTGGTTTCATTACCCCGCTGACGCATAATTTCTGCGAGGGCTGCAACCGCGTCCGCCTCACCGCGACCGGGCAATTGTTCCTTTGCCTCGGCCAGGACGACGCCGCCGATTTGCGCGCGGTCCTTCGCGCGACCGAAGACGACATGGTCCTCGACGCCGCGCTCGACGAGGCGATCTCGCGCAAGCCCAAGGGCCACGATTTCGTCATCGACCGCACCGCCCGCGCCCCCGCCGTCGCCCGCCACATGAGCGTCACCGGCGGATGATCTCGCGGATGGCGCTGCTGGTCTCGCCGACGGCGCAAGCCCGTGCGGCGGAGGCGATGCTCCGCCCGCTGCACGACTGGACCGCGATCCGCGATGCCGAAGTCGTCGTCGCATTGGGCGGCGACGGGTTCCTCCTCCAGGTCCTCCACGCCGCGCTCAACGCCCGCCAGCCGCGCCCGGTGTTCGGCATGAACCTCGGCTCGGTCGGCTTCCTGATGAACGAGTTCCGCGTCGACGACCTGCCGCGCCGCCTCACCGACGCGCGCGCCTTCGCGCTCCACCCGCTGTCGATGGAGGCGCGCACCACCGGCGGCGCGACGACGATCTCGCCCGCGATCAACGAGGTGTCGCTGCTCCGCGAGACACGGCAGGCGGCGAAGCTCGAGATCAGCGTCGACGGCAAGGTGCGGATGCCCGAGCTGTCGTGCGACGGCGTCCTCGTCGCGACCCCGGCGGGATCGACCGCGTATAATCTGTCGGCGAACGGCCCGATCCTGCCGCTCCAGGCCGATCTGCTCGCGCTGACCCCGATCAGCCCGTTCCGCCCCCGGCGCTGGCGCGGCGCGCTGCTGCCGCAGGCGTCGCTCATCGAAATCCGCATCCTCGAGAGCGAGAAGCGCCCGGTCAGCGCGGTCGCCGACCAGCTCGAGGTTCGCGACGTCGCCTCGGTCCGCATCGTCAGCGATCGCAGCGTCACGCTCGACCTGCTGTTCGACCCCGGCCACGCGCTCGACGACCGCATCTTCACCGAGCAGTTCGAAAACTAACTCGACCGACCTTCGCGCGAACCGCCGACAGGGGTTGTTACGCTGAACCGGCATCGCTATAGCCGCTGCTCCGTTCCCTGGTAGCTCAGCGGTAGAGCGTTCGACTGTTAATCGAAATGTCGCAGGTTCGAATCCTGCCCGGGGAGCCAGTCACCTATCGAGCCGCGTCCAGCGCGCTCCTCGAAGCCCCTGTTAGCGCAGGGGCTTTTGTCGTATTGGTGTTCAGCG
>JAYTTV010000045.1:0-10485 GCA_043745075.1 Sphingomonadaceae bacterium
GTCATCCCCATGTAATTGTAGGTGCCCATCAGGATCGTTTCGCGACCGTTGATGATTGCCCGCGTCGGCGACAGCACTTTCGACATGACGACGCCGACCGGGTCGCGTCCACCGGCGTCGAGATACGCCTGGCGCTCGCCGGCGATCGCGTCGAATTTGTCGAGAAGATCGATCATCGGCGGCGTACCTACTTCGTCAGTTTGGCGACGGCATCGGCGACCTGGCCGATCGTCTCGAGCTCAGGCAACATGTTGAGCGGCAACACGATATCCCACTCGTCCTCGATGTTGGCGACGAGGTCCATGACCGTCAGGCTATCCATCTCGAGGTCGTTCGAGAAGCTGGTGTTCTCGGTCAGCGGCACCGCCTTTTTATTGAGCGGGCCGATCAGGTCGACGATGCGAGCGTAAATGGTTTCGCGGGCGGGCATGGCTTGATCCTGACGGCAGACCGCTCCGATGCCAAGATATTATGGTCAAAGTCGGGCCGGTGCGAGCCAGCCCTCGGCGCGATACCACGCCACCGCACGGGCGAGACCCTCGGGAAGACGGGTCGACGGCTGCCACAGTGTCGCGGGCAGCCCGTGCTCGGCTGCGGCGACCCAGTCGGGATGCGCGAGGTAGCGCGCGCGGTCGTGGGTCATCTTCGGGGAGCGTTTCTGAAGGCGGGCAAGGGCGGTCTCGACCGTCGCGGTGGCGCGCAGTACGCCAAGGGGGAGGCGGAGCAGGAGCGGTGTGCGCCCGACCGCGACGCCGATCGCGCGGGCGAGGTCGGCATGCGAATAGGCTCCGTGGCCGTCGTCGATCTCGGCGATGCCGCTGGTGTCGCTGGCCGCGAGCTCAAGTAGCGCCTCCGACAGGTCGCCGACTTCGATCAACGAGAAGCGCCCATCGCCGGGGAGAACCGCGACCCCGCGTGTGACCATCTGAAACACCGGCAGCGTCTCGCGGTCACCCGGGCCGTAGACACCGGGAGGGCGGACGACTGCCCAGTCGAGCCCCGACGTGGCGACGAGCGCCTCGGCGGCGGCTTTGCTCGCGCCATAATCGGACAAACCGGGCTCGCGCGCGGCAAGCGACGAGACGTGGGCGAAGCGGCGGACGCCGGCGCCCTTTGCGGCGGTGACGATGCTCGCGGTGCCGGCGACATTGCCGGCGTCGAACTCGGCACGTGAGGCGGCGGTGATCGTGCCGGCGATGTGGATGACCGCGTCGGCGCCGTCGCAGAGGGTGCCGGGGGAGGCGAGGTCGCCGGAGATCCAAGTGACGCCGGGGAGGGGGGGCTGCGGGCGGCGGGTCAGGGCGCGGACGGTGTGGCCGTTTGTCGTCGCGGTGGTCAGGAGGTGGCTGCCGACAAAGCCGGTGCCACCGGTAACGGCGAGGATCATCTCAGAGCGAGAAAGAGCGCTTCAAAATTGCAGTCAACTCTGCTGCTCCCTGCTCGTCGATCTGAAGCGTCTGACTTAACTTGCCAGGAAATTCACGGTCTGATGATCCGTGTGTGTCCAGCTGCATCAATCGTTTACCTGCGACTTCGACGACCGTATAGCTACAAACAACTTGCGTCGGATGCGTTGTAACCCTTGTTTTGTTGCCCGCCAGAAATGCCTTGATAAAAGCCATTAGGCCGCGATCTCGAACGGCTGGATCTCGCCGCTCAGATACTGGCTTCGCGCCTTAGACCGGCTGAGCTTGCCGCTCGACGTCCGCGGCAGGGTTCGCGGCGGGACTAGTTCGACGACGCAGCTCATCCCAGTGATCGCGCGGACCTTGGAGCGGATCGCATCGCGCAAGTGCGTCCGCTCGGCGAGATCCGACGTGCGGCACTGGACGAGGACGGCGGGGGCTTCTTCGCCGCCGGGGGTGGTGATCGCGAAGGCGGCGATGTCGCCGGCCTTGAAGCCGGGGAGCTGTTCGATCGCCCATTCGATATCTTGCGGCCAATGGTTCTTGCCGTTGATGATGATCATGTCCTTCGCGCGCCCGACGATGTAGACGTAACCGTCGGCCAGATAGCCCATGTCGCCGGTGTCGAGCCAGCCGTCCGACAGGCACGCCGCAGTCGCTGCGTCGTCGCGGAAATAGCCCGCCATCACGCCTTCGCCGGCGACGAACAGCCGCCCGATGTGGCGGTCGGCGAGCGGTGCGCCCGCCTCGTCGCGGATCTCGATCGTCAGCCCGGGCAGCGCGCGGCCGCAGTTGACGATCGCGCGGTACCGCGTCGGGCGGCCAATCGCTGAATCGGCGCTGACCCCGGCATAGCCTTCACCCGACAGCACGCGCTCGTCGACGAGGTCGGTGATGATGCCCTCGCCGACCGGCATCATACTTACCGCGAGCGTCGCCTCGGCGAGGCCGTAGCTCGGCAGGAAGGCGTCGGCGCGGAACCCGGCGGCGTCGAACACGTCGACGAAATGCTGCATCACCTCGGGGCGGATCATGTCGGCGCCGTTGCCCGCGACGCGCCAGCGCGACAGGTCGAAGCGCTCAGCGACGTCGATCGAGGTGCTGATCCGCCGCGCGCAGATGTCGTAGCCGAAGGTCGGCGAATACGACAGGGTCGTCCCCTCGTTGCGGCTGACGAGGGTCAGCCACGACAGCGGCCGCCGGGCGAAGTCCTCGGTAGCGATGTAATCGGCCGACATCTGGTTCGCGAGCGGCGACAACAGGCAGCCGACCAGACCCATGTCGTGGTAGAACGGCAGCCACGAGACGACGCGGTCGCTCGCCCGGACACGGGTGCATGTCGCGTGTCCGGCGAGGTTGGCGAGGAGCGCGCGATGCGTCACTGCGACGCCGTGCGGGAAGCGCGTGCTGCCGCTCGAATATTGGAGATAGGCGATGTCGTCGGCGGTCGCGCTCGGCAGCTCGACGGTGTCGGCGGTAAGTGCGTGGAACGCTGCCCAGTCGTGCGCGGTGCAGCCGTCGAGCGGCGCGGCAGCCTCGGCGACGAGCGCGAACAGTCCCGGGGGCGACAGCACGAGCAGCGGATCGCAGCTGAGCAACTGCGTCCGAATCTGCTCGACATAGGCATCGCGGCCGCCGAACGAGGTCGGGAGCGGCAGCGGCGTCGGGAGCGCCCCGGCATTGATCGCGCCGAAGAACAGCCGGACGAACTCAGCCGAGGTTTCGGCGATGAGGGCGATACGATCGCCCGGACGAGCGCCGGCGGAAATCAGCCGTGCGGCGTCGGTGCGCGCGTCGGTGCGGAGTTCGGCGAACGGATACGCCCGGACGAGCGACGCACGCGCGTCGAAGAAGTTGAGCCCGCGCGTTCCCCGGGCGGCATAGTCGAGGGCGTCGCCGAGCGTTGCGAAGTCGGCGATGCGGCGCGGCAACGGGTCGAGGGTCGGCGTCGGCACGACCGAACAGGTCGCACCTTGCTCAATCGACGCACCCGACTCAATCGACAACTGCGGCAACCGCGATCCTCCTTGCAATCCCCCGCCACCTTTCACGCGCTCGGCCCGTTGCGCGCGAAGCTGGTCCAATCTCGCCGGTCGGAGTAGCTTTCCGGCGCGTTCAAAATCGGACGCGACTGTGGCAGGAACGTGGCGGTAACGAAATGGGTCCCGGACGTCCCTCGCGCAGCGGTGCCGGATCCTCGCGGAAGCCGTCCGAACGACCGCCTCCCAAGCCGCTCGACGCAGCGCATCTGCGCGATCTCGCTTTGCATTACGTCGGTAAATACGCGACGAGCGAGGCTAAGTTGCGCCGCTATCTCGCTCGCAAGCTGTGGGAGCGCGGCTGGGAGGGGGAGGGGAGCCCGCCGGTCGACAGCGTCGTCGCACGTCTCGCCGACCTCGGCTACGTTGACGACCGGGTGTTCGCGGAGGCGCGCGGGAGGGGGCTGACCGGGCGCGGTTTCGGCGCGCGGCGCGTCTCTGCCGACCTCGGCGCGGCAGGGATCGACCGCGATCTCGCTACGGAGGTGGCGGCGACCGGTGATCCGATGGCGGCAGCGATCGCCTTCGCGCGGCGTCGCCGCTTCGGCCCGTTCGACACGAATGCGCCCGATCCCGACCGGCGGCGCAAGCAGTTCGCCGCGATGATGCGCGCGGGGCACGGGGCGGCGGAGACGCGGCGGGTGCTCGCGGGGGACATGGAGGAGTGAGCGTGTGCGTAGCCGATCTCACACCTTGAACGGAGGCACCGATGGCCGAATTCACCGTCAATTCGCAGCGCTTCGATCCGTATAAGACGTTCAAATTCCGCCTTAAATGGGACGGCCAAATCGTCGCCGGGATCTCGCGGGTCAGCGGCCTAATACGAACCACTGCGGTCGTCGAGCATCGCGAGGGCGGCGATCCATCGTCGTCGCGCAAGTCTCCGGGGCAGACCGAATATGAGTCGGTCACGCTCGAGCGCGGCGTAACGCACGACACCGCCTTCGAAGAGTGGGCCAACAAGGTCGCCAACTTCGGCGCGGGCCTCGGGAATGAGGTTTCGCTACGGGACTTCCGCAAGGATGTCGTCATCGAATTGTTGAACGAGGCGGGGCAAGTGGTGCTCGCCTACAAGCTGTTTCGCTGCTGGCCGTCCGAATACGTCGCGCTGCCCGACCTCGACAGCGACGTCGACGCTGTCGCGATCCAGTCGCTGGTCCTGCAGAACGAAGGCTGGGTGCGCGACACTAGCATAGTCGAGCCGCACGAGCCGGCGTTCAACCCCGGCTGACACCGCGTCGCAGCGCCGCCAACGCCTCGGGCGTGTCGACGTCGGCGAGGATGCCGGGGTCATCGACCGGCAGCTCGACGAGGCGGTCGCTGAGCGCCGCGAGCAGCACCTTGCCGCCGCCGTCGCCGTTCAAGGTGGCAAGTTCGGGCCAATGTGTGCGGCTCCAGACGAGCGGGTTGCCGCGCTTGCCGTGCCATGTCGGGATGACCACCGGGACGCGGTCGATCGCCGCCGCTGCGAGCGCCGCGTAGGTCGCGGAATCGATCGACGGCATGTCGCCGAGCGCAATGATTGCCGCGCTCCATCCCGCCGGAGCGGCAGCCAGTCCGGCGCGGAGCGAGCGGCTCATCCCCTCGGCGAAGTCGGGGGCGGTGACGTAGGTCGCGGGTCGTTCTCCGATCGCGGCGCGAACCGCCGCCGCCATGTGGCCGACGATGATCACTGGCGGCGGCAGGCCAGCCGCGGCGATCGCATCGACGACATGCGCCACGACCGGCCTGCCGTCGAGATCGGCGACCAGCTTGTTCGCCGCGCCCATTCGCGTCGACCGTCCCGCGGCGAGGACGATGACGCCCACGGTCCCGGTCTGCGCAATGGCAGCGGCGCGGGGCTGGGGGCGCTCGGCCTCGGGGAGCAGACCACCGACGCCCATCGCGGCGATGTCGGCGCTGGTCACCGCGATCCCGGCGGCGAGGCGTTCGAGGACCCAGTCGAAGCCATTGCGCTTCGGACTCCGCGCGCACCCCGGCAGCCCGATCACCGCGCGTTCGCCGAGGCTGCCGAGACACAGCAGGTTGCCTGGGTCGACCGGCATGCCGAGCCGTTCGACGCTGCCGCCCGCAGCGACGATCGCAGCGGGAATGACATCGCGGCGGTCGGCGGTCGCCGATGCCCCCGCGACGAGCAGGATCGCGTCGGCGGGTTGCGCGGCGAGCCACGTCGCGAGGGCGTCGGCGGTGTGGTCGCACTCGTGCCAGCCTGGGTCGAGCATGCCGCCGAGCGCGATGACCCGCGCGCGGGTCACGGCGTCGGTCCGCGCCAACAGCTTCGCCGAAGTCGCTGGAAGGCGCGTCTGGAGCAGGCGGAAGCGGCGCGGGACGAAGCGCGCGATGGTCAGCGGCGGTGCGGCGGCGACGGCGGCGGCCAGCGCCCTCCGCGCCACCGCGAACGGGATCAGCTTGACCGTGGCGACGACGTCGCCCGCCGCGACGCGGGTCATCGGTGCGAGCGTTCCGACGGTGATGCCCTCGTCGACCGCGTTGACCCGGTCGATCGCCGCCGCGTCGAACTGCAGAAGCCCGCTCGCAGCGGCGATCAGGTTGGTCCGGCCGTGCGCGGCAGCGGTCGCGACGACCCCCGTTC
The DNA here is from genome assembly GCA_043745075.1 of Sphingomonadaceae bacterium. Lineage (GTDB taxonomy): Bacteria > Pseudomonadota > Alphaproteobacteria > Sphingomonadales > Sphingomonadaceae > Polymorphobacter_B. The sequence continues at coordinate 6,039 of JAYTTV010000045.1, forward strand.
CGGCCAGCGCGGTGGCGAGCTCGGCAGCGGCGGCATCCTCGGCGACGTCGCTGGCACCGATCCGCGCGACGACAATCGTGGCGATGCCCGCCGCCGCCGCCGCCGCGATATCGGCCTCGCTCAGCAGCCGCCCCTTCGGCCAGCGGTCGCCGTCGATCAGCAGCGCATGGGCGAGCACCGCGCCCGCCGCATCGGCGGTCGCCACCGGCCCGAAGATCAAGCGCCCGCCACCGGCGGTGCTGCCAGCGGCAATCGGCCGCGCCATGCCGCTGTCATCTGCGCCGCGATCGACAACGCGATCTCGGCGGGGTTCGCCGCGCCGATGTCGAGCCCGGCGGGTCCGCGAACGCGGGCGAGCGTCGCGCCGTCGAAGCCGAGGCTGGCCAGCCGTTCCAGTCGGCTGGTGTGGTTCTTCCGCGATCCGAGTGCGGCGATGTAGAATGCCTTCGAGCGCAGCGCCGCGGCCAGCGCGACATCGTCGAGCTTGGGGTCGTGGCTGAGCGCGACGACCGCGCTCGCCGCATTCGGCCGCCAGCGTGCAAGGGCTTCGTCGGGCCAATCGTCGTCGAGCGCGATGCCGTCGAATCGCGCGTCCTTGGCGAACAGCCCGCGCGGGTCTATCACCAGCGGTGCATAGCCGATCAGCCGGGCGATCGGCACCAGTGACTGGGCGATATGGACCGCGCCGATGATCGCCAGCCGCAGCGGAGGGGCATAGGCTTGGACGAAGCTGTCCGGTGCGGCGTGGCTCGCGTCGGCGACTTCGGCGGTCGTCCCCGAAGCGAGGTCGGTCGTAAGCGTCACGGCGACGCCGTTGGCGCGCGCATCGAGCAGCCGGTCGATCAGAGCAGGCGGAAAGCGCGAGTCGGCAACTGCCTGGACGAGCACCGAGATTTTGCCGCCGCACGCGAGACCGACTTCCCACGCGGTCGCGTCGGCAACCCCATAGTCGAGCCGCTTGGCCCCGCCGGCGGCGATCAGGTCGATCGCCTCGGTGATGACGTCGCCCTCGACGCAGCCGCCGCTGACCGACCCTTCGAACAGCCCGTCATCGCGAACCGCGAGATGGCTGCCGGTACGGCGCGGCGCCGATCCCCACGTTTCGATCACCGTCGCGAGCGCGACGCCGTGCCCGGCCGTGCGCCAGTCACGTGCAGCCATCAGAACGCCGTCGAGGTCGTCGCCGGCGGTCATCTCATCTCCCAGATCAGCACGACGATAACGATCAGGATCAGGACGGTTCCCCAGATGAGCGGGGTCAGGCCAGTGCGCTTGCGGGTCCCGTGCAAACCCTGGATCTCGCTGCTTGGCGTCGTCGCGGTCGCCTCGATCTGCGGCGAGGTCACCGGCATTTCGACCGCTGGTGCGTCGACGGCCGGCTCCGCGATCGCGGGTGCAACGGTTGGGCTTTCGACCTCGGCCTTGAAGCGCTGGAAGAAGGTCTCGGCATAGCCACGCGCGGTTCCCTCGATCAGCCGCGCGCCGAGCTGGGCAAGCTTGCCGCCGACGCTCGAGGAGACGGCGTAATCAAGTCGCGTGCCGGCGACACCGTCGACATCGGCATCGCTCAACATGACTTCGGCCGACCCCTTGGCGAAGCCGGCGACTCCGCCCTTGCCTTCACCGACCAGCACATAGCGGTTCGGCATATCGACCTCGGTCAGCGTGACGCCGCCGGCAAAAGTCGCTCGAACCGGCCCGACTCGCGCGTTCATCTTGCCGTCAAACCGGGTCATGCCATCGTCTCCGGTCGATGCGACTAGCGATTCGACGCCGTCGATGCACCGCGCGAGGACCATCGGATTGTTAAGCGCGGTCCAGACACGCTCGCGCGGGGCGGCGATCAAGCTCTCGCCCATTAATTCCATGAACTTTTCACCCTTACGAAGCGCTCCGACACTGCCCGATAGCATCGCGCAGGCTTATCGGACATGGCAATCTTCTTTACCAAGCTGAGAACAAGCTCTTTCACATCTGGCGCGGTCCATGTTACAGATTATATCGGTTGAGACTTTGCGTGGGGGTACCGCATGCTCGAGCCTGCGGTCTCGCTGGACTCGAAGAGTGTCGGATCAAGCGACGGTTCGGTCGAGGCGGGGGTCCGCGTCGGCGGAGCGGTCAAGTGGTTTGACGTCGTTCGTGGCTATGGCTTCATCGTTCCCGACGATGGCGGCAGCGATATACTGATCCATTTTTCGGTTTTGCGCGATGTCGCTCGCCGGACGCTTCCCGAGGGCGCGCGGCTGGTTTGCGACACCGTCAGCCGGCAGCGCGGGCGACAGGTCCGGGCGATCATCGAACTCGACCTGTCGACGGCGACCGGCCCAGATCCGGAGACCGCCGTGCTGCGGGCTTCGGCACGCCCCGATCACGAGCGGCTCGTCGAATCCGCCGGACCATTCGAACACGTCGCGGTCAAGTGGTTCAACCGCCTGAAGGGGTATGGCTTCGTCGTTCGTCCCGACAGCGAGCAGGACATCTTCGTCCACATGGAAACGGTTCGCCGTGCCGGCCTGGCCGAACTCGAACCCGGACAACCCCTCCGCGCGCGGATCGCCGAAGGGCAGAAGGGCCCACTTGCCGTCGTGCTCGAAGCTGATACCAATGCCGCCGGATCGGCGGGAACGCCCGGCTCGTAAAGGCTGCTTGAATGTTGCGACCGTTATTCGCCGGAGTGCTGGCGTTGTTTGCCGTTGGCGCGGTCTCTATGCCCCCCGCGGCGGCACAGGAGGCGCCACTCGTCGCCAATCCGACGTTGACGACGATCCCCCTGACCCTCGCGGCGGGTGGTGAGAACCACAAATATACTGTCGAAGTCGCGCGGACGTTGACCGAACAGGCGCGGGGTCTGATGCTCCGCAAGACGATGGCCCGCGATCATGGCATGATCTTTCCTCTCGCTGTCGCGCGTGAGGCGGATTTCTGGATGGAGGGCACTTATCTGCCGCTCGACATCGTGTTCATCGCGCCCGACCGGACCGTCCGGCGGATCGCAGCGAACGCAGTGCCGTTCAGCAGAGCCGGGATCACGTCGGGCGGACCGGTTTCCGCGGTGCTCGAACTGAACGCGGGCGAGGCGGCGCGGATCGGGCTGCGACCCGGCGACAAGGTCAGCTACACCCTCAACTGACACTGAATTGACGCAGCCTGCGACGGTGCGTACACCGCGCCGTCGAGCGATTTTCGCGGGTAAGGACAAACATGGTGATGCGCCGTTGGCGAGCCGTAACGGCGCTTTTCGCCGCTATTATTGGCACGTCGGCCCTCGCTCAAAGCGTCGACCCGAATGTTCTCAAGCAGCTTCAGGGGCAATTGAGCGGGTCCTCGTCGTCGTCATTCTCAAATAACTCGTCGGTCAGCCCGCTCGATCGGACCCGCAATGAGAGCAGCAGTGCCGACCAGGCGGTCGCGACCGGGCGCGTCGACACGATCGAGGAGCAGGAGCTACGTCGCCAGCAGTCACGCACGCAGCTCGACCGGCTCTACGTGCCGTCGCCGATCGAGCGCGAGTTTCGCAACCGCCTCGCCGACCCGACGCTTCGTCAGTTCGGCTATGATCTGTTTCAGTCGGCTTCACGCGCTACTCCTGGACCGCTGACCGGGTCGGTCAGCGACTCGTACGTCGTTGGAATCGGCGATGAACTCGTCGTTCAGTTTCAGGGCGCGACCAACGATAGCCGGACAGTGCGGGTCGACCGCGAAGGCCGGCTCGTCGTCGGCGCACTCGCCCCGATTCCGGCGGCAGGGCGCACGATCGGCGCGGTCCGACGCGACATTGCCGCCCAGACCAAACGCACCTTGCTCGGCACCGAGGTCTATGTTTCGCTCGGCTCGGTGCGCGCGATAACGGTGTTCGTCGGCGGTGAAGTCGACCGTCCGGGCCAGTATAATCTGACCTCGCTGTCCGATGTCGGCAGCGCGCTTGCCCTCGCGGGAGGCGTCCGCCGGTCGGGGTCGCTGCGCAACGTTCGTATCGTTCGCGCTGGCGGCGGCATCTCGGTCGACCTTTACGGGCTCATCGGCATCGGCACTCCGCCCGCAACGCGGTTGCAGGATGGTGACCGGATCATCGTTCCAGTTATCGGCGACACCGTGGCGGTCGCGGGCGCGGTCGCGCGCCCAGGCATCTACGAAGTCCGGCGCGGCACAAGCGTCGGCGCTGTCCTCGATTATGCCGGCGGCGCGCTCAGGCCCCGCGGCAACTCGATCGCGATCAGCCGGATCGAGGCGGGCGGAGCGGAAGCCTTCGTCAAGGCGGTAAGCCTGGCGAGTAAGATTCAGCCTGGCGATGCGATCCAACTCGTCGGCGGCAGCGCCGGCGGTGCGACCGGCCGAGTCGTCCTGCGCGGCTACGTCCAGAACCCCGGACCACGACCTCTCGCCGCGGTTCCGACGGTCCGCGACCTGCTCGGCGATGTTGCCGACCTGCGTTTCGATACTTATTTGC
>JAYTTV010000046.1:0-2683 GCA_043745075.1 Sphingomonadaceae bacterium
AGCGCGCTATATTCACCGAGGCTGTGCCCGGCGACACACGCCGCCTTGTCGGCGACGCTGATCCCGCCCTCGGTTTCGAGGACGCGGAGCACCGCGATCGACAGCGCCATGATCGCCGGCTGGGCGTTCTCGGTCAGCGTCAATTCGGTCAGCGAACCGTCGAACATTAGCCGCGACAGATGCTGCCCGAGCGCCGAATCGACCTCCTCGAACACCGCGCGCGCGGCGGGACTTGCGGCGGCAAGCGCCTTGCCCATCCCCGCCGACTGGCTCCCCTGCCCCGGAAAAACGAATGCTCGCGTCAACGATGGTTCCTTTTCTGCGCGGAAGTGGGTGCGATTAGGCGGTTGCGGGGGGCGAGGCAATCGCGGGGCTCGTCTGCCCTTTCTGCTCCCCTCCCCCTTCAGGGGAGGGGCCAGGGGTGGGGGCAGTCACCGCGAGCCTCATCGCTTGTAGCCAGACCCCACCCCCGGGCCGTCGCAAGCGCGACGTCTCTCGCCCCTCTCCTGAAGGGGAGGGGCGCATTCGCACCGCTTATTACCGCGCCATTAGCCTTTGCGCGTCGCGCATGATTGGATAAGGTCGCCGCGCCCGGCACGGGTGGCGATGTTCATCGCCCGTCTACGCGACCGGGTTCAGATTCACGACATAGCGCCGAACCATGAGGGAATGACATGAAGTTGCTGAAACTTTTTTCGACCGTCGCGGCGCTCGCGCTGATGCCGGTGGTTACCGCGCCCGCGATGGCGGCGGTGTCGAAGGCGGTCGGCACCGCGCTCAACCAGGCGGCGAAGTCGAGCGGCGCGGCCGCAGTCAACGCGATCAACACCGCCAAGGCCGCTGCGAAGACGCCCGAGGAAAAGACCAAGGTCGCCCAGATGGCGGCGTACGTCTACACCAAGCAAGGGCAGTACGGTAAGGCCGCCGACGAGCTCCAGGCGGGCGGCGCGGCGACGCCGAAGCAGCTTGCGTCGCTGTATTACAACGCCGGGAATTACACGAAGGCGGTGACCTACGCCAAGCAGGCGGGCGGCGACGACATGCAGGTCCTGATCGCCCAGGCGGCGATCAAGCAGGGCCATTATGCCGAGGCGGTGACGTCGTACAACAAGCTGATCGCGTCGAACGGGCCGAAGCCGCTGTACCTCGAGAACCTTGCCGGCGCGCAGTATAAGTCGGGCGACAAGAAGGGCTATCTCGCAACGACCGAGAAGCTCGTCCGCAGCGACCCGAGCCCGGCGCGGTGGAAGACGCTCCTCGTCGAGCAGCAGAAGAACCAGATGCAGCCGGAGGCGAAGCTCGCGCTGTTCGAGCTGATGGATGCCACCGGCAACCTGACGCGCCCTGAGGACATCCAAGAATACGCCAAGCTCGCGATCGTCAACAACCAGCCCGGCGTGGCGCAGAGCGTCCTGACCAAGGCCGGCGGCAGCCTCGGCTCCGACCCGATGACCGCGAAGCTCGCGCAGGCGGCAGCACAGCGCGCACAGGCGGCTGGCGCCAACGCCGCCAAGCTGGCGGCCGACCCGGCGACCGCGAACGTCGCCGGCGGCGCGTACTTCGGCCTCGGCCAGTATCCGGCAGCGGCGGCGGCGTACGCCAAGTCGGCGGCGGCGGGCGGCCCCTACGTCGACCGCGCCAAGACCTTCCAGGGCATTTCGCAGCTCAAGGCGGGCAATGCCGGCGCGGCGAAGACGACCTTCGCCAGCGTCGGCGAGGGTGGCATGAAGGACATCGCCGATTTGTGGAAGCTGTACGCCTCGACCAAAGGCTGACGCGCTTGCGTTTTGCGTGACGGTCCGTCATAGGACATCACCGACGTGCGGCCGGGGGCAACCCCGGCCGTTCGCCGTTTCAGCAGCCAGCCGGAGAGGCGTCCGCACCGCGCGGCGTCGACGATCGGTCATAGGAGATTATCGACACATGCCGATGTACGAGCATGTCTTCCTCGCGCGTCAGGACCTGGCCAATGCCCAGGTCGATGCGATGAGCGAAGCCTTCACCAAGATCATCACCGATCACGACGGTCGCGTCGCCAAGAACGAATATTGGGGCCTCCGCTCCCTCGCCTACCGGATCAAGAAGAACCGCAAGGCGCACTATGTCATGTTCAACATCGACGCCCCTCCGGCGGCGATCACCGAGCTCGAGCGCCAGGTCGGATTGAGCGAGGACATCCTCCGCTTCATGACTGTCCGCGTCGACGAGATGGAAGAAGGCCCGTCGGCGATGATGCGCCGTAACGAGAGCCGTGAGCGCGACCGCGAGAGCCGTGACGGCGACCGTCCGCGCGGCGACCGGCCCGACCGTGGCGATCGCGGCGACCGTCCGCGCAGCGGCGGCTTCGGCGGCGAGCGCAGCGGCGGCGGCGGCTTTGGTGGCGGCGGTGCCGGTGGCGGCGATCGTGGCGGCGGCTTCCGCCCGCGCGCGGCTTAAAGGGAGTATCACACTATGGGTCGTCCCTTTTTCCGCCGTCGCAAGTCGTGCCCCTTCTCGGGTCCGAATGCCCCCGTCATCGATTACAAGGACGTGCGCCTGTTGCAGGGCTTCGTCTCCGAGCGCGGCAAGATCGTGCCGAGCCGGATCACCGCCGTCAGCGGCAAGAAGCAGCGCGAGCTGGCGCAGGCGATCAAGCGCGCCCGCCACATCGGCCTGCTGCCGTTCCTCGTGAAGTAGGGATCAG
>JAYTTV010000047.1:0-10463 GCA_043745075.1 Sphingomonadaceae bacterium
CAGCGCCGGTCGCGTCAGCAGCCCGCGTGCAGCGCGCGGATGTCGCGCCCCCACCGCCTCGTAATAGCTGTTGAACAGGAAGCCGAAGCGGTCGTCGAAAACGCGATACCCGGCGACTTCGGACAGCACGAAGGTCTCGAGAAACCATGTCGTATGCGCGAGGTGCCACTTCGCGGGCGACGCATCTGGCATCGACTGCACCGTCGCGTCGGCGTCGGACAACGGCGCGGCGAGCGCGACGCTCAGGCCACGCGTCACAAAGAAGCGACCGTGCAGCAAATCATCTGCAAACTTTGCCGCCGTCGCCATCCGCGTTTCGGTCCCCTCTTGTTCCGCTATAACGCTAGCGACCGGCTCCGGGTACCCACAAGACGTCGCCGGTGCTGCGATTTGTCACCCGGGCGAGAACGAACAGATGGTCCGACAGCCGGTTGAGGTAGCGGATCGCGATTGGGTTGATCACCTCGACGAGCGCCGCCGTTACCGCCAGCCGCTCGGCGCGGCGTACGACGGTCCGCGCGAGATGGAGATGCGCCGCCGCCGCCGTCCCGCCCGGCAGGATGAACGAGGAGAGCGGGACGAGCGTTGCGTTCATCGCGTCGATCTCGGCTTCGAGCCGGTCGACCTGCGATGCCGTTGCGCGGAGCGATTTCGAATCGGCGGCGAAGTCACCCCCCGGAGTCGCGAGGTCGGCGCCGACGTCGAACAGATCGTTCTGGATGCGCGCAAGCATCGCGTCGGTCTCCGCATCCGCCGCGAGCCGGACGATGCCGATCACCGAATTCGCCTCGTCGACGGTGCCGTAAGCAGCAACGCGGGCATCGTCCTTGGCCCGGCGCGATCCGTCGGCAAGTCCGGTCGAGCCGTCGTCACCGGTGCGGGTATAGATGCGGTTAAGCTTGACCATTGCTGTTGCCCCGACATCCCTCAGCTTGTTGTAGTCATCGCCGACTTCGGGCGGATGACGAAATTCGTTTACCCGCCGTGCCGGTTGAGCAGGAACAAGACGATGATGATCACGATCGTCAGCGCCTGAAAGCCGACGCGGTAGCTCATCAACTTGTTCGCCTGGACCCCGCTGACGTCCTTGCCGCGCGCCATGACGATGATGCCTCGCGCGAGGATGCCGAGCGTCGTCAATGCGGCGGCGATCATCAGGACGATCAGGACGGTCTGTTGCATGGAGCTCTGGCCCTTGGCTTTTCCCCGCTTAAATGGGCGTGAAGCAGCCGAAGCGAAAGGCCGCATGCACAACGTCATTGCCGCAGCGAATCGAGGCCGCTATATCCGGTGCTGTCATACGCTCGACACACTTTCTGTTGTAGAGGCGTGTTACGGATAGAACGAACGGCCGCAGACGATTTGCGGTCTTGAGTGCGACGAGGCCTGCGACTCCAACCGGCCGCTCCAGCACGGGAGCAGGCAGCGCGCATGTATCATCCCAATCTTCTGTCGCCTCCCGAAGCCTGTCCGGCGCTGGTGCTCAACGCCGATTACACCCCATTATCCTATTACCCGCTCAGCCTGTGGTCGTGGCAGACCGCGATCAAGGCGGCGTTCCTCGAGCGCGTCGACATCGTCGCCGAATATGACCGCGAGATCCGCTCGCCCAGCTTTGCGATGAAGCTGCCGTCGGTGATCGCGCTGCGCCAGTACGTCCGCCCGGCGACGCACCCGGCATTTACGCGGTTCAACCTGTTCCTCCGCGACAAGTTCGCCTGCCAGTATTGCGGCGCGCGCGAACGCGAGGACCTGACCTTCGACCACGTCGTCCCGCGCGCCTATGGCGGGCGCACGACGTGGGAGAACGTCACCACCGCCTGCGCCCCGTGCAACCTCCGCAAGGGCGGGCGCACCCCGGCTGAGGCGCACATGCATTTGAACCAGCGCGCGTTCCAGCCGAACAACCACCAGCTCCAGGAGAACGGCCGGGCGTTCCCGCCGCACTTCCTCCACGCGACGTGGCGGGATTATCTGTATTGGGATAGCGAGTTGGAGGCGTAGGGAGAGTTGCGGGGTGTATATAGTGAAAATAAAAAATCCACCGCAGCAACGGTAACTTTTCTGTCTCTTCAATTGGCTGGAGCGCGGGTAATATGAGCTGGGAACTCGTATATCAGGCGACGGATTTTACAAACCTGCCTTCGATCGCCTCTTTGGGCTAAATAGCAAGCCGGGATCGCCGACATGCTCTTGGCATTACCGGCGGATTGACCAATCTAAATGCCGGCAACCGCCCGCCAAATGCCGCAGATCAGGTTTATATTTTTGCCGGCAGTTTTCCGATCGCGTTCAGTTATGCTCGCGGCGAAGCTGGTATCGCAATGCCAACTGGCCCGATGGCGATCCAGCGGATTCTAGCGCGAACCAGCGATTTTGCCGACGGCGGCGGCGGCGTTGGCGGCTGGATGCTAAAAAACGACGTGCCGCCGCGCATGATCAGCATCGTTATGGCTGATCCCAGACGGCAATGGCAGGCGCTGGTCAACACGTCGCCGCCACGCAATATCTTCAACTTCCGTGACGCGTCGGCCGACGAGGTCAACGCGGCACGCCTCGATGGCCAATCGCCCGCCGGGGTGCCCGATCGCAGAAACCCCCCTCCTCCCGGCGCAGGCAGGAAGTTCGTAGCCCCGCGGAAACTCTAGGCGAGTCCGCGCAACACCACCGTTCGCCCGGCGGGAGAATGGCCGGCGGCGGGGCGACGATCCGCATCTGGCCCCGGCGAATCGACGCGGGTGTATTCATCCGACCGCGCACTCTCTAGGGTCGCAGCAGCCATGACGAACCAACCGCGCGAAAATCACTTCATCACCCGCATCGGCTGGCTGCGTGCCGCCGTGCTCGGGGCGAACGATGGGGTGTTGTCGACTGCGAGCGTCATCGCCGGGGTCGCGGCGGCGAACCCGGAGGGGCGGCAGGTGTTGCTCGCGGGAATCGCCGCGCTCGTCGCCGGGGCGATGTCGATGGCGGCGGGAGAATATGTCTCGGTCAGCAGCCAGGCCGATACCGAGGCCGCCGACCTCGCGCGGGAGGCGCAGGAGCAGAAGGACGATCCGCGTGGCGAGACGCGCGAGCTCGCGGCGATCTACATCAAGCGCGGGCTGAGCGCCGATCTGGCAAAGCAGGTTGCGGCGCAGCTGATGGCGAAAGACGCGCTGGCGGCGCACGCCCGCGACGAGCTCGGCATCACCGAGGTGTCGACCGCGAACCCGGTCCAGGCGGCGCTGGCGTCGGCGGCGACCTTCACCGTGGGCGGCATCTGGCCGGTTTTGACGGTCCTTTTGGCTCCGCCCGCAGTGCTGCTCTACGCGACCTTCGCGGTGGCGCTCGTCGTTCTGGCGGTTCTCGGCGCGGCGGGTGCGCGGGCCGGCGGCGCGAAGCTGGTGCCAGCGACAATGCGCGTGGTGTTCTGGGGAGCGTTGGCGATGGCGGTGACCGCCGGGGTCGGGCGGCTGTTCGGGACGGCGGTCGGTTAGATCAGGCGCAGCGCGACCGTCCGTCCGGGCGGGAGCGTCGCAGGCACCGCCCCGATGATCCGATCGGCGTCGCGCCGCGCGCGGTCTAGGATCGCGGGGGGCACATCGGCGGCATGGTAGATCGTGTCGGCCTGGTTGAGCAGGCGGAGCTGCCGCAGCGTCAGGGCGTCGGGGTCGGGCGACGTCAAGACGATCTCGGTCAGCGCTGGCACGATTTCAGCGTCTGCGATCCCCGCGACCGCAGCGTCCGCATTCGCATGGTCCGCGAGCGGGTCGAGTGCGCCACCCGGGGCGAGCGCGGTGTCCCACAGGCGGCGTCGCGCGTCGATCGTCGGGTGTGTCTTGGCGACAGCGGCGCGGGCGGCGAAGATTGCGCTCGCCAGCTCGCCGAGCCGCGCCGGGAGCAGCGCCTCTAAGCGCTCACGCAGTGCCTTGGCAAGGCTCGCCGACGCTCCGCCGGTGCCGACCGCGACGATCACCGGCGAGCGGTCGACGATCGCGGGGACAGTGAAGTCGCACAAGCGAGGGCGGTCGACGACGTTGACGAGCAGGCCGTGGCCGCGGAGGCGGGTCGCTTCGGCCTCGGCAACGGCCGCATCGTCGAGCGCGACGAAGGCGATCCGCGCGGGCAGGTCGCGGACGACGACGCCACCCGCCCCCTCGATCAGCCGCGCCTTCGCCTCGGCGGCGGGGCCGTCGCCGATCAGGAGGACGCGCATGCCGGTGAGGCGGACGAAGATGGGGAGCGAGTGCATGCGATCAGGCCGAAATCCCCAGTCCCGCGATATACGCGCGCACCGCCGGCCCCACGTCGTCGCGGTCGAGCGCGAGGGCGATGTTCGCCATGATGTGCCCGGCCTTGTCGCCGCAGTCGAAACGCGTGCCCTCGAACGCGAGGCCGTGGAACGGTTGCTTGCCGATCAATTGCGCCATCGCGTCGGTCAGCTGGATCTCGTTGCCCGCGCCGCGCTTGCCCTCGGCGAGGATCGTCATCACCTCGGGCTGGAGGATGTAGCGGCCGATCACCGCGAGGGTCGACGGCGCGACCTCGGGCTTGGGTTTTTCGACGAGGCCGAGGACTTCGGTGAGGTTGCCTTGCGTAGCGCCCGGCGTGACGATGCCGTAGCTACCGGTCCGCTCGCGCGCGACCTGCTCGACCGCGATGACGTTGCCGCCGACGCGATTATACGCGTCGACCATCTGCTTGAGGCACGACGGGCCGTAGACGAGGTCGTCGGGGAGCAGCACCGCGAACGGCTCGTCGCCGGTGATCAGCCGCGCACACCAGACGGCGTGGCCGAGCCCGGCGGGCTCCTGCTGGCGGACATAGGCGACGCGGCCGGGTTCGAGCTGGGTGGATTCGAGGACCGCGAGTTCGGCGGTCTTGCCCTTCGCCTTGAGTTCGGCGACGAGTTCGGCGGCGACGTCGAAATACTCCTCGAGCGCTGCCTTGCCGCGCGCAGTGACGAAGATCATCTGCTCGATCCCGGCGGCGAGCGCCTCCTCGACCGCATATTGCAGCAGCGGCCGGTCGACGACGGGGAGCATCTCCTTCGGCACCGCCTTCGTTGCGGGCAGGAAGCGCGTGCCGCGCCCCCCGACAGGAAAGATCGCCTTGCGCACCGGCTTGATCATCGTTGGTTTACTCCCCTTTTGCCGCACTGCACCCTAAAGACACGAAGTTGCCTAATGGTTGCTTAACCAAGGTGCGATCCGGTCGCGAGCAAGCTGTGCGGCAATGTCCTCGCGCGGGCGGACGATCGCCCAGTCGGCGCCGTCGACGAGCACCTCGGGGACCAGCGCGCGCGAATTATACGTCGACGCCATCGTCGCGCCATAGGCACCGGCGGTCATGAAGGCGATCAGGTCGCCCGCCTCGACGGTGTCGATCGTCCGGTCCTCGGCGAAGGTGTCGCCGGTTTCGCAGACCGGACCGACGATCGTCGCGACCACCGTCCCGCCGCGCGGGGTGACCGCGCGGATATCGTGCCACGCGCCGTAGAGCGCCGGGCGGAGCAGGTCGTTCATCGCCGCGTCGACGACGACGAAGCTGCGCGCCTCGCCCGGCTTGACGGTGACGACGCGTGACACGAGCACGCCCGCATTGCCCACGATCATTCGCCCTGGCTCGAACATCAGCCGCACATCCCACCCGGCGGTCGCGCGGGCGACGAGCGCGCCATAGTCGGCGGGGGTCGGCGGGACGGCGTCGCCGGTGCGATAGGGGATACCGAGGCCGCCGCCGAGGTCGACCCGCTCGACCGCCAGCCCGGCGGCGCGAAGGCGGGCGACGAGATCGCCGAGCAGCGCGAAGGTCGCCTCGAGCGGGGCGAGGTCGGTCAACTGGCTGCCGATATGCGCCCCGACGCCGACCGCGTGCAGCCCTGGCAGCGACGCCGCGAGCGCGTAGGCGTGCGGCACGCGGTCGATCGCGATGCCAAACTTATTCTCGGCGCGCCCGGTCGAGATTTTCGCGTGGGTCTTGGCGTCGACGCCGGGGTTGACCCGCAGCGCGACGGCGGCGGTCCGGCCAATCGCAACCGCGACGTCGCTCAGGACGTGGAGTTCGGCCTCGCCCTCGACATTGAACTGATAGATGCCTGCGGTGAGCGCGGCGGCCATTTCGCCGCGGGTCTTGCCGACCCCCGAGAACACGATCCGCCCCGGCGGCACCCCGGCGGCGAGTGCACGGCGCATCTCGCCCTCCGAGACGACGTCGGCTCCCGCACCGAGCCGCGCCAGCGTCGCGATGACCGACAGATTGGGGTTAGCCTTGACCGCATAGGCAATCAGCGGGTCGTCGAGGCCGGCGAGTGCCTCGGCGAAAACGCGGTAGTGGCGCTCGATCGTCGCAGTCGAATAGACATACAGCGGGGTGCCGACTTCGTCCGCGAGCGCGGTCAGGTCGACATCCTCGGCAAATAACGCGCCCCCGCGATCGGCGAAGTGGTCCATCAGGGCCTAGTTTTGCCCTGGGGGCGGCAGGTTAAAACGGTCGTCGCGGCGCTCCTGCGAGCGGCTGAGCGGATCGTCGATCCGCGCGGGCTCGTCCTGCGTCGGACGGACTAGCAGCGTCGACGGCAGCGGCTTGGTCGGATCGCTTTTCGGCGCCTCGCCCGGCGGCGCCTTGGGCATCAGCTCGCCCTGCTTGCCGCACGCCGCGAGGAGCAGGAGCAGGGCGATTGCGCGCTTCATTGTGCCGCCTTCGCCGCCGCGATCGCCTCGTGGACGCGGACCGGGGCGGTGCCGCCGAAGCTGGTCCGGCTCGCGACCGACTTCTCGACCGACAGCACGTCGAATACTTGCGCGGTGATTCGCGGGTCGATCGCCTGCAATTCGGCGAGCGGGACGTCGGCGAGCCCCGTGCCCGCCGCCTCCGCGGCCCGGACCGCGCGCCCGGTGATGTGATGCGCCTCGCGAAACGGCACCTTCGCCTCGCGCACCAGCCAGTCGGCAAGGTCGGTCGCGGTCGAAAAGCCTGCGCCCGCCGCCGCTGCCATCGGGCCGGGGTTGAACGTCAGCGTGCCGACCATGCCGGTCATCGCAGCGAGGCTTAGCGCGAGCAGGTCGAACGCCTCGAACACCGGCGGCTTGTCGTCCTGCATGTCCTTCGAATAGGCGAGCGGGAGGCCCTTCATCGTCACCTGAAGCGCGGTCAGGCAGCCGATCAGGCGCCCGGCGTGGCCGCGGACCAGCTCGGCGGCATCGGGGTTGCGCTTCTGCGGCATGATCGACGATCCGGTCGAGAAGGCGTCGGGCAGCGTGACGAAGCCGTACGGCTGCGACGCCCAGATGACGATCTCCTCCGCCAGTCGCGAAAGATGCAGCCCGGTCATCGTCGCGCAACTGAGGAACTCGATCGCGAAATCGCGGTCCGACACGCTGTCGAGCGAGTTCGCCGTCGGCCGGTCGAAGCCTAGCGCCTTCGCCGTCGCGTCGCGGTCGATCGGGAAGCCGGTTCCCGCCAACGCCGCCGCGCCCAGCGGACATTCGTTCATCCGCGCCCGCGCATCGGCGAAGCGCGAGCGGTCGCGCGCTGCCATCGCGACATACGCCATCAGGTGATGCCCGAGCGTCACCGGCTGGGCGATCTGGAGGTGGGTGAAGCCGGGCATGATTGTCTCGGCAAGCTCGGCGGCGCGGCTGAGCAAAGCCGCCGAAAACGCCGCGAGCCCGTCGTCGACCGCGTCGATCGCGTCGCGGACCCACAGACGGAAGCTCGTCGCGACCTGGTCGTTGCGCGAACGTGCCGTATGAAGGCGTCCTGCCGCCGGGCCGATCAGCTCGGCGAGGCGCGCTTCGACGTGCATGTGGATGTCTTCGAGGTCGAGGTTCTCGACGACGCCGACGGTGTCGTATTCGTGTGCGATCGTCGTCAGCCCCGCGGCGATCGCGTCGGCATCGGCGGCGTCGATGATGCTTTGCCTGCTGAGCATCGCGACGTGCGCCAGCGATCCGGCGATGTCCTGACGCCACAGCCGCTTGTCGAACGGGATCGAGGCGTTAATGTCGCGCATCACCGCCGCCGGACCATCGCCAAAGCGGCCGCCCCATAATGAATTGGAAGTGATGTTGCGCGTCGTGATCGGAACGCTCCTGCTGGCCGGCCTCGCGAGCGGCGGCCTTGCCGTGGCGACTAAGGGAAACGCGAAGACGTCGCAACCGGTCAAGCTCGGCGCCATCGACCGCAGCCATGCCGGGGAGGCCGCCCCGCCGATCTCAATCGAGGCGAAGGGCGGAAAGACGACGACGGTCGCCGCGCTCGTGGCGGCGGCGCACAGGCCGGTGCTCGTCAACCTGTGGGCGACATGGTGTGTCCCATGCCGCGCCGAAATGCCCGCGCTCGATGCGTTGGCGAAGGCGCAGGGGGCGAAACTAACCGTGGTGCCGATCAGCGAGGATCTCGAAGGCTGGCGCGGCGTCGACAAGTTTTTCACCCCCGGCAAGTTCACCAATCTGACGACATGGCTCGACCAGCCGGGCAACTACGCGGTCAAGATGGGCGCGACGGGCCTGCCGCTGTCGATCCTGTATGGGGCCGACGGGCGCGAGAAGTGGCGGGTCAACGGGCCGCTGAAGTGGGGCTCGCCCGAGGTGGCGGCGGCGCTGGGTTAGGGTCGCAAGCGCGCGCGCGGTACGACTGGTCATCTAGTCAGGAAGCGCGATGACCATCCAGACCCGAATCGAATCCGCCGACCCCGTGTGGAAACTCGAAGACGCCAAGGCGCGCTTCAGCGAGGTAGTCCGTCTTGCGCGTGACGTCGGTCCGCAGCGGGTGACAGTGCGCGGCCGGCCTGCGGTGGTGGTTATCGCGGCCGACGAGTACGACCGCCTGTCGCCCCCGGTGAAGCCGCGTTCGCTCTTCGATATGCTGCAAGGACTGACCGAGCTCGGCGAACTCGAGATCGAGCGCGATCGCGACACCGGCCGGGACATCGAGTTTTGATCTGCTGGCTGCTCGATACCAACGTCGCGCAGGAAATCATCAAACCAAACGGTAATCGGCGAGTGCAGTCGTGGTCGAAGGCGCAGGCGGGGCCGACGGTCTACATCAGCGTCCTGTCACTGGCAGAGTTCGACAAGGGGATCGCCAACCTGCCCGACGAGGACCTTCGCCGCGCAATCGTCGCAACACAACGCGACAACCTCGCCGCCGATTTTGCTCGGCGCATTCTGCCCGTCTCAGATGAAGTCGCGCGCCGCTGGGGCACCATCAGCGGGCGGATCAAGCGTGACACCGGCCACCCGGCGCCAGTCATCGACACGCTGCCTGCGGCCACCGCGATCGAGCACGACCTGTATCTCGTCACGCGCAACGTCCGCGACGTCCGGCTGAGCGGCGCGGCGGTGTTCAACCCATGGGACGACGATCCGGCGAGCGTGGTCCTGCCGGCACGGCGGCGGCGCTGACCGTGACGCTTCCGACCGGCTTATCGGCCCGCTCCGCTTTCCACATGGCAACTTTATGCCCTCGCGATCATCTTCGCCGGTGTCGCCGATCGGCCGCCATCGCGGGCCGGCGCGACGTGGAGGCCGTATGGCTCGATTTTCCGATTCGCCTGAAGACCCGACGATTTTTCTCGTCGGCCAGGACATCGGCGGGCGCTATTGCGTCTGCGAAAACCACGGCGTCATCGGCGGCGCCTTCGCTAGCCGCGCCGACGCGGTCCGCTTCGCGCAGGACGAGAGCAAGGCGATCGCGCACTCGATCGTCCTCGTCACGCCCGTCGTGATCAGCGTCGACGCGACCGCTTGCTCGAACGATGCGCTGCCGCGCCGCCTCGACGGCCGCGCCGCTTAATCCCGCAGCAGGTCGTTGATCGCGGTCTTCGCCCGGGTCTGGGCGTCGACTCGCTTCACGATCACCGCGCAGTACAGGTTCGGCCCCGGTGACCCATCCGGCAGCGGCTTGCCCGGCAGCGTTCCCGGCACGACGACGGCGTACGGCGGGACACGGCCGACGAACACCTCGCCGGTGGCGCGGTCGACGATCTTGGTCGACGCGCCTAGATAGACGCCCATCGACAGCACCGCGCCGGCGCCGACGATCACGCCCTCGGCGACCTCGGCGCGCGCTCCGACGAACGCCCCGTCCTCGATGATCACCGGCCCGGCCTGGAGCGGTTCGAGGACGCCGCCGATGCCGGCGCCACCCGAGATATGGACCCCCTTGCCGATCTGCGCGCACGACCCGACCGTCGCCCATGCATCGATCATGCTGCCCTCGCCGACGTACGCGCCGATGTTGACGAAGCTCGGCATCAGCACGACGCCCGGGGCGATGTATGCGCCGCGGCGGACGATGCTGCCGGGGACAGCGCGGAAGCCCGCGCTGCGGAAGCGATTCTCACCCCATCCGTCGAACTTCGACGGGACCTTGTCCCACCAGCTCGATTTGCCGGGGCCGCCGGGAATCAGCGTGTTGTCGCTCAGCCGAAACGACAGCAGCACCGCCTGCTTGAGCCACTGGTTGACCCGCCACTC
>JAYTTV010000048.1:0-2679 GCA_043745075.1 Sphingomonadaceae bacterium
TCGCGCGCGACTGGGTCGAGCGTATCGAGGAGCACAAATGGTGGCGCGACCCCGATCTCGATCTGGCGGGACTGGCGCGCCGCCTCGGCACCAACACCGCCTATCTGTCGCGCGGGTTGAACGAAGGGCTCGGGATCGGGTTTGCCGACGCAATTAACCGCCTGCGCGTCGACCATGCCGCCGAGCGGCTGCGGACTTCGGACGATAGCGATATCCTGTCGATCGCGCTCGACGCGGGGTTCGGCTCGAAGGCGACCTTCAACCGCGTGTTCAAGGAGCGCTTCGGCATGACGCCATCGTCGTATCGGCGCGTCTCAAACGGCAAAAACGATACCGGCGACCCGGATTCGCAGCGCACGACCTGACCACGACCGTCACGGTGTTGGCATCCCCCTCGGAGCCGATGCCAATGTTCAGTCCAGATCGCCGCCTTGTCCTAGGCGGCATTGCTTCCGCCGCGCTGTCCGCGTTTGTGCCAACGACGGCGCGCGCGAGCACAGAGTTGCTCGAGCCCGCGACGATGCGCGGCGACATCGCGATCCTCTCCGATGCGTACACCAGCCTCCACCCCGGCCTCTATCGCACCCTGACGCCAGCCCAGTTCACGGCGGCGCGCGAGCGGCTCGAAGCGATTGCCGCCAGGCCGCTGTCGCGTGGCGACTTCTACCTCGCGCTGTCGGCGTTCACCGCGAGCATTCGCTGCGGGCACAGCTACCCCAACCCGTCGAATCAGACCCCGGCAACCACGGCGTTGTTCGCGAGCGCCGATCGCCTGCCCTTCGCCTTTATCTGGCTCGACGGGCGGATGATCGTGACGCGCGATCTGGGGAGCGGCCAGAGGCTCGCCCCCGGTGCCGAGGTCGTGACGATCGACGGGGTCGACACGCGCGCGATGCTCGCCCGGATGCTGCCGTACACACGCACCGACGGGAGTAACGAGGCGCGCAAGCTCGCCGATCTCGGCATCCCCGGCGATGGCGACCAGCCGAGCTTCGACATCCTGCGCGCTTTGCTATTTCCCTCGACGGGGCGATCGGCGTGTCTCGACGTCCGCTTTGACGGAGCCACGCGGACGATCGATTGCCCGTTGTTGTCCGCCGCAGCTCGCGGCGCGGCGCTCGATCCCAAGTCCACCGCGTCGCCGTACGGCTGGCGGTTCGAACCGCGCGGCGCTGTCGCCGTCCTGACGATGCCGACATGGGCGGTGTTCCACGAGAAATGGGACTGGCAGGGCTTCATCGATAGCAGCATCGATTCGGCGATCGACCGCAAGCTGACCGGCGTCGTCATCGACGTGCGCGAGAATGGCGGCGGCCTCGATTGCGGTGCGGCGGTCCTTGCGCGCCTCATTGCGGCACCGCTTAAGACCGACACATATTCGCGGCATGTCCGCTACCGCGCTATCCCCGACCGGCTGTCGCCGGTGCTCAAGACGTGGGACCGCAGTTTCCGTGATTGGGGAGCGTCGGCGATCGGGCCCGACGCCAACGGCTTCTACATGCTCGACCGGCCCGGCGATGCCACCGACACCGACACGATCATGCCGGCCAAGCGCCGCTTCACCGGCAGGGTCGCGGTGCTGATCGGGCCGAAGAACGCCTCGGCGACGTTCGGGTTTGCGGCGCTGGTCAAGCAGCACCGGCTGGCGACGCTGGTCGGCGAGCCGACCGGCGGTAATCTCCGCGGCATCAACGGCGGTGCGTTCTTCTTCGTCAACCTGCCGGGGTCGGCGATCGAGGTCGATTTGCCGCTAATCGCCTACTGGCCCGACCGGCCGCAGCCCGATGCCGGCGTAACGCCAGATATCGTCGTGCCCCGGCGACTGGCGGATATCGTCAGCACCAGCGACCCGCAGATGGAGCGCGCGATCGCCGAGGCCGCGGGCTGAGCTACAGGCGGCATTTCCGCTGTCCTACACTCTGCGACTGCGCCTAGGCTTTCGCCTCGACTCGCCATCCACCGGGATGGCGTTGCTCTTTCTCATCGTTGGTCTTCGTATTTTCGCCGGTTTGCGGGCTGTCTGTGTCGGCTTGAACGGGAAAGCCGAGAACGCAAAACCACTGTCGTTTGTGTGAACTTATTTTGAACTTTGCACCGGTGCGTTCTTCCCGGCTCCGGATCAGCCCTCCAGAAGCGAGCTTCGCACAGCGTCGCCGCTTCCCAAAGGTAGGCCCGTTTAAGGCGATCGGGGTCAGCTTGAACGGGAAGCCGGGAGCGCAAAACCACCGTGTTCTGTGTGAACTTATTCTGAACTTAGTTGCTATCCGCCCCGCGCCGCCCCAGCTTCGGGCAATGCCCATCGCCCGCCTCACCGACCGCGCCGTCCTTCGTATCGGCGGGGCCGACGCCCGCGCCTACCTGCAGGACCTCGTCACCAACGACGTCGACCGGCTGACCCGCGATACACCCTTATGGGCGGGTCTGCTCAGCGCGCAGGGCAAGCCGTTGTTCGACATGATCCTGTTCGATCATGGCGACGTCGAGCCCGGCGCGGTCCTCATCGACGTCCTCGCCACTGCCGCCGAGGCGCTGGCAAAGCGGCTGACGATGTACCGGCTGCGCCGCGCGGTGACGATCGCCGCCGAACCCGCCCTCCACGTTTTCGCCGGATGGGACGAACCGGCAATCGGCCTTCCCGCCGACCCTCAACTGCCCGCGCTCGGCACCCGCTGGATCGCC
>JAYTTV010000049.1:0-10391 GCA_043745075.1 Sphingomonadaceae bacterium
CCGTGCTTCACCTTACCCGACGCGGTGATCTTGAATCGCTTCTTGACACCGCTCTTGGTCTTGAGCTTGGGCATTTCGTCTCCTGTGAACACGCAAACAGAATCGCCTCGGCAGCCCATTCAGCCGGGCGATTCAGACGTGGAGGCGGGCGTATAGCGGGGCGGGCCGCGCGACGCAACCGATGATGCACCGGAACGACATCGGGCCGCCACCGTTGGGGGTCGATGGATACACGCACCGCAGACCCAATGACCATGCGCCGCCGCGAGCCGTTCCACGGGGCGATAAGCGCGGTGCTCGGGGTGGTGATGACGATCGTCGGGTTGATCGTGCTCGCGTGGCTGATCCTGTTCGTTACGAAAGGGCGCTTTCTTAAGCCGACCTTCGAGCGCTATGCCAGCCGCTATGCCGACCGGCAGGTCGCGGTGGCGGGTGATTTCCAGTTCTATTTCAACCCGTTCCATCTCAAGTTCCTCGCCGAGGGGCTGAGCCTCGCGAACCCGGCATGGGCGCATGATCCGCAGCTGTTCACGGCGAAGATGATCGACACCGAGATCAGCACCTTCGACCTGATCTTCGGCAAGCAGCACGTCCTGTTTCTCAATCTTGACGGCGGCAGTGCCGGGCTCGAGATCGACAAGGACGGGCGCAACACCTGGACCTTCGCCGGCAATACGCCGTTCAAGATGCCGCCGATCGACCGCGCGGCGGTCACGGGGACGATCGCGCATTATATCGATACGAGGCACAAGGCCGATGTCCGCCTGACCTTCGGCGACCTCAACGGGTCGGTCGGGGGCCGCGGCAACGAGAATGTCGCCGGGCCGCTGACCTTCGCCGGCGGCGGCACCGCGCTCGCCGCACCGTTCAAGCTGCACGGCAGCCTGACGACGCCGAACTCGACGATCGCCGGCGGCAAGACCGGGCTCGACCTCCACGCCTATGTCGCCGCGACGCAGATCGACGTCTCGGGGACGTTGCCCGGGGCGACGCGGATCGAGGGGGCCGACCTGCGCGTCACGCTCGCGGGCAAGAACCTCCAGACTTTGTTCAAGCTGGCGGGGGCCAACGCTCCGGCGAGCCGGCCGTATAAGCTGGCGGCGAATTTCACCAAGACCGG
This sequence comes from Sphingomonadaceae bacterium, assembly GCA_043745075.1. Classification (GTDB taxonomy): domain Bacteria; phylum Pseudomonadota; class Alphaproteobacteria; order Sphingomonadales; family Sphingomonadaceae; genus Polymorphobacter_B. The sequence goes on from JAYTTV010000049.1 coordinate 1,121, forward strand.
CAACGACTATAGCTTCACCAACATCGCTGGGCATTTCGGGGATTCCGATCTGGCCGGACATCTCGCGGTGAAAACCGGCGGTGACCGGTCGAAGATCACCGGCGACCTCCGCACCCGCACGCTCGATATCCTCGATGTCGGGCCGTGGATCGGCTATTCGCCCGAGAAGCTCGATACGCAGGGCGGCAAGGGCGCGATCACGATCGTCAACGGCCATCCGCGCGTGTTGCCCGACGCGTCGCTCGACATCAGCTCGCTCAAGGGCTTCGACGCCGACGTCCATTATACTGCGGCGCACATCCGCACCGGCAACGTGCCGATCGACAACCTGACCCTGACCCTCGACCTCGACGACCGCGATCTGCGCATCAAGCCGGTCGCCTTCGACGTCATCGGCGGGCGGGTCACCGCCGATATCGAGCTTGACGCGCATAAGGAGCCGATCGTCGCCGACTATGATATCCATATGACGCAGGTGCCGATCGGGCGGCTGCTGACATCGTTCAAGGTCGAGGATAACGGCACCACCGCGAATATCGGCGGGCGGCTCAAGCTGCATGGCGCAGGCGATTCGGTCCGGGCGTCGCTAAGCGCGTCGAGCGGGCGGATCGCGATCATCGTCAGCCACGGCACATTGTGGGTGCGCAACATCGAGCTGGCGAAGCTCGACGTCCAGAACTTCCTGTTCGCGTTCTTCGGCAAGGATTTAAAAAAGCCGCGCGATATCCGGTGCGGCCTCGCCGCATTCACCGTGACCAACGGCGTATCCCGCGCCGATCCGGTGATTTTCGACACCGGCCGCGCGGTCTACCGGATGACCGGCGACTTCAGCTTCAAGGACGAATCGATCGACCTGTCGCTTCGCGGCAAGTCGAAGGAACTCAGCCTGTTCTCGGGCCAGTCGCCGATCGGCGTCGGCGGGTGGTTCGCGGCACCGAAGATCAACCCGATCTCGAAGGAGCTTCTCGCGCGCGGCGGGGCGAGCGTATTGCTCGGCATCGTCGGCACGCCGATCGCGGCGATCCTGCCATTCGTCGATCTCGGCACCGCGAAGAATTCGAACTGCGCGGCGGTGGAAGGCGGCAAGACCGAGGCTGTCGTCGACTCCGCGACCCCCGACCCGAAGGTCAAAAAGAAGAAATAGTCTCGGGCGGTCAGGCAGTGCCCGATGCAGCGGACAGGTGCCCGACATCGATGCCGAGCGAGGCGAAGGCGCGCGGCCAGCGGCGGTCGACCGCGGTATCGAACATCAGCTCGTCGCTGCCTTCGAGGCTGTGCCAGCCGTGGCGGCTCAACTCGGCGTCGAGCTGCCCGCTGCCCCATCCGGTATAGCCGAGCGCCGCCAGCCAGCGCTTCGGCCCGCGGCCGAGGGCGATGTCGCGGAGAACGTCGACCGTCGAGGTGAGCCCCCAGCGGATTCCGCCGAGGCTGCCGACGTGGATCGTCCCCTGGCCAGTATAGTCGGGCGTGTGCACGACGAAGCCCCGACCCGGCTCGACCGGGCCGCCGCTCATCACGCGGGCGTCGGCCGGAGTCGCGCCCGGGGCGATGTCGAGCTGCGCCATCAGTTCGCGAACCGTCATCGACGCCTGTGGACGATTGACGATCAGCCCGAGCGCGCCGTCGTCGTCGTGGACGCACATCGCGATGACGGTCCGGTCGAAGCGCTCGTCGCCGATGCCGGGCATCGACAGCAGATACTGGCCGGTAAGGAAGCGCGGATCATTCATCCGAACCGTCATAAACCGGGGCGCTGGACGCGTGCAATGCGCGTCGCTATCGCATGCCCGGAGCCATTGGGAGACTAATCATGACGATCAAGGTAGGCGATGCCGTACCCTCAGCGACGCTGATCAAGGCGACCGAAGCCGGGCCGCAGCCGCTGTCGACCGAGGCGCTGTTCGCCGGGCGCACCGTCGCGCTGTTTTCGGTTCCGGGCGCCTTCACCCCGACCTGCTCCGCGAAGCATCTGCCGGGCTATATTTCGAACGCCGAGGCGATCAAGGCGGCGGGCGTCGACGAGATCGTCTGCGTTTCGGTCAACGACGCGTTCGTCATGGGCGCGTGGGGCCAGAGCGCCGGTGCGGCCGGCAAGGTGACGATGCTCGCCGACGGTAACGGCGACTTCGTCAAGGCGCTCGGGCTGACGATGGACGGCAGCAAGTTCGGCATGGGCATGCGCGGCCAGCGCTTCTCGATGCTCGTCCGCGACGGCATCGTCGAGCAGCTCAATGTCGAGGATCCGGGCGCGTTCCAGGTGTCGTCGGCCGAGCATCTGATGGGCCAGCTCGCCTAGCATTCCGCCCTACACCCATGCCGCCCGCCGCCGTTAAGCGGTGGGCGGCATGGGGAGCGGACAGTGTATCAGATCGAAGCAGCGACGTTGGTTCGGCCCGCCGAGATCGAAGCCGAGATCGAGGAAGCGCCGTTGATGCGCTTCGATCGGATTCGCGCGCTGCTCGTCCTCACCCGGCTGCCGCCGCTGCCCGACGTCTACGACCTGTTCTGGCGCTGCCTCGGCGGCGATGACCTCGCGCTCGGCGTGGTCCTAGACGCCGCGATCGTCGAACGGCGGCTCGATCTTGCGGCGGTCGCGGCGATGCGCGCGACCCACCCCGCCTTCAACAGCTAGACGTGGAGGGCCGGGCGGAGCCGCCCGAGGCGTCCGAACCAGCCGATGCGCCGCGGCGCCGATGCGATCACCGCCATCACCGGCACGCCGCTGTAGAATTCGAGGTCGTCGGCACCGCGGACCATCCGCCGCAGCATCTCGCTCATCAGCGCGATCGTCAGCCCGAGCCCGAGGCTGATCCCCGCCGCGAGACCGACCATGAGCGGGATGTTCGGATACACCATATTCTCGTCGGCGATGACGTCGCCGATCACGCTGAGCCCGCTCGGCGCCGCGGCGACCGCGTCGAAGTCGAGCACGCGTTGCGCCGCGTTGATGTAGAGCTTTTCGCGCAGCGCGAGGTCGCGATCGATCGCCGCGAGCTTGTCGTAGACCGGTGAGCGATCGAGAATCCGCATCCGCGCTTCGAGATAGGCATTGTCGCGAATGACCCGGGTCGCGGCGGTCTGCGCGTCGGTGGCGTTCGCCCCGGCGTTGGCGAACTCGGTCTCGCGCGCGAGCTGGGCGCGGTAGACGTCGCGCAGCGCCATCGCGGTCTGCATCGTCGGATCGCTGGCGCCGCGGTCCGCGCCCATCACCGCGATCTGCGTATCGAGCTCGGCGATCCGGGTCTTCGCCTGGTTCATCAACGACGTGATCACCGGGTCGATCAGATTGCCCTCGGTCGGGATCGACAGCGTCCGCAGCGAGGTCAGTTCGCGCATCTCGAGGTTGCCGTTGCTCGAATCGATCGGAATGTCGTTCGCCTTGACGAACGCGGCGCGGTCGGCCCCAGCCTTCCGCAGTGCCACCAGCGCCTGCGCCGCGACGGTCCGGTTCCACGACGACGCCTTGCGCGCGGCTTCCACGCGCAGTCGCAGGTCGTTATCGATATAGGCGCTGCGGACGAGCGAGACGATCGCCTTGGCGGAATCGACCGTATCCGCGGTGTAATAAATCTCGATGATCGAGCTGTCCTCGAACTGGCGCGCGGCGACGTTGGCCTCGAGCCGACCTGCCGCCCATGTCGTGATGTCGCCGTTGCCGCCGGTCGATTGCTCCCATGCACTGATCACCGCCGGATCGGTCGGCCAGCCGAGCTTGGTGACGACGTCGCGGAGGACCGCCTCGTCGTTGACCAGCCTGATCTGCGTCGCGAGGTAGCTGTCCTCGGTCTTCGCGCCGAGCGCCGAATACTGGTTGGGATCGCTGTTGCCGATATTGAGCATGACGCGCGCCTTCGCCGAGTATTCCTTCGGCAGCGACGATGCGACGTAATACGCGGTCACGCTGGCAACGATGACCATCGCCGCGATCGACAGCCACGCCGCGCGGAAGATCGCCCAAAGCTGCGCGAGGCTCATTCGGCGGCCTCGGCGACGTCGAGGCTCCGGCAGATCCGCCAGACCTTTTCGATCGTCGCGGGCATCTCGAGCTGGGTGCCATCGAGCGCGTCGATGATCGCGTTCATGATCGACGGCATCGCCCCGATCGTCCCCGCCTCGCCGCAGCCCTTGACGCCCAGCGGGTTGGTCGGGGAGGGCGTGCCCAGCGTGGCGAAGCCGATCACCGGCGGCATGTCGTCGGCACGCGGGACGCCGTAATCCATGAACGATCCGGTCAACAGCTGCGCGCCGTCGCCGTAGACGATGTCCTCGAGCAGGACCTGCCCGAGCCCCTGCGCGACGCCGCCGTGGATCTGCCCCTCGACGAGCATCGGGTTCATCAGCACGCCGAAATCGTCGACGAGGCTGTAGCGGACGACCTTGGTCGTGCCGGTCGCGGGGTCGATCTCGACCTCGGCGACGTGGCAACCGTTGGGGAAGGTCGGGCGCGGGTTCTCGGGCTTGTACGTCGCGCGGCCGTCGAGCCCCCCGGGGTGCTTGGCCGCGAGTTCGGCGAGGCTGACGGTGCGGTTGGTGCCGCGCGCGCCGAACACGCCCTCGGCATAATCGACGTCGGCGACGTCGAGGTCGGCCTTCGCCAGCTCGATCCCGCGCTTGACCATGTCGTCGCCCGCCTCGATCACCGCGCCGCCGCCCCACGCAAGGCTGCGCGATCCGCCGGTGCCGTTGCCCTGGTCGAGCCGGTCGGTGTCGCCCTGGACGATGCGGACCGACTCCATCGGCAGGCCGAGCCGGTCGGCGAGCACCTGCGCATACGCGGTCTCGTGGCCTTGGCCGTTCGATTGCGTGCCGACCGCAGCCTCGACGATGCCGTCGCTGCCGACCTTGATATCGGCGAACTCCTCGGTCGAGCCGCCGCCGGCGATCTCGACGTAATACGCGATGCCGCGGCCGTAGCGCAGGCCCTTGCGCGCCGCCGCCGCCTTGCGCTCGGGGAAGCCCGTCCAGTCGGCGTTCGCCAGCGCCTTGTCGAGCACCGCTGGGAAATTGCCGATGTCGAAGGTCAGCCCGAGCCCGTTGGCGTGCGGCAGCTCGTCGGGGCGCAGCAGGTTCCTGCGGCGGATTTCGTCGACCCCGACACCGAGCTCGCGCGCGGCGGCTTCGAGCAGCCGCTCGATGATATACGCCGCCTCGGGGCGTCCCGCGCCGCGATACGCGTCGACGGGCGTGGTGTTGGTGACGATGCCGTGGACGAGGTTGTGGATCACCGGGATGCGATAGACCCCGCCGAGGATGCGCCCGCCGGCGACGGTCTGGATCGCCGGGCCGAACTGCGACTGGTACGCGCCGAGGTCGCTCCACGTCTCGACCTGGAGCGCGATGATCAGCCCGTCGGCGTCGAAACCGATGGCCGCGTCGCTGACCATTGCTCGGCCGTGGGTGTCCGACTGGAACGCGTCGCCGCGCTCGCCGGTCCATTTCACCGGGCGGCCGAGGTCGCGCGCGGCGTGGAGGACGAGCAGATATTCGGGATACAGGAACGCCTTCATGCCGAACCCGCCGCCGACGTCGCCGGTGCGGATGCGGACCTGATTGGGGGTGACGCCCATGATCCCGGCGACCATCGGGCGCGCCGAGGCGACGCCCTGCCCGCCGAAATCGAGGGTGAAGCCGTCCGCCTCGTTATAGTCGCCGACCGCGGCGCGGACCTCGATCGAGGTCGGGGCGATGCGGTTCTGTACGATGCGGAGGCGCGTGACGTGCGCAGCGGCGGCGATGGCGGCGGTGGCCGCGTCGCCGTCACCGAGCGGGAAGGCGAACAGGTCGTTCGATGGCGCGTCGTCCCATACCTTCGTCGCGCCGGGGGCGATGGCGTCGGCGATGGTGGTGACGGCGGGGAGCTCTTCGTAATCGACCATGACGTTGTCGGCCCCCTCGCGCGCGGCCTCGCGGGTTTCGGCGACGACGAAGGCGATGCCGTCGCCGACGAAGCGCGCCTTGTCGCCGGTCAGCAGATGGTGCGGTGTCGTGATCTTGCCCGAGAACGGAACGAGGCACGGGATGACGCCGTAGTGCGCGATGTCGGCGTGGGTGTAGACCGCGACGACCCCGGGGACCGCCTTCGCCGCGCTGGTGTCGATCCCGGCGATCCGGGCGTGGCCGTACGGCGAGCGGACGGTCGCAGCGAACAGCGTGCCCGCCAGCTGGATGTCGTCGGTGAAGCGGCCCTTGCCTGTGAGCAGGCGGAAATCCTCGACGCGCTTCGGGGACTGACCGATTCCGAACTTCATGCGGGATTCCTCGCGGGCGTGACGGAGGTACTTTAGCGAGTGGCGAGCGCCGGGTCGCGCCTAAAAATCCTCCCTCGCGCTTGCGGGGGAGGGGGACCATGCCCTTGCATGGTGGGGGGGCAGTCTCAGGCGGATGGTTCGGATAGAGGTTAATCGTCGCAAGCGGACGGCACGATGCGTGACGCCCCCGCCACCACGCCTGAAGCGGCGCGGTCCCACTCCCCCGAAGACGGGGGAGGATTTAGAGTGTCAGCGCCCGATCAGCTTCCGTGCCATCGCGTCGGCAACCGCGTCGGTCGTCCGCCCGCTCGCATCGGCCTCGGCGAAGATCGCGGCGAGGCGCGGCTCGATCTCGGCAATCCGCGCCGCGACCGCATCGGCGTCGCCGTCACCCAGATATTCCGCGACGACGTTGATGATGCCGCCCGCGTTGATGACATAATCCGGCGCGTACAAAATCCCGCGCGCCTTGACCCGCGCCCCGTCCGCCGGAGCCGCGAGCTGGTTGTTCGCCGCTCCCGCGACGATCGCAACGTCGAGTTCGGCGATCGTCGCCTCGTCGAGCACTGCGCCGAGCGCGTTCGGGCTGAACACATCGGCGCTGACGCGCGTGATCTCGTCGACCGGCACATGCGTCGCGCCGAGCGAGGCCGCCATCCGGGCGGCGCGCGCCTCGTCGATGTCGGCGACCGTCAGCTTGGCGCCCGCCGCCGCGAGCCGCTCGGCGACGCCGCCGCCGACGCTGCCGAGCCCCTGGATCGCGACATGAACCCCGGCGAAGTCGTGCTTCCCGAGCTTGTGACGGACCGCGGCGCGGATGCCGACGAAGATGCCCTGCGCGGTCGACGGCCCGGGGTTGCCGCCCGCCGCGCCGCCGCTGACCGGCAGGCCCGAGACGAACTTCGTCTTGCGCGCGATCACCGTCATGTCGGCGTCGGACATGCCGACGTCCTCGGCGGTGACGTACTTGCCGCCGAGCGAGTCGATCGCCGCGCCGAATGCTTCGAGCAGCGCCTCGGACTTCGGCCCGTGACCCGACTTGAGGATGACCCCCTTGCCGCCGCCGACCGCGAGGCCCGCCATCGCGTTCTTGTAGCTCATCCCGCGCGACAGCCGCAGCGCGTCGGTCAGCGCGGCTTCGTCATCGACATAGGTCCACCAGCGGCAGCCACCCGCCGCGGGTCCGCGATGCGTCGAATGGACCGCGATGACCGCCTTGAGCCCGCTCGCGGGATCGTCGAAGAAGTGGACGCCCTCATGGGCATCGAAGTCGGGGGCATCGAACAGCATGGCGATGGGCCTGTAATTATCGAACAGGCGCGCGCAATAAACGAACCGCGCCCGCCGGGGAAGACTCTACGCCGAAACAAGTCCGGGCGGTGCGAAATCAGGGTCGGGGGCGCACGGCCATTCGTCCTTGTCGAAGCCCGGTCCGTCGAACCCGACGGTGTCGCGGACCGACAGTGCGCCGTTGGCCGGATCGACGACGAACGCGCCCCACGGGACCGCGAACAGCCGTTCGCCGATGCCGACGATGCCGCCGACGCTGAGTGCGACATAGACGATCCGGCCCTCGGCAGCGGCCATCATCACCTCGGCGATCGTCCCGACTGCCGTGCCGTCGGGCCCGGTGACGGTCGCCCCGACAAACCCGCTGACCGGCGTCAGCGCGGCGTCGTCGCACTCCGGGACGTGCGCGCGATCGGCGCTCATAGCGTCGCCCGGGTCGCGGCGGCGGCGCCCTTGTCGTAGCGCGCGCGCAAGCCGAGCCAGCGCCACACGCCGAGGATATTGACGAGCAGCAGCACCGCGTTCTGCCACACTAGATTAGCCTGCCCCGTCGCCGCGCCGATCGCCATCCACGCGACCGACCCGATGGCGAAGGCGATGAAGCCGATGCCGGTAATCCGCGTGCCCAAATTCGCTGCGACCAACAAAGCGGCAAGCGTCGTCGCGATCGGCGCGACCCAGTTGGCAACCTGCTCCATCCGACCTTCCCAAAATTCGGCGGCGCATCAAAGCCGAGACGGCAAGCGCAGTTCCGTGCAGCGAATTGGCCGGGTGCGAGCGCCCGCCTGCGACATTGGCAACCGGGCGGATCGCGCGGGTAAAGCACGGTCCGCCGCGCGCGACCGTCGACGATGGCGCGGTTTTCGGTTAAGACGACGATAATGCCGCATCAACTTCAGACCTTCGCCGTCGACATCTTTCGACTGTGCCTCTGGCTCGTCCTGCTCGCGGTCGTGTTCGTGCCGATCGAGCGGCTGTTCACGCTGCGCGAGGCGAAGGTCCGCCGCGCCGGGATCGGCACCGACCTCGTCTGGTATTTCATCTCGAGCCTGCTCCCCGGCATCCTGCTCGGCGTGCCGATGGCGATCGTCGCGCTCGGCGTCCACCACATCGTGCCGTCGCAGGTCCAGGCATTCAGCGCGGGGCTGCCGCTCGGCTGGCGGATCGCCGCGTCGCTCGTCGTCGGCGAGATCGGCTTCTACTGGGGCCACCGCTGGAGCCACGAGATCCCGTTCCTGTGGAAATTCCACGCGTTGCACCACAGCGCCGAGCATCTCGACTGGCTGGTCAACACCCGCGCGCACCCGGTCGACATGGTCTTCGGGAAGTTCGTCGGACTCGTCCCGCTGTACATCCTCGGCCTCGCCAGCCCGTTGTCGGGCAAGCTCGACATCGTGCCCCTGATCGTCGTCTTCGTCGGCACCTTCTGGGGCTTCTTCATCCACGCCAACGTCAAATGGCGTTTCGGCTGGCTCGAGAACATCGTCGCGACCCCCGCCTTCCACCACTGGCACCACACCCGCCGCGACCATATCGACCGCAATTATTCGGCGATGCTGCCCTTCGTCGACCGCCTGTTCGGCAGCTATTACGTGCCCCGCGAATGGCCCGAGGAATACGGCACCGACCACCCGGTCCCGCTGCGGATGCATGAGCAACTGATCCAGCCGCTCACCCCGCACTCGACGCCCGCGAGCTGAACCCCGCGCCATCTCGCCCCTTGTCCGCGCCGC
>JAYTTV010000050.1:0-10314 GCA_043745075.1 Sphingomonadaceae bacterium
GGCGCGTCCAGCGAGGCTGCTAGGGCGCTAGGGCTGTTGCGTCATGGGGAAGGCGGGCGCGTCATCGGCAAGCGGTCCAGCCGGAGCCAGAGCTTAATCGTAAGGGGGCGGCCCTGAAGAACCGCCCCACAATTGTTCGTTAAGTGCCGCTCAAGCAGGGAGGGCGGTCGTCCGGCGACGCGCAGCAACACCAACGAGGCCGAAGCCAACAACCATAAGGGTCCAGCTTAATGGCTCAGGAACCGTGGTGGCAGCACCAGCAGTAACGTCGCGGTGCAGTGTGCAATTATTGCACTCGTACGAGTTAGGAGACCCGCCAATCTGTAGTGTATCAACGCCACCGCTGGTCAACGGGTTAACGAACGAAAGATTTATGTAATTTTTAAAAGCTGACTGAACGATAAGGAACGAGTTAGGCCCAAAATGATTATCGGCTAACTTAAAGCTGGTGGTCGCATCGTAGTGAAATGCGCTAAGTGTCGAACCGGCAGTAGTGAACAAATTGTAGCTCAAGAGATGACCGTTGGTCGAATCGGTGGTGAATGTGCCGGTGGCCATACCGCCATCATCAAAGGTTACGCCGCTCAGCGTCCAGGCCAAAGTCACGGCCTTTGCCGGGATTGCGGACGCCAAGGTAGCGAGAGACGCGGCTAAAATAATTGCAAGTTTCATAAGAAACGCCGCTTCATATAAAAGCTGCGTCCCAATTGACGCGAACCCTAACTTTTTGGCCTGCATGAAATATGCCAATCGAATGCGATAAGTAACATCAACGGCTTGATTTACGCGACGGATAATAAGTGTAAACAAATCCGACGCTTTTAGCGCCGAAATGCCGCTTCTTCAGCAGGGTGGAAGCAGGCGAGCGGGACGCAAGAGGCGGGGCCACCTCAAAACCTTGCCGTCATCGGGGGCGGAAACCGTCACCATGCTTTGCGTGCGCATCCGCAGTTTAATAAATGGGAGGGACGGTCGAAACCTTGGCGACGGCGTGAGCGGCACCGCGTTCCTAACGCGATCTAACGCTAATCCAGATTTTCCTCGCGTTAGCGTGCGCGCGAGAACCGCGCCTTTTGAGCGAGTTTGTGCTACATCTGTTCCAACGTCACGCGGGAGGGTGCATTGAAGCGCAAGGCAACCATCAAGGCCGAACCGGTGGAGCGGCCCGCTCCAAACGAACGAGAGCAAGCGGCTATCGAGCGGGCGACAAGCCGAGTGTTGGACCGGCGGAAACGCTTCGCGGTCACTACCGACGACGTGGGCGGTGCAATGGTGATCGACTACCCGCACGCGGACGTTGCGGGCGCGCAATTCCGGATGATGGATGCTTTCGGCACTTGCTCGAATAGCTTTGCCAATAGCGCGCTTAACCAGCTTGCCACAGCGATGCGCGACTTCGGCAAGGTGCTACCGACCGAACCGGCGCTGAACGCGGCCCTTGCGGTCGTGGACGGTATCGCGCCGCAAAACGAGGTCGAGGCAATGCTCGCGGTGCAAATGACTGCGACGCATAATCTGGCGATGAACCTTCTCAGCCGGACGAAGCACGCCGATACGCTCAATCTCGTAGCGGTCTATGGTCCGCTGTCCGTAAAGCTGTTGCGGGCCTTCACGGCTCAGGTCGAGGCGCTGGACCGGCTTCGGCGCGGCGGCGGGCAAACGGTGCGCGTCGAGCACGTCCACGTTCATTCCGGCGGGCAGGCAATCGTCGGGCACGTCGAGACCGGGGGGCGGGGCATTATGAAAACAGAGGAACAACCCTATGCAAAGCCAGCCGCCCTCGTCCATGCCGATGCACCTTTCGACCCGTTGCGGAGCGCGCACCCGGAGCGCGACCGCGTGCCAGTCGCCCGCCATGCCTAACGGACGTTGCCGGATGCACGGCGGCGGCTCGCCCGGTGCTCCGCTCGGCAACCGCAACGCCTACCGCCACGGCATGTTCGGTGCGGAGATTGTCGCGTTCCGGCGCATTGTTCGCGGGCTTGCATCAGCGATAGGCGAGGGCCGCTAAACAGCCAGAATCAGGGGTCACATCGCGCTGGCGTGGGGAAATGTGTGGGGAAGCGCTTTTAGCCGCAAATAATCACTTTCACTATCAATAGTTTATCTTAATTGTTCGACGGACTCCGACTCCGCCAGTCAAATCCCCACGGCAAGCGCGACCACGGCGGCGGCACCACACGGCTCGATCGTCATCGTCAGCGGTGCGAATGTGCCCGCGGCGAGGGTTATGCCGTTGAAGTCCCAGCACGCTGGCGGCGACGTGAGGTCGAGTCCGTTCGCCTTGAGCGTCGCCTCCTTCGCCGCCCAGACCCCGGCGGGTCCGTGCCACGCTGCAAGGTCGTCGGCGTTCCCGTTGAAGCCGGCAAGGGCAATGTCGCGGGCGGCTTCGGCTTCTGCGACCAGTTCGACATCGATGCCGACGGGGACTCGCGCGATCGTTGCTGCGAGCCATCCGGGGCGCCAGGCGACGCTGGCGAAAACCGGCGGCTCGCGCAGAAACCGCTGCCCGCTCGCGCCGCACCACAGGCGCACATCGCGCGCGTCGACGCCGAGCACCCGCTGCGCCAATGCCGCGAGGAGCTGGCGGCGGCGGACACTCGGAGCACCGCCGTGGGCGGCGTCGGCGAGCTGTGCGGCGGTCAGTTGGGGGAGAGCCGCGACCTTAGCTTCGGGGAGCACCAGCGCCACCGGGCCGAAGCCGCCATCGACGCGCCCGACATCGCCGAGCCGCCAGAAGATCACCGCGCGGCGGGCCGGGCGGGCGATCCCTCCCACGCGGTGCCGGGGGCGAGCGATTCGCCCTTCATCAGGACCGACAGGTCGCCGAGTTCGGCGCCGTCGTCGACCACCGCGTCATACAGGACGATCGCGAGTGACCCGACCGTCGCACGCGCGCCGATGCGGACCGCCGACACCTTCATCACGCGGTCCTCGAACAGATGCGTCTGGAGCCCGGCGGCATCGTTGAGCGCGGCGTCGTCGCCGATCTCGATCAGGTCGAACTCGGTCATGTCGGTGGTATCGAGGTAGACCCGGCGGCCGATCTTCGCCCCCATCAGGCGGAAGTATGCCGCGAGCCACGGGGTTCCCCGCAGGGGTGCGAGGAGCAGGTTGACCGCGAGATTCTCATACGTCGCGGTGACGAGCTCGGTCCGCCAGACGAACCAGCTCCACAGCGGCTTGGTCGTCGCGCGATATTCGCCGACGACGATCCACTTGAGCGCGACGACCGCCAGCCCCGCGACGAGGACGAAGGCGAAGTACAAAGGCGCGAACCAGATGGCTATCGCCGTCGCCGGATGCGGCATGTCGGCAAGGTCGCCGACGACGCTGAGCAGCAGGCTGAGCAGCGAGATGAAGATCGACAGCGGCAGGATCGTCCGTAGCGTCTCCATCGTCAGCCGCGCCGCGACGAGCCGCTTCGGCGGATTGAACCGCGCGCCCTCGTCGAACATTGTCGCGACCTGCCGCGCCGGCAGCCGCAGCGGCGGCGAGCCGAACCATGTCGCCCCGGGCGTCGCCGCGAGCACCGGCTCCTCGGGCGGTCGCGATAGCACGCCGATCAGCGCGTCGTCGCCGAGGATGCTCCCAGCGGGGATCAGCGCGCTGTTGCCGACGAAGGTCCGTCTCCCGATCACCGTCGCGGCGAGGCGGATGCGCCCCGGCTCGGCCTGCGCCGCCCCAAGGACGACGCCGTCAGCGATAAAGCTTTCGGGGCCGATCGTGACGAGGTCGTGGACGACCGACGTCGCGGTCGAAATCTCGGCGCGGCGACCAACGCTTGCGCCCATCAGCCGGAACCACGGGCGGACGAACAAGGTCGCGTAGATCGGATGGAGGAGTTCGAGCGCGAGCGCGCCGAGCTGGCGGACAATCCAGAAGCGCAGGTAGAAGCCGCTCGTTACCGCATGGACGCCGGGGCGGACGCGGCCGAGCAGGACCCACTTCACCGCCGCCATCAGCGCGCACATCAGGATGACATAGGCGGTCGCGAGCAGCGGCGAGAAAGCGACGAAGCTATACCCCTCGGTCGACCAGTCGACCTCGATCATCGCGATCAGCCCGGGCGCGATCGGGATCAGCGCCGCGATCGGCAGCAGCCCGGCGGCAACGAGCAAGGCAAATGCGGTGGCGTGACGGCGCAAGGGGCTTGCGCGCGGCGGCAGCTCGGCGATATGCGGTCCGGCGCGCTCGGCAGGCGAGCCCGACCAGCGCTCGCCCGGCGGGATCGCGCCGCCGGTCGGCAGCGCCGATAGCCCTTCGAGCATCGCGCCATCGCCGACGCGCGCCCCGCGCCCGACCACTGCCATCGCGCCGATCGTCGCCCGCGCGCCGACGGTGACCGGTCCGAGCTTGAGCAGCCCGCCCTCGACCGCGCTCGTCGCAAGCATCGATCCGGCATCGAGCGACGCGTCGTCGCCGATCGTCGCGAGGTCGGCGGTGTCGATGAAATCGCACAGCAGCAGCGCATCGCGCCCGACCTTCGCTCCGAGCAGCCGGTAGTAGGATGCAAAGGCGGGGGTACCCGCGAGATACTGCGAGGCGACGGTCTCGAGGACGCGCCGGACGAACCACCAGCGGAAATAATAGACGCCCCACAACGGATACTCGCCCGCCCTGGTCCGCCCGAGGACGAGCCACTTGCACGCGACCGACGCGAGCAGCAGCAACGGCGGCAGTGCGATGAATGCCCCCGCCGCCGCCGCCGCCGCCTCGGCGCGGGAAAGCCCGTTTGACGCCCAATAGACGTACGCGAGATACGGCAGCAGCCATTGGAGACCGGCGAAGGCGTAGATCAGCGGCAGAGCAAGCGTCTGCGCGATCGTGCAGAGCACAAAGCGCAATTGCGGCACCGGCACGAACGCCGTCGTCATCGTTGCGCCTGCCGAAACCCCGCGCGCCGCCAGCCGCGTCGCCAATGCGCGGATCGTCGGCGCGGCGTACAGGTCGTTGATCGACAGGTCGGCGAGCCCCGGGAGCTGGCGCGCGCGCGACACCGCCCGCGCCGCGCGCAACGAATGCCCGCCGAGGTCGTCGAAGAAGTCGGCGGTCACCGACACCGGCAGCGGCGCGAAGACTTCGCTCCACGCACGGTGGAGTTCGGTTTCGAGCGACGTCGCGGGGGCGTCGACTGCGGCGGTGGGCGCGCGCGCTACGGGAGCGGGCAGCGCCTTGCGATCGACCTTGCCCGACACGAGAAGCGGCAGCCGGTCGAGCGGCTCGTATAATCCCGGACGCATGTACGACGGCAGGCGATTCTTGAGCGCCGCCGCGATCCGCGCAGTATCGATCGTCGCGCCGGGGCGGGCGACGACATATGCGACCAGCGTCTCGATGCCGTCTGCGGCATGAAGCGCGCAGACCGCCGCTGCGACCGCTGGATCATCGCCGATCGCGGCCTCGATCTCGCCAAGCTCGACGCGGTAGCCGCGGATCTTGACCTGCGTATCGATCCGCCCGGCGAAGGCGATATTGCCGTCGGCGCCGACGGTGACGAGGTCGCCCGATCGGTAGATCCGCTCGGGTCCGGCGTCGGGCTCGAGCGTCAGCGTGACGAACTTCTGCGCGGTGAGTTCGGGTAGGCCGACATAGCCTTCGCCGACCCCCGGGCCGCCGATGACGAGCTCGCCCGCCGTCCCCGGCGGCACCGCGACGAGGTCTTCGCCGACGACCCACGCGCGGTAGCCGGGGAGCGGGGTGCCGATCGTGACAGGCGCGGTCGCGCTCAATTCGGCCCATGTCGCGGTGACGGCGGTCTCGGTCGGACCGTAGGTATTGAGCAGCCGCAGCCCGTCGCGCGCCCAGCGCCGCGCGAGGTCGGGCGGGCACGCTTCGCCGCCGAGGTTGATCAGGCGGACGAGCGGCAGCGGCGTGTCGACAACCGCGAGCAGCGACGGCACGCAATGCCAGACCGTGACCCCCGCGCGCGCGATGGCGATGGCGACCTCGGGGCCGCTTTTCGCCAGCGCCTCGCTCGAGACGACGAGTTCGGCCCCGGCGAGGAATGCCGGCCACATCTCCTCGAGCGACATGTCGAACGCGAGGCTGAAGCCCTGGAACACCTTGTCGTCGGCGGTCAAGCCGAGGATCGCGCTCTCCGATCGGACCAGATGCGTGATGTTGCGGTGACGGATCGCAACGCCCTTCGGCCGCCCGGTCGTCCCCGAGGTATAGATGATATAGGCGAGGTCGTCGGGGGTGCCGGCCGTCGAGCTTCGCGTGAAGTGCCACGCCTCCGCGGTCGCGATCTCGCCGAGGCGGTCGTCGAGCGGCACGACCTGCGGGTGACTGAAATCGTGGAGGCGCTCGACCGTCGTCACGATCAGCTTGGCGGCGGCGTCCCCGGCGATGAAGTCGATGCGCTCGGCAGGAAAGCCCCAATCAACCGGGACATACGCCGCGCCGGCCTGGAGCACGCCGAGAATCGCGGCGAACTGGTCGAGCCCGCGTGGCAGGCACAGCACGACGCGGTCGCCGCGCGCGACGCCGCGGTCGCGGAGGAAGTGCGCGACCTGCGCCGCCCGGCGGCCGAGATCGGCGTAGCTCAGTGTGCTGCGCCGCCCGGTTTCGGGATCGGGATCGGCGAGGCGCAGCGCCGGAGCGTCGGGTGAGCGCGCGGCGGTCGCGGCGAAGATCTCGTGGAGCAGCTCGTCGCGCGCGTAGGGCGGCTGCGGGTACGGTGGCGTTGCCGGTTCGATCGGGTGCATGGGGCTTCGGATCGGTCCAGCTGCGGAGAATTGGCGGGCTTTACGGCTTGGCGATGCGATCGGCTAGGGTCCGCAGCGCCGCCCGCGTCGCGCCGCGCTTCAATCGCTCTGCGCGACGACGCCTGCCGCAATGAGCCGATCGAGGGCCGCGGCATCGAGCGCGAGCCAGTCCGACAACGCCTCGCGCGTGTGCTGGCCGAGGAACGGCGGCGGCGCGCGATAATCGGCAGGTGTCGCCGACAGCTTGCCAGGGAACGTGACCGAGGGGATGACGACGCCGTCGTCGCGCTCGAAATAGTGGACCGTTCCGCGCGCGGCGACGACCGGGTCGGCGAAGACCTGCGGGATCGAATTGACCGGCCCGGCGGGGACTCCGCATGCGGCCAACCGCTCGATCAACGTTGCGCCGTCGAGGCCGCCGACGAGCATCTGGATTTCAGCTTCGATCGCATCGCGATTGGCGACTCGCGCGCGGCTGGTGGCGAAACGCGGGTCGCGCCCGAGTTCGGCGACCCCAAGCTCGCTGCACAGGCTGCGAAACTGGCCGTCGTTGCCGACCGCGATGACGATCGTGCCATCGGCGGCGTCGAAGGTCGTGTACGGCACAATGGTCGGATGGCGATTGCCCATGCGCCCGGGAGTGACGCCGCCGGCGAGCCAGTTGAGCGACTGGTTGGCGAGCATCGCGATCTGTGTGTCGAGCAGCGCGACATCGATATGCTGGCCAACCCCAGTCGCCTCCGCATGGCGCAACGCCATCATGAGGCTGACCGTCGCGTACATGCCGGTTGCGAGATCGCACGACGCGACCCCGGCGCGCAGTGGCGGGCCGTCGGCCTCGCCGGTGATGCTCATGAAGCCGCCCATCGCCTGCGCGACGAAATCATAGCCGGCGCGATCGGCGTACGGCCCGGTCTGGCCAAAGCCGGTGATCGAGCAGTAGACCAGCCGCGGGTTGACCGCGGCGAGCGCGGCGTAGTCGAGGCCGTATTTCGCCAGCCCGCCGACCTTGAAGTTCTCGACGAGGATATCGGCCTCAGCCGCGAGGCGGAGGAGCAGGGCGCGGCCATCTGGATGAGCGAGGTCGATCGCGGCCGAGCGCTTGTTGCGGTTGCAGGACAGATAATACGCGCTCTCGCCGAGCGCGTCGGGATCGTCGGGGGACCCGACGAACGGCGGACCCCATGCACGCGTATCGTCGCCGCGGCCGGGAAGCTCGATCTTGAGAACATCAGCGCCGAAGTCGCCAAGGACCTGGGTGCACCAAGGTCCCGCAAGCACCCGCGACAGGTCGAGCACGCGCACGCCATCGAGAACTCGGGTCGGGTTCGGACTAATCTCGACCATCCTGATAACAGCCTGCGTCAATCCCGACGCGATGATCGACCGACGATGCGAGATTGCACACGTACAAGACAAGATCCCGGAGCACAATTAGCCGGCTGTCCGACGCAACTCGACGAGATAGTCGAGATGGGATCGAACCCGACGACGAGTCATCCCATCCCAATAAATCAAAGCCGCGGTCAGCGACAGCCAACCGCGGATACTTGATTTTTCAGCTACGGCCAAACCTCGATGAAGTGCGGCCGACTAAAATGGCCTCGGCCTAGGCTGACCAGGGCGGAATGTCGCGGTAGAAGCTAGTGATGATGCCGATCAAAAATGCCATTGTCAGAACTCCCGGGTTGGTTTCGATGCAACCTGCATTCTCTTGCCCATATTGCTTCTTGAAGCGCAAGGTGGCTTACCTAAAATTTAGTGGTTTTTTTCCATTAACGGCAAATTGTCTTATCACATTCGTAAATTTCCTTTATTCCTAAACACTTAGGTAACCATAACTAATTGCATCTTGACGCATATTCGAAGTTGGCGACTGGCTCGCGCCGCTTTGTGTCACTCCCGTGGCATCGATTTTTGATTGCTGTAGGTCGCCGCAGGCTCAAGGTGATTCGCGCCAGTATAAATTTGTCGATCGCTGGGCGGTTTCGCGCTACAACCGGACTGTGACCAAAACTGCCAGTCTGTTCGCAACACTCGCCGCGGTGATCGGCAGGACGCTCGGTCGTATTGCCGGCTCACCCGATGCTCCTCTCGATCCCGCCGAACGGATGCGGCGGCGGCGCGCGCGTGATCACGCGCGATTGTTGCGCGGCGAACTCGACTGCGCGCTGACTAATGGCGAAATCTACCTCGTCTATCAGCCCAAGTTGTGTCTGCGGACGGGGGCATACGACGGCGTCGAAGCTCTGATCCGCTGGCAGCACCCTAACCTCGGCGAGGTCGATCGCGGCAGCGTCATCACCATTGCCGAGGAATCGGGGCAGATAAATGCCTTGACGCTGTGGGTTCTCGGCCAGGCGATCGCCGATCAGGACCACCTGCTGAAGCAGGGGATCGATCTTAGTTTTCACGTCAACATGTCGGGAAAATCGCTCGGCAACGACGCGTTCATCGCCGAGGTCTGCGCGCTGATACGAACCGCGTCGGGCGTGATCGGTTTCGAGATCACCGAAACTGCGTTCATCGATAACCCGCAGGCGGCGTTGGTCAATTTTCACCTGCTTGCCGCTGCGGGCATCAGCCTGTCGATCGACGATTACGGATCGGGTCATTCGTCGCTGGCGTATCTGAAGGAGCTTCCCGCCGACGAACTGAAGATCGACAAGCTGTTCGTCAGCGGGATGACCAGCAGCAACCGCGACCCGCTGATTGTCAGGTCGACGATCGATCTCGCCCACGCGCTCGGTATGCGGGTCGTCGCCGAGGGCGTCGAGAGCCACGCGACCCTCGCTTTGCTGCGCGTCATGGGATGCGATGTTGCGCAGGGCTTCTTCATCAGCCCGGCCCTCCGCCCGGCGGCGCTCGAGACGTTGCTCCGCGACGCGGCGCATCTGGCTCGGCTGACCAACACCGATACATCGCTCACGCCGGCAAAGGCGTTCTGGGTCCGGTCCGAACGCGATCACGCTCCGGGAGCAGTCGCCGATGGCGCGGCCGCGAAGGAATAACCTCGCACGCGTCGCTGGCGTCGTGGCACTGGCGCTTTTTGCCGTGCCGTCGGCTCCGGTCGCCGCATCGACACCGCGCACTGCCGTCACCATCGATCATGCATCATTCGACGCCGCAATCGAGCAAACCAAGGCAGCGATGCTCGGTGATCCGGTTCGCGCCGCGCGACTGGCACAAGATGCGGCAAAGATCGCGGCGGGGTGGCCGCAGGGCGACGCTCGCGACATTGCGTTCGCGACGTCGCAATGGCTCGAAGGTGAGGCCGCGTTTCGAACCGACGACGTGTCGACGGCGCAATCGCGCATCGTGGTTGCGTTGCACACCGTCGAGCGCATCGCACCGGGTTCGAAATTGCAGGCCGACCTGTTGCTGACGAGGGCACGAATTGCGGTCGAGCAGGGCCGGCCCCAGGCCGGGCTGGTCGACCTACAGCAGGCATATGGCATGTTCGCCCGGCTCGGCGATGCTCGCAACGAGGCCAAGGCGCTGCAGAGCATCGGATCGATTTATCAGGATGCTCAGGATTATAATCACGTCCTTTATTATTATCGACTTGCTCGGGAAGTCTACCCAACGGATGCAATGCTCAGTC
>JAYTTV010000051.1:0-10288 GCA_043745075.1 Sphingomonadaceae bacterium
CCGCCCCGGCTGGCAGGAGTGGAGGGGCTCGAACCCCCGGCCCTCGGTTTTGGAGACCGATGCTCTACCAACTGAGCTACACTCCTGCGAGTGCCGAGAGGCGGGCATATACGGAAGCGCGCGCGGCGCGGCAAGGGGATATTGGATTGGCCGAGTCGGACGTCCCCATGGCGCGAACTGGTGTCAGGCCAGCTTGACGAAGTTGATGAACCTGACGCCACGTCGAACCGAAACGCACCCTCCCCGCTTCGATCGGATGGGATGGCACGGCGGGAAAGGGCGCGCGTCAGGTTCATCTGGCGAGCCTATGCAGAGCGGCGACGTGTAGGACAGGCTTATTTTGCGGCGGGTTCGTGCTTCGTCAGGAACCGCGCCGTTGACAGCATCGACCGCTTTCGCCACTACCCCGCGCTCCGTGGTTTCGACCGCGGGCACGTCGCTGCGGCGCGTGGAGAGGTGGCCGAGCGGTCAATGGCAGCAGACTGTAAATCTGCCGGGGCAACCCTACGTTGGTTCAAATCCAACCCTCTCCACCAGCCGTCGCGATCGTGTTAGGGTGGCGGCGCGCGGGTATAGCTCAGTGGTAGAGCACTAGCCTTCCAAGCTTGTGATGCGGGTTCGATTCCCGCTACCCGCTCCATCGCCTCCCCGTGCTGGAGGTGACGCCGCCGGCGCGGCCGGTGACCGCACGATGCAACAATCGCTTCATCATAGGGTTATGGAGTCCCCGAAACGACCGACAGGGACCCCATGCTGCCGCCGACGACCAACGACGAACACCCGCTGGCCGAACGTTTCCGTGATTTCGTCCGTGCGGCTGATTTTCCGTGCGTCGGTGCGAAGTCGGCGCTCGCCCGCGGCCAGATGCGGATCGTCATCGCGCGCGATATCCGCTCGGCGTGGGACGACCTCCGCATCTATCCGGGCATCCTCGATCTGGCGCGGAGCTATGCCGAGGACCCGGTCCTGTTCCAGACCTTCATCGTCATTTTCGAGCAGGATGACGGCCTGTCTGAAACGAGCTTCGAAGCAGCCTTGTGGGCACGCCTCCAGTCGCTGACCGACAAGGACGCGATGTTCGCGCAGGCCCCCGACCTCAGCGTCAGCCGCGACCCCGACGATCCGCATTTCTCGCTGAGCTTCGGCGGGCAGGCCTTCTTCGTCGTCGGGCTCCACCCCGGCGCAAGCCGCCCGGCGCGGCGCTTCGAGCGGCCGGCGATGGTGTTCAACCTCCACGACCAGTTCGTCCGGCTCCGCGAAGAAGGGCGCTACGAGAAATTGCGCGCGTCGATCCTCGACCGCGACGTCGCCGTCGCCGGGTCGCTCAATCCGATGCTCGCGCGCCACGGCGAGATGTCCGAGGCGCGCCAGTATAGCGGGCGCGCGGTCGGCAACGACTGGCAGTGCCCGTTCGACAGCCGCCCGCTCGGCGAGAGGGACGCGGCGTGAGCGATGTTCACGAGATCGCACCGCGCTCGGGCGTCGCCTTCACCCTCGATCGCGGCCAGCGGCTGACGGTGATCGACCCGCGCGGTGAACAGGTTGCCGACCTGCTCGCGTATAACCGCGACGATGTCGCCGAGGTGATCTCGTCGGGGCGGACGCTCGATTATGCGAGCAAGATTTACCTGACGACGGGTGACCCGCTCTACTCGAACCGCTCGCGGATCATGCTGCGGATCGTCGAGGACATGGTCGGGCGCCACGACTTCCTGCTGACGCCGTGCTCGGCCGACACGTTCCGGATCATCTACGGCGACACCGAACCGCATCGCGGGTGCTTCGGCAATCTCGCCGCCGCTCTCGCCCCGTATGGGATCGGGCCCGACGAAATTCCGACCGCTTTCAACGTCTTCATGAACGTTCCCATCGACGCCGCGACTGGTGCACTGACGGTCGAGCCGCCATTGAGTCGTGCTGGCGACCACGTCGTCTTCGAGGCCGACATGGACCTCATCATCGGGCTGACCGCGTGCTCGGCGCTCCAGTCGAACAACCATTCGTTCAAGCCGATCCACTATCGCATCGACTAGGACGCGGCTAAGTCCCTCGCGATGGGACGAAGACCGCACCCCCGAAACGCTGCCGGGCAAAAAAGCAGCTATCCGCGCCTGTACGGGCGTCACGCGGTGTTCGCCGCGCTCGACAACCCCGAGCGGGTGTTCCGCAAGCTGTACGTCACCCACGACGTCGCCAAGGAGATCGTCATCCCCAAGGGGCTCGCGGTCCAGTATGGCGACGCGTCAGATCTCGGCCGGCTGGTTCCCGCCGCCGCGCCGCACCAAGGGTTCGTCCTCGAAGTCGAGCCGCTCGAGAACCCGTGGCTCGGCGACATTTTTGCGGCGGGTGAGGGCAATCGGCGGCCGCTGGTGATCCTCGACCAGGTCACCGACCCGCACAATGTCGGCGCGATCCTGCGTTCGGCGGCGGCGTTCGGCGCGCTGGCGATCGTCACGCAGGACCGCCACGCCCCGCCCGAGTCGGGGGCGCTCGCCAAGGCGGCGTCGGGGGCGCTCGAGACCGTGCCGTGGACGCGGGTGGTCAATCTGGCGCGCGCGATGGACGAGATCGGCGAGGCGGGTTTCTGGCGGATCGGCCTCGACGGCAAGGCGGCGGTGACATTGGAGGCGGCGCTCGGTGAGACGCGCCCGGCGCTGGTCTTCGGTGCTGAAGGCGAAGGCATGCGCGCCAACACCGCGCTCCATTGCGACCAGGTCGCGCGCCTGCCGATGACCGCGGCGATGGAGAGTTTGAACGTGTCGAACGCGGCGGCGATCGCGTTGTACGCGGCGGCGCGGCGGGGTTAGTCGCCGGGGAAGAAGTTGGGATCGACCAACTGCTCGTACGTCAACGGCGCCATCAAGGTGGCGAGCTCCCGCTCTGCATCGCGGCGAAGCCCCGCAATCGCGCCGGCGAGAATGTCGGGCCAAGCCTCGATGAGCAACTCTGGAGCCCTTGGACGCAGACTCGGGTTCATTTTCAGGCGACGAGCAAGTCGTCGACGCTGCTCGTTGACAGTATCTTTCCATCCCTGCCGAGGCTCGATGTCCTCGGAAACAGCCGGTTTGACCAGATGCTCACCGGCGCGAATGATATGCTTCTCGACCGAGTGGATCTGTTCACGGCCCAAACTGTCGATTTCCTCGATGATGTTTTCCAGATCGAGCCGGTCGAAACGCCGTCGCCGCAGGAGATCAGCCTGCGACTGCAACCAAGCATAGAAATCGGCCCCGTACAAATCGTCGGCAACGGGCCGCTTCAGGGCAACATGTTCGCTCATGCCGCGAGCATAGCCTAATAGCTCTCCTCGGCATACACTGCGGCGACGTCGCCACCCCAGCGGCCATGGTAGGCGGCGAGCATCAGGTCGGCGTTGGTCAGCCCACTCGTGGCGATCTCGAACAGCGGCGCGAGGAAGCCCTGCTCGCTGTCCCCCGCCCCGTTGAGGCGGCCGCGCGCCGCCAGCCCGGCGTCGGCGATCTTGAGGACCTGCTTGGCCAGATCCTGCAGCGTCCCGCCGTTCGGGCTCGCCGCCTTGAGCGCAAGCCGCGGCACTTCCTCGCGGAGGCGGGCGTGGTCGGCGTGGCTCCAGCCCTTGCACAGGTCCCACGCCGCATCGAGCGCGGTCGTGTCGTACAAGATGCCGACCCACAATGCCGACAGCGCGCAGATGCGGTCCCAGCGCCCGCCGTCGGCGCCACGCATTTCAAGATAACCCTTGAGCCGAACCTCGGGGAAGGCGGTCGAGAGATGGTCCTTCCAGTCGGCGACGGTCGGCTTCTCGCCATACAGTGGGGTCAGGCGGCCATCGAGGAAGTCGCGGAAGCTCAGCCCCGCCGCGTCGATGTAGCCGCCGTCGCGGTAGACGAAGTACATCGGCACATCGAGCGCATAGTCGGCGTAGCGTTCGAAGCCGAAGCCGTCGTCGAACACGAACGGCAATGTGCCGGTGCGATGCGGATCGGTGTCGGTCCAGATGTGCGAGCGGAAGCTGAGGAAGCCGTTCGGCTTGCCCTCGGTGAACGGCGAATTGGCGAACAGCGCGGTTGCGAGCGGCTGGAGTGCCATCGACACGCGAAACTTCTTCACCATGTCGGCCTCGGACGAATAGTCGAGGTTGGTCTGGATCGTGCAGGTCCGCTTCATCATGTCGAGGCCGAGCCCGCCGACCTTGGGCATCTGGCGCAGCATGATCGCATAGCGTCCTTTCGGCATCACCGGCAGTTCGTCGCGGGTCTTGTCGGGCCAGAAGCCGAGCCCGAGGAAACCGAGCCCGAGCTTGTCGCCGATCGCCCGGCATTGTTCGAGGTGGCGATTCGATTCGGCGCACGTCGCATGGATGTCGTCGACGGGAGCGCCCGACAATTCGAACTGCCCGGCGGGTTCGAGGCTGATCGCGCCATCGGGCCCCTTGAGCGCGATGACATTGGGGCCGTCGATATGGTCCTCGGTCACCGGCTCCCAGCCGTACGCTTCCATGCCCTTGAGCAGGTCGCGGATGCCGTTCGGCTCGTCGTACGACGGCGCGGCGTGGTCGCTCGTCCGGTAGACGAACTTCTCGTGCTCGGTGCCGATCCGCCAGTCGGCGGCGGGCTTGCTGCCGCTTTCGAAGACCCCGATCAATTGGTCGCGGGTTTCGATCGGCGCGTCGTCGGCGAGGGAGGCGGTGTGATTGCTCATGGATCGGCGCTTAGCGGGGTGCGAGGGCGCGCGCAATTGATCGTGACTCAACCCGCGTTCGGGCGGATACTGCCAGCAAAACAAGCCTTGGGAGAACGACGATGCACGACATGGTCATTCGCGGCGGTACGATCGTCGACGGCACCGGCGATCCGGCATTCATCGGCGACATCGCCATCGACGCCGGGCGAATCAGCGCCGTCGGAAAAGTCACCGACTCAGGGCGCGAGGAGATCGACGCGACCGGGTTGCTGGTCACCCCCGGCTTCGTCGACATCCACACGCATTACGACGGGCAAGCGACGTGGGACCCCGAGCTCGGGCCGTCGTCGTGGCACGGCGTCACGTCGATCGTCATGGGCAATTGCGGGGTCGGCTTCGCGCCTGCGGCACCCGACAAGCACGACTGGCTGATCGGTCTGATGGAGGGCGTCGAGGACATTCCCGGGACCGCGCTCGCCGAGGGCATGACGTGGGGCTGGGAGAGCTTCCCCGAATACCTCGACGCGCTCGAGACAATGCCGCGGACGATCGACATCGCGGCACAGGTCCCGCACGGCGCGGTCCGCGCCTATGTCATGGGCGATCGCGGCGCGGCGAACGAAGCGGCGACTCCCGCCGACATCGTCGCGATGGCGAAGATCGTCGAGGATGGACTGACCGCGGGCGCGCTCGGCTTCACCACCAGCCGCACCGTCCTCCACCGCGCGGTCGACGGCACCGTCGTTCCCGGCACTTACGCCGACCGCGCCGAACTGCTCGGGATCGGCGAGGGCATCGCGCGCGCCGGACACGGCGTGTTCGAAATGGCGTCCGACCTCAACCCGTGTGGCGAGGAGTTCGCGTGGATGAAGGACGTCTCTATCGCCACCGGCATGCCGGTCAGCTTCGCATTGCTCCAGTCGCCGCTCGACGACGAGGGCTGGCGCGACCAGCTCGCGCGGACCGACGCGGCGAACGCCGAGGGCGCGCGCGTGACGGCGCAGGTTGCGCTGCGCGGCACCGGCGTCCTGCTCAACTGGCGCGGCACGGCGCACCCGTTTGTCACCCGCGCAAGCTGGCGCGCGATCGCCGACCTGCCGTGGGACGAGCAGCTTGCGAAGCTGCGCGACCCGGCGTTCAGGGCGCAGCTTCTCGCCGACCCCGCCGAGCGTCCGGCGATCGACAACGGCCTCGTCGACCTGCTCCTCCACGGCTGGACGATGCAGTTTCCGCTGGGCGAGGAGCCCGACTACGAACCCGCCGCCGACGACAGCATCGCCGCGATCGCGACCCGCGAAGGCCGCACGCCCGAGGACGTCGCGTACGACACGATGATGGCCGACGACGGGCGCGGGTTCATCTATCTGCCGATCCTCAACTACGCCGACGGCCACCTCGACCACGTCCTCGAACTGCTCAATCACCCGGCGACGGTCGTCAGCCTGTCCGACGGCGGCGCGCATTGCGGGGTGATCTGCGACGCCGCCTCGCCGACCTTCATGCTGACGCACTGGGTCCGGGACCGGCATCGCGGGGCGCGGCTGGGGATCGAGGCGGCGGTCAAGCTCCAGACAGCAGATACCGCGGCAATGTACGGCCTCGGCGACCGCGGCATGCTCAAGCCGGGGCTGATGGCCGACGTCAACCTGATCGATTTCATGCGGTTGAAGCTTGGCAAGCCGTATATTGCGTTCGACCTGCCCGCTGGCGGCAAGCGGCTGCTCCAGCGCGCCACGGGCTATGTCGCGACGATCAAGTCGGGGGTAGTGACGTTCCGCGAGGGCGTCCCGACCGGCGCACGCCCGGGGCGGCTGGTGCGCGGTCCGCGCGGGGCTGCGATGCCGGAGCTGCTCGCGGCGGAGTAGGTCCGCTCAGGGTTTGAGCGACCCCCAATAGGCAGCGACCGCGACCATGTCGGCCGGGGAAAGCTGCTCGGCGACGGCGGTCATCGGTGCTGCCTCGACGTCGTGGCGGGGACCGGTCTGAAACGCGAGAAGCTGGCGGACGATGTACGTCGGCGAGCGCCCAGCGCCCCACAGCTTCATGCCGGTGCCGTGGCAATTGACGCAGCCGACGCGCTCGACAACCGCCGCCCCGGCGGCGAGTGATCCCGGCGGGACGTAGGCGGTCGAGGTGCCGCGCGGATCGCGTTTTTCGAAGGCCTCGATGTCGTCGGGCGTCTCGACGATCCGCCCGGCGATCGCTTCGCTGCCGCCTGCCGGTGCCCGGCTGAGAATGAAGTCGTGCGCCGTCATCGCAGGGATCGTCGCAGCCTCGACGACCCGGATGCGTGGCGTGTAGCGCAGGTGGGCGAAATATTCGGCGGCGGCGGCGATCTCGGCCGGGGGAACCCGCTGCGCGACCATCGCCATCGTCGCGCTGGGGAAATAGCCGGGCACCGGGCTGGTCCGCGTACCGTCGGCGAACGCCGCGACCTGCTGGCGGATGTACGATGCGGGCAGGCCGGCAAGCGACGCGTTCTCGACCCGGCCCTCGCCGCCGGGGAGATGGCAGAAACCGCACGCCGGAATGCCGCCGGCACCGGCGACTGCCTTTGGAAGCGGCGCGTGGCGGGCGGGGAACCAGTCGATCGCGCGGGTGAGTCCGTGGAGCTGCGCGTCGGTGAAGCTAGCGGTCGATCCGGGCAGCGAGCGCGGCGTCGCCGCGTCCCAGCCGCCGGGCAGTAGCGGGGTGCGGGCGACGATATACGCCCAGCCAAGAATCGCCGGATCGACCGCGGGTGCGGCGGCTCCGGTCAGCGCAATCGCTGCGATCAAATAAGTCAGGATACGCATGTTGCCCCCCGGCAAGTCTTGGCTGTCCGGACGCTATCCTAGCCGAAAACCGCGTCTCCCGCCACCGCCTGCCACACCCCGACCGCGACCGCGGCGGCGGTGTCGGCGCGGAGGATTCGCGGACCGAGGCTGACCGGGACGGTCGCGGCGAGGGCGCGGACCGCGGCGCGCTCATCGGGGGTGAAGCCGCCTTCCGGGCCGATCAGGACTGCGGCGGGGGCGCGGGTTTGCGCCAGTGCCGCCGCGAGCGGGGCGCCGCCGGTTTCGTCGGCGAAGATAAGCGCGCGACCGGGCTCCCAGCCGCTCAGCAGCGCCGCCAGCGTCACCGGCTCGGCGACGACCGGAAGCGCGGTGCGGCCGCATTGCTCGGCTGCCTCGACCATGTGCGCGCGGAGCCGGTCGAGGTTCAATTTGTCGACGATCGTCCGCGCGGTCAGGACGGGCACGAAGCGCGCGACGCCGAGCTCGCACGCCTTCTCCGCGACCCAGTCGATTCGCCCGCGCTTCAACGGCGCGACGCACAGCCACAGGTCGGGGACGGTCTCGCGCGGCGACAGGCGCTCGACGAGGCGGACCGTCATCGCCTTGCGGTGCGGCTCGACGACGACGGCGTGCCATTCGCCCGAGCGGTCGTCGAACAGCCGGATACTGTCGCCCGCCGCGCGGCGCATCACTCCGCTCAGATAGTGGCTCGCGGGCGGCGGCAGTGTGATCGTGCCGCCATCCGAAAGATCGAGGTCGACGAACAGGCGCGGGGTGGTCGACAGGCCAGTCTTCGACAGGGACGCGGTTGACAGATCGGCGGGGTCGCTCATGGGTGGCGCGTAGCATGGGCACCCCCGACGTGAAACTCGCCGATACCGCCTCCCCCGACGCTGAACGCGCGCCGTCGACGTGGGTCGACGCGCTGCCCGCCGCCGCGCGCCAGTATGCGCGACTCGCGCGCTTCGACCGGCCGATCGGGTCGTGGCTCCTGTTCTGGCCGTGTGGCTGGGGGTTGGCGGCAAGCGGCGGGCTTGTCAGCCACTGGTGGCTGCTGCCGCTGTTCCTGTTCGGCGCGGTGGCGATGCGCGGCGCGGGGTGCGTCTACAACGACATCGTCGACCGTGACCTCGACCGATCGGTCGCGCGGACCCGCTCGCGCCCGATCGCGAGCGGTGCGATCTCGGTCAAGCGCGGCTGGGCGTGGCTCGTGGTGCTCGCTTTGTGCGCGTTGCCGGTGCTGCTGGCATTGCGCCCGATGGCGGCGGCGGTCGCCGTCGGCTCGCTCGGGCTCGTCGCGGCCTATCCGTTCATGAAGCGAATCACGTGGTGGCCGCAGGCGTGGCTCGGCTTGACCTTTAATTGGGGGGTGCTCGTCGGCTGGACCGCGGTCGCCGACCCGTCATGGGCAATGGTCGTGCTGTATGCGGCGGGACTGTGCTGGACGCTCGGCTACGACACGATCTACGCGCTCCAGGACATCGAGGACGACGCGCTCGCCGGGATCAAGTCGAGCGCGCGTGCATTGGGCGCAAAGGCGCGCGCAGGGATCGCGGGCTTTTACACCGCGACGATCGCGCTGGCCGGAGGAGCCCTGTGGCTCGTCCGGCCCGAGCCGCTGACGTTGCTCGCGCTGTTGCCCGCAGCGGCGCACTTCGGCTGGCAGGTGGCGACATTGAGCGACCACGACCCGGCACGCGCGCTCCGCCTGTTCCGGAGCAATCGCGAAGCGGGCTTCCTGATGTTCGCCGCGTGCGCGATCGCGGTAAGCTGATCAGCGGGCGGACAGCGCCTTGACCATCGCCACGCTCATCCGGCTCCGCTGCGTCGCGGCGGTGCGGTCAACCGGGGCCGCGTAAAGCGCCTTGAGATACGCCGCGTCCCACTTGCTCAACCCGGTCGACCCACCGGCAAAGAGCCCAAGTATCGACGGCGTCGACGGCACCGGCGCGAGTGCCTTGATCCGGGCGAGCGCGACGAAGGCGACATAGGCGGCGACGTCGCTCAGCGGCGTGCCTGTCGCACGTTCGGCGTCGACGATGACGACGACGCCCTTGAGGCTGGCGCGGAAGGGCGAGCGAACGAGGCTCGACGAATAGGTGTTCGCAAAACGCTGCGTGCCGGTCGTCGGCACGTTTGCGTCTTGCCCAAGCAGCGCCGCGCTTTCTTGCGTCATCTGGGTCCCGTCGGCACCCTCGGTATCGGTCACGTACCACCAGCGCACCGGAGCGTCCGAGTCGCGGATGAAGGCGCGTTCCGGCGGGCTTGCGGCGAGCAGGAGCTGCGATCGGCGCTTGGTCATCGCCGCGACCAGCGCGCGGGCGTCGAGCGTGAAGCTGACGATGACGTTGGCGCGACACGTATCGCCGCCGACCTTCGCTCCGGACCTTGCCGCGACCGCGCGGATCTCGGCTGCGACGATCGCTGCGACCGGCTTGTCGACCCCGCTCACCGACGGGCAAACCGGCTCGTTCCAGCGCGCGACCTGCCCGTCGACCGGGGCCGCCTCGACCGTGCGTGCAAAGGCCTGTGCTTCGGTCCGCACCGATTCGGGGTCGGCCCTGCGAGCGGTGACGACGATGTCATCCGCCGTCGCGGGAACCGGAAGCAACGTGGCGACCAGACACAAAAACGGGGCCGCGTTACCGCGACCCCGCTTCGTGATCACTCGTACCGCCTTAGATCGCGGTGAGGTTGATCGCCGCCTGCTTGCCGCGCCGGTCGAGTTCGAGCTCGAACGACACGCGCTGGCCTTCGTCGAGGCCCGACATGCCGGCACGCTCGACCGCCGAGATGTGGACGAACGCGTCCGGGCCGCCGTCTTCGCGCTGGATGAAGCCGAAGCCCTT
>JAYTTV010000052.1:0-35371 GCA_043745075.1 Sphingomonadaceae bacterium
TATTTCTCGCCGATGTGGAAATCCCCGGCCTTGGTCATCGCGACCATGTCCGCAGCGATCTCGCGAATGTTCATGTCGTCTCTCCCCTTCGAGTCGAAACAGAACATAGGAGAAACATCGTGACAGGGGAATGACAGGTTGTGCCGCCTTCGCTATGCCCGGCGCATGACCGACATCACTCCCGCGATCGTTGCCGACCACGGCCTCACCACCGCCGAATATGCCGAGGTCGTGACCAGTCTCGGTCGCGCGCCGAACCTGCTCGAACTCGGCATCTTCTCGGTGATGTGGTCCGAGCATTGTTCGTACAAGTCGTCGCGGATGCACCTGAAGAAGCTGCCGACGACCGCGCCGTGGGTGATCTGCGGGCCGGGCGAAAACGCTGGCGTGATCGACATTGGCGACGGTGACGCGGCGATCTTCAAGATGGAGAGCCACAACCACCCGAGCTTCATCGAGCCGTATCAGGGCGCGGCGACCGGGGTTGGCGGCATCCTGCGCGACGTCTTCACGATGGGCGCGCGCCCGGTCGCCAACTTGAACGCCCTGCGCTTCGGCGAGATCGACGCGCCACGGATGAAGCACCTGATCAAGGGCGTCGTCGCCGGCATCGGCGGTTATGGCAACTGCGTCGGCGTGCCCACCGTCGGCGGCGAAACCAACTTCCACGCGGCGTATAACGGCAACATCCTCGTCAACGCGATGACCGTCGGTGTCGCGCGGCAGGACAAGATTTTCTACAGCGCTGCCGCCGGGATCGGCAATCCGGTCGTCTATGTCGGATCGAAGACCGGGCGCGACGGCATCCACGGCGCGACGATGGCGTCGGCGCAATTCACCGAGGGCGATGAGGACAAGCGCCCGACGGTCCAGGTCGGCGACCCGTTCACCGAGAAGCTGCTGATCGAGGCGTGCCTCGAATTGATGGCGTCGGACGCGATCGTCGCGATCCAGGACATGGGCGCGGCCGGGCTGACGTCGTCGTCGGTCGAGATGGCATCGAAGGGTGGGGTCGGGCTGCTCCTCGATATGGACGCGGTGCCGACCCGCGAGACGGGGATGACGCCGTACGAGATGATGCTCAGCGAATCGCAAGAGCGGATGCTGTTGGTCCTCAAGCCCGGGCGCGCGGCGTTTGCCGAGGCGATCTTCGCCAAGTGGGAGCTCGATTTCGCGGTGATCGGTCATGTCACCGATACCGAACACCTCGTGTTGCGCTTCAAGGGCGAGGAGGTGGCGAACATTCCGCTCGGCCCGCTCGCCGACAAGGCACCGCTGTACGACCGGCCGCATGTCGCGACGCCGAACCGCGTGCCGCTGGCCGACGTGCCCGAATCGACCGACCTCGCCGCCGACCTGCTCACGCTGATGGCGTGCCCCGACATCGCGTCGAAGCGGTGGATCTGGGAGCAGTACGACCACATGGTCGGGGCCGATACGCTCCAGCGTCCCGGCGGCGACGCGGCGGTTGTCCGCGTCCATGGCACGCGCAAGGCGCTGGCGATGACGACCGACTGCACCCCGCGCTATTGCTTCGCCGACCCGTACGAGGGCGGCAAGCAGGCGGTCGCCGAGACATGGCGCAACCTGATCGCGGTCGGCGCGAAGCCGTTGGCGATCACCGACTGCATGAACTTCGGCAACCCGCAACGCCCCGAGATCATGGGGCAGTTCGTCGGGTGCATCGAGGGCATGGCCGAGGCGTGCCGGGCGCTCGACTATCCGGTCGTGAGCGGCAACGTGTCGCTGTACAACGAGACCGACGGGACGGGCATCCTGCCGACTCCGGCGATCGGCGGGGTCGGGCTGATCGAGGATTACGCGCAGGCGATGACGATGGGGTTCAAGCGCGAAGGCGAGGCGATCTGGCTCGTCGGGGCAGGGGCCGGGCACCTCGGCCAGTCTCTCTGGCTCCGCGAAGTCTGCGACCGCGAGGACGGCCCGCCGCCGCCGGTCGATCTCGCCGCCGAACGCGCCGCGGGTGAGTTCGTCAGGATATTGATCGAGCATGGCACCGCGACAGCAGTCCACGATGTGTCCGATGGCGGCCTCGCGGTTGCGCTCGCCGAGATGGCGCTCGCGGGAAAGCTCGGCGCGACGATCGCGACGCCGCTCACCGCCGCGACTGCGTTCGGCGAGGATCAGGGGCGATATCTCGTGACGATCGACGCCGGGACCGACTTCGGCGACGCGCCGGTGTCGATGACACGGATCGGCACCACCGGCGGCGATGCGCTCGAGCTTGGCGGCAAGTCGATCTCCCTCGCCGCCCTCCGCGCTGCACATGAAGGCGCGTTCCCCGCGATGATGGCGCACGCGACATGACCTACGCGCTCCTCGTCTTTGCCGGCGCATTGCTGTGCAACTGCATCCCGCACCTTGCGAGCGGGTTGCGCGGGGAGGCGTTTCCGACGCCGTTCGCATCGCCGCCGGGCAGGGGGCTGTCGCCGCCGGTGATCAATTTCGTCTGGGGGACGGCGAACCTGCTGATCGGCATCGCGCTGCTGCCGCGTCTGGCCGACGCCGACCCGCAGCTTTGCCGGCTGGCGTTGCTGGTCGGGTTCCTCGCGATCGGGATCTACACATCACTGCATTTCGGCCGCGTCCGCGCCAGCCGCCGTGACGAGGAGCACCCGTGACCGACGATGAACGCAGCGCCTCGCCGCGCACGATCCTTGTCGGGCGGGGGTTCAACCTGACCGAGCACCTGTTGCTGCTCGTCATCGCGGCGATGACGATCGCGGCGGCGGGAACCGAGATATGGCGCGTCATCCAGGTCGAGGAGATCAACCTTGCCGACATCCTGCTGATGTTCCTCTACACCGAGGTGATCGGCATGATCGGGGTGTTCTACACCGGCAAGGGCAACGCCTTCGTCTATCCGATCTTCATCGCCATTACCGCGCTCGCCCGGCTGATCGTTCTGCAGGGCAAGAACATGGCGCCGGAGAACATCGTTTTCGAAGCGAGCGCGATCCTGCTCCTCGCCATCGCGGCGGCGATCATCACGCGCACGGGGAGGCACCAATGACCTTATCGCTCTACACCGCGACGGTGCCGGCGTTCCGCCAGATCGTCGACTCGCTCGCCGCCTTCGTCGCCAAGGGCGAGGCGTTCGCCGAGAGCAGCGGCATCGACCCGGAGACGCTGGTGACTGCGAAACTCGCCCCCGACATGCTCGGTTTCGCGTATCAGGTGAAGTCGGTCGCGGTGCATTCAGTCGGCGCGATCGCGGGGGTCCGGAAAGGCGAATTCGCTCCCGACATGACGCCGCCGCCCACGGATTTCGCCGCGCTGCACGCGTTGCTCGCCGAGACGTCGGCGACGCTGGCAGCGATCGACCCAGCCGAAGTCGACGGCTTCGTCGGCGGCGACATGGCGTTCGTCTTCCGCGAGCATCGCGTGCCGTACCTCGCCGAGGACTTCCTGCTGTCGTTCAGCCTGCCGAACTTCTATTTCCACGCGACGACGGCGTACGACATCCTGCGCTGGAAGGGCGTGCCGCTCGGTAAGCGTGACTTCATCGGACGCCCGCGCGTCCGGGCGTAAGTCTCAGGGCGTGAAGCTTAGGGCTGGTCCTGCGCTGCCTTGAGCACCGCCGCGGCATGCCCCGGCACCTTGACCTTGCGCCAGACCGCAGCGAGCTTGCCGTCGCGGCCGATGAGGAAGGTCGCGCGGTCGATCCCCATATATTTCTTCCCGTACATGCTCTTTTCGACCCACGCGCCATAGGCTTCGACGACCGATCCATCGGCGTCTGCCGCGAGTTCGACGCCGAGGTCGTGCTTCTTGCGGAACTTGGCGTGGGCGGCGACCGAGTCCTTCGATACGCCGATGACGACGGTATCGGCGGCGGCGAAGTCGGCCTTCAGGCCGGTGAAGGCGATTGCTTCGGTCGTGCACCCGGGCGTGTCGTCCTTCGGGTAGAAATACAGCACGACCTTCTTCCCCGCGAGGCCCGCGAGCGAAACGTTCGCCCCGGTATCGGTCGGCAGGTCGAACGCGGGCGCGGTGTCGCCGATATCCATGGTCAGTCTCCCCGGAGGTTGAATACGTCGCTCCATGCCGCACGAACCGCCGCCTTGGCGAGTCCGAGCGCGGCTTCGGCGGCCGGAAAATCTGTCGCACCCGTTGCCGCGGCGAGCAGCGCCTCGACCGGCTGCGGCAGGCGCTTGGGCAGCGCGCCGGTGACGACGAGGCGGAGGAGGGCGAGGACGCGGGTCAGGGTATCGTGCGCCGCGATCAGATCGTCGCTGACCAGCCCCGCGGCGGTCAATGCGACGAGCGCCGGACGCAGGTCGGGCGTCGTGGCGATTCGGTCGCGGAGCTGGAGGAAGTGGACGATGAACTCGAGATCGACGAGCCCGCCCGCCCCGAGCTTGACGTCCCACGCGCCGCCGCCGGGCTTCGCCGCCGCGATGTCGCGGCGCATCGCGAGGACGTCGCGGCGGAGGGTCGCCGAATCACGGGGACGGTTGAGGATATCCGCGATCACCGCGTCGACGTCGGCACGGTCAGTGGCGGCTCCAGCGACAACTCGCGCGCGGCACAGCGCCATATGCTCCCACGTCTCGGCTTCGGTCGACTGGTAGCGCGCGAAGCTGGCGACTGTGACCGCGAGCAATCCCTTCGCGCCCGACGGACGCAGCCGCGTATCGACCTCGTACAGTGCCCCGGCGGCGGTAGGCACCGACAGCGCCGCGGTCAGCCGCGCGGCGACCCGCTGGAACCACACTGTCGCCGCCAATGGCTTAGCGCCGGTCGATTCGGCGGCGTGGTCGCCGGTGAACAGATAGATGAGGTCCAAGTCGGATGCGTGGGTCAGCGCCCGACCGCCGTAACGTCCGAGGCCGAGAACGACGAGGCGGGAGCCCGGGACGTCGCCGTGGATCGCGGTGAAGTCGGCGACGACAGCGTCGGCGAGCGTCGCCACAGCGGCATCGGCGACGTCGCTGAGGTCGGCGCCGACACCGAGCGGGTCGCGCCCCTCGATCAGTTGTGCGCCGAGCTGGAAACGGCGGTCGGCGGTCCATAGGCGGGTCCGGTCGAGCCGCTGCTCGAACGTGCCCGCGCCCACAGCGGCGGTCAGTTCGGCGGTCAACGCCGCGACTCCGGGCAGCGGAGCGAAGCTGTCGCGCGCGAGCACTGCGTCGAACAGCGCCGGACGGCGGGCAAGCGCGTCGGCGAGAACCGGCGCGATCGAAAGCAGCCGCCCGAGGAGCGGCAGCAGCTTCGGATTCGCCGCGAGCAGCGCGAAGAATTGCACCCCGGCGGGCAGGTCGGCGAGGAAGGTATCGAGCCGCGACGCCGCGTGCGCCGGGTCGGCCGCCCGCGCCAGCGTCTTGAGGAGGTCGGGCAGCAGCGCCTCGAACGCGCGCTTCGCCTCGTCCGACCGTAGCGCGCGATACCGTCCGCTCCGCCATTTGGCGATCAAGGGCACGAAGGCGGCGGCGACCTTGTTGCGTTTGCACCACGCGCTCGGGTCGCCGGGGATGTGCGGCGCGTCGTCGCCCGCATCGGCGATCAGCCGGTCGTAGCGCCGCGCGACTTGCCCGGTCACCGCCTTGAGCCGTCGCATCAGCTCCTGCGGCACCGCGAACCCGCTCAGCCGCGCCCACGCCTGCCGCTGCCCGAGCGTCGCCGGGATGCTGTGCGTCTGCTCGTCGCCGATCATCTGCAGCCGGTGTTCGAGCGTCCGCAGCCAGTGATAGGCGTCCCCGAGCGTCGCCGTGTCATCGGCGTCGATCCGGCCGGCGGCGGCGAGGGCCGCGAGTGCATCGAGCGTCGCGGGCGCTTGAAGCACCGCGTCGCGTCCGCCCCAGACGAGCTGGTGGATCTGGGTGAAGAACTCGATCTCGCGGATTCCGCCGCGCCCGCGCTTGAGGTCGAAGCGCGGCCCGACCGCCTGCCCGCTTTCGAAATGGTCGCGGATGCGCAGCGATACCGCCTTGATGTCGCGGATCGCGGTGTAGTCGAGGCTTCGCCGCCAGACGAACGGGCGGATCGCGGTGAGGAAGCGCTGGCCGAGCGCGATATCGCCGGCGCACGCCCGCGCGCGGATGAACGCGGTCCGCTCCCACGTCTCGGCCTCAGACTGGTAATATTGCTCGGCGGCGGCGACCGGCATCGCGATCGGCGTGATCTCCGATGACGGGCGCAGCCGCAGGTCGACGCGGAAGACATAGCCATCGGCGGTGCGGTCCTGCATGATCGCGACGACCCGCCGGGCGATGCGGACCGCGGCTTCGGCAGGGTCCTCGCGGGGGCGGAGCGGCACCGTGTCGTACAGCAGGATCAGGTCGACATCGGACGAGTAATTGAGCTCGTGACTGCCGAGCTTGCCGAGGGCGATCGCGACGAACCCGGTGTTCGGTGCGCGGCGCTCGGCGAGCGCCGCGGCGATGGCGGTGTCGAGCGCGAGGTCGGCGAAGTCCGACAGCGCCGCAGTCACGCGTTCGAGCGGCCATTCGCCCGACAGGTCGGCGATCGCGGTGATCAGCGCGACATCGGCTTTGGCAGTCCGCAACCGCGTCTCGACCGGGACCATGTCATCGAGCACCATCGCCGCCGCCAATGCCGCGTCGAAGCCGTTGATCCCGATCTGTGTCAGCGTCGCGGCGCGCCTTCGCAGCAAGCCTTTAAGATACGGCGAATTCGCTTCGGCGAGCGCAACAGCGGCAGTGAGCGCGGACGGCGTCATGGCTGGACTGTGGCGATTTCAGAGCAGCGCGTCACCCGGCTCGGCGAAATTCACTTAGTCCCCACGCGAGACTATGGTAAATCGTCGCACATACTTTTGGCGGGGAGGACGACGTGGCGACTGCGAACCAAGGACCGACGAGTGGCCTGACCCCGCATATCATGATCCTCAACAACCGCGCCGCCGAGGCTATCGACTTCTACAAGGCGGCGTTCGGCGCGGAGGAGCGGGTCCGCATGCTCGCCGACGACGGCGTCCGGCTGATGCATGCCCATCTCGAGATCAACGGCGCATCACTGATGCTAAATGACGATTTCCCTGAATATAAGGGGCCCGGGGCGACCCCCGAGGGACCGCCGGCGGGAACCGTTCTCCATCTCCAGGTCGACGATGCCGACGCGTGGTTCGACCGCGCGGTCGCTGCAGGGGCGACGGTGCGGATGCCGTTGCAGGATATGTTCTGGGGTGACCGCTACGGCCACGTCGGCGATCCGTTCGGCCACGTCTGGTCGATCGCCACACCGATCGAGGGCTAGCCGCCGTGTATATCGACAGCTTCGTCATCGGCGTTCCGAGCGCGAACCGCGAAGCCTTCATCGATCACGCTCGTACCGTCGACGCGATGCTCATCGAGTATGGCGCGCTTCGCATCGTCGAAGTCTGGGGCGAAGATGTGCCGCCCAGAACGACGACCGACTTTTACCGCGCAGTGCAAGCGACCCCGTTCGACGGCAAGCGGATGATCTTCGGCGGCTTCGAGTCGGTCGTCGACCTCAGTTAGTCTAGCCGCGCGCGAGGCTGTCCACCTGGCCCATGATCTGGTTGAGCGGCGAAACGCCCTCGGTCGGCGCGTCGAGCCGCCGCGACGGCAGCAGCCCCTCGTTGAGGATGATCTCGAGCGCCGCACGCCCGCGCGCAACCCGGCTCTTGATTGTGCCAACCGCACAGTTGCAGATCGACGCCGCTTCTTCGTAAGCGAAGCCGCCCGCGCCGACGAGGATCAGCGCCTCACGCTGCGCCTGCGGGAGCTGCAGAAGCCCGCGCTGGAGGTCGGACAGGTCGATCTGGCGGTCCTGACCCGCCGGCATCGCGAGCAGCCGGTCGGCGGTGAAGTCGTCCCACTCACCCTTGAAGCGCGCGCGGCGCATCTGGCTAAGGAACAGGTTGCGGAGGATGATGAAGGTCCACGCGCGCATGTTCGTGCCCGCCTGAAAACGGTCGCGCGCCGCCCATGCCTTGAGCAATGTCTCCTGAACGAGATCGTCGGCAAGGTCGCGGCTGCCCGACAGCGAGCGCCCAAAAGCGCGCAGGTGGGGGATGACCTGCGCGAGCTGGGTCTTGAAGTCGCCATCCGACAGCGCCTCGGGGCGGACATAGACGGCTTTCTCCTCGCCCTCACCGAGCTTCGCCAACAGGTCGACGAAGAGCGGCGGGAGTTCGGCATCGGCGGCATCGGCGAAGGCGGTCCGCAGGTACGAACCGATGTCGCGTACCGCCTCCGAATGCGGCGCGGCCGCGACGGGCTTTGCACGCGTCGCATTGCGCGCCTTGCCGGCAACATAGGTCATAACGGGTCTCCGGATCGCGCGCGATTTGTTTCGCTGTCAGCGATAAATGAGCAGCAGCGCGACAAATGCAATAACCACCACCGCGAGCGAGATGAACATGACGTTGCGGTTGGCGAGCGTCTTCGATCCGGCGCGCGCCTCGGTGGTGGTCTCGACGATCGGCTTGTCGCGGTTGGATTTGGGTTCCAGCACGGGCGTCTCCTACGACGTAAAGCTGGCGGTGGAATTGAAGAACAGCGCCTGCGCGATCGCTGCCTTGACCGTCGACCGCTGGAACGGCTTGGTGATCAGGAAGGTCGGCTCGGGGCGTTCGCCGGTCAGCAGGCGCTCTGGGAAGGCGGTGATGAAGATCACCGGTACGCTGAATTCGGCGAGGATGTCCTTGACCGCGTCGATGCCCGAACTCGCGTCGGCAAGCTGGATGTCGGCGAGGACGAGGCCGGGCTTGACCGACTTCGCCAGCGCGACGGCTTCGTCACGGGTGACTGCGACGCCGGTGACATCGTGGCCAAGGTCGTGGACGATCGATTCGAGGTCCATCGCGATGATCGGCTCGTCCTCGATGATGAGGACGCGCGTGGCGGTCTGGCGATCGATTTCGGCAAGCGCCTCGGCGACGAGGCTGGCGACGTCGCCCGGCGTCGCGTCGATCAGATACGCGGCGTCGTCGTTGGTGAAGCCCTCCATCGCGGTGAGGAGCAGTGCCTGGCGTGACAGCGGGGTGATCGCGGCGAGCCGATCCTGCGCGACCCGCTCGAACGCGGCGGCATTGGTCGGCTCAGGGGCGACGTCGACGTTCGCCGTCGACCAGATCGCGTGGAATGTCTTGTAGAGGCCCAGTCGGGCATCGACGTCGCGCGGGAAATCTCCCGGCGCGCTGACGATCGCTTCGAGCGCCGCACGGACGAAAGCATCGCCGTGGCTCTGGCTTCCGGTTAAGGCGCGGGCATAACGGCGAAGGTACGGCAGGTGTGGCGCGATTTCGGAAGCTAGCGACATCGATGGTCCCTTATTAAAACAGCGTGTTCCGCGCGGCTTGAAAGTGCCTTAGCCGTTTGCGCGGCGAACGAACAGATGGACGGCTTTTTTGTTTCCGGTTTGTAACGATAGTCGATACACGATCCGGACCTGTTAGGGATCTGCTCATAATGAACGCCGCAGTACCCGACATTCAACCCGTACCATCGCATGACTCCCCGCACCCGGCGACCGAACGCGCCGAAGCCATCGGGTCACGCCTGCGGCAAATTTTTGATAAAGCTGCCGCCGAACCCATGCCACAGGCGTTCGAGGACCTATTGCGCAGGTTAGGCTAGGTTCGGATGGAAGGAGCATGACGGGATCGGCGGCGAAGGTGTTGGTGCGCCAGCTCAACGAATGGCCGCTTTCGGTGAAGGTCATCGTCGCGCTCACCGCAGCGCTTCTTCCGCTCGGTGCCCTAGCGACCTTCGTGACGCTCTCGGCGTATCGTGCCCTGTTGTTTCATTCGGGCCAGGTTTCGGCCAGCCGCTGGGTCGGACTCGCGCTGCCGCTGATGATGTGGCTTGCGGCGTTGCTGATCGGCTGGCTGGTCGCCGACCGGCTGCTCGTGAAGCCCTTGACCCGGATGCGCGCCGCGGTCGAACGGTACACTGCGGGCGAGACGACGATCCGGATCGGCCGAACCGACTATCTCAGCGCCGAGATGACCGCACTCGCAGTCGCATTCGATCGGCTGGCGAACGACAGTGCAAGCCATGACGCAGCGATGCGCAACGCGCTCGACGAGCAAAAGCGGCTGACCCGCGAAGTCCATCACCGGGTCAAGAACAACCTCCAGATCGTTGCCAGCCTGTTGTCGTTGCAGGCGCGCGAGACGACGAGCAGCGAGGTCGGGCGTGCCTATTCGGCGATCCAGGCGCGGGTTGGCGCGCTCGCGCTGGTGCACCGCTGGATGTACGACGGCGACGCGGCGCATGGGGTCGACCTGCGCGCGCTCGCGACCGACCTGTCGGCCGCGCTCGAGCAGAATATCGCGTCTGTCGAGGGCATTACGCCGCGGATCAAGGTCAACGTCGAGCGTGTCGTCGTGGCACAGGATACCGCAGTGCCGATCGCGTTCCTGATCACCGAACTCGTCTCCCTCGCCGCCCGCCTGAGCGTGCCCGAGGCGGCGGAAGCGACGATCGACGCCCGTTTGATCGCCGTCGGTACCGCGACCCTGTCGATCCGGGCGGCGATCTTTTGCGACGATGCGCTCGCCAACCGTGCAACCCCTGCCGTGCGGATCATCACCGGCATGGCGCGCCAGATGCGTGCTCCGCTGACGCATGACGCGGGCGACTGCAGCTACAGTATCGAGTTTGCTGTCCCGCCGCCGGTAATCGCGGCGGCCGCCTAGAAGAACGCCTTGGCAGCGATGCCGATGGCGATTCCGGTCGCGAGCAGCGGCGCCGCCAGCCACCACCCGGGCATCAGCCGCGCACGCACCGCGATCTCGGGTGGTGCGAGTTCGGGGAGCTGCGGACCCGGCGGCGCGGCACCCTCGATCGGGACCCGCGCCACGAGTTGCCGGAACACCCGCGGCAGTTCCGCCAGCGCGCGCATCCCGAGCACAATCGCGTCGGCTCCGCGCGACAGCGGCCCGAGCTCACCCTTCATCCAGTCGCGGACGAACGGCTCGGCGACCTCCCACATGTTGACGTCGGGATCGAGCGTCAGCGCGACGCCCTCCACCATCACCATCGTCTTCTGCAGCAGCAGTAGGTGCGGCTGGACCGCCATGTCGAAGCTGCGGGTGATCGCGAACAACCCGTCGAGCAGGTTGGCGATCGAGATATCGCGCGCCGCCAGCCCGCGGATCGGCTCGCCGACTGCGCGCAGGGCGGTGGCGAATTCGCCGATGTCGTGGTGCGGCGGAACATAACCCGCCTCGAAGTGGATTTCGGCGACGCGGCGGTAGTTGCCGGTCAGCAGCCCGTACAGGATTTCGGCGAGATAGACCCGCGCGCGCCGGTCGAGCCGCCCCATGATGCCGAAGTCGATGACCCCGATCCGCGCCGGATGGCCACCGATGCCGGGGAGGATGAACAGATTGCCCTGGTGCATGTCGGCGTGGAAGAAGCCGTCGGCGATCGCCTGGCGGAGGAAGCTGCGGACCATCGTCCCGGCGAGCGCACGGCGGTCGACATCGAGCGCATCGACGGCGGCGCGGTCCGACAGCTTGACGCCGTCCATCCAGTCGATCGTCAGCACCCGGCGCGTGGTTCGCGCCCAGTCGATCGCCGGCACGACGAAATCGGGTTCGGCTGCCATCGCCGCCTTGAGCTCCGACGCCGATGCCGCCTCGCGGCGCAGGTCGAGCTCGGCGAGCGTCCACGCCTTGAAGCTGGCGATGATCGCGCGCGGGCGCAGCCGGCCGAACTCGCCGCCGTGCCGCTCGAGCCGTGCCGCCGCCCATTCGTAGGTGTCGATCGCGCGCGCGACCTCACCCTCGATGTCGGGTCTCAGGATTTTGACCGCGACGTCGCGCCCATCGCTCGTCACCGCGCGGTGGACCTGCGCGATCGACGCCGCCCCGACCGAAACCGGATTGATCGAGGCGAACAAGGTCGACCACGGCGCACCGAACTCAGCATCGAGCGTCTTTTCGACCCGCGCGAAGGCCACGGGCGGCAGCGCGTCCTGAAGCCTCGCGAGGTCGGCCGCCGCTGCCATGCCGATGAAATCGGGACGCGTCGCAAGCGCCTGGCCGAGCTTGATCGCTGCTGGCCCGAGCGCGGCGAAGGCGCCGGCATAATCGGGCACCTTGGGCGCGCCCGTGCCGATTCGCGCGATCCGCGCCACCCGCCGCAGCATCGGCGGCGCCAGCGGGCTCACCTCGATCTCGCGCAGCGCGCCGTGGCTCGCTAGAATCCGTCCCCAGCGCAGCAAGCGTGCTGCGTGGATGACGGCGGCGGTCACGCTTTCCAGCCGCTGTGGATCGCTACCAGCCCGCCGAGGATCGGGCGTGTCGCGACGCGGGTAAAGCCGGCGGTCGCGATCATCGCCGCAAACTCGGCCATCGGCGGGAAGCGGCGGATGCTTTCGACGAGATAGCGGTAAGCCTCCTCATCCTTCGCGACAGATTTGCCGATCTGCGGCACGACGCGGTGCGAATAGGCGTCGTAGATTTCGCCGAACCCCGGCCACTCGGTCGTCGAGAATTCGAGGCAGAAAAACCGCCCGCCGTATTTGAGCACGCGATGCGCCGACCGCAGCGCGGCGGGAATATCGGTGACGTTTCGGATGCCGAACGCGATCGTATAGGCGTCGAAACTCGCGTCGGCGAAGCTCAGCGTCTCGGCATTCTGCTCGGACCACGACAGGCCTTCGATTCCCCGCTTCGCCGCGCGCTCGCGCCCGACGTCGAGCATCGCCGGGTTGATGTCGGCAACGGTGACGCTCGCACCCTTGGCCGCCAGCCGGAAGGCGATGTCGCCGGTGCCCCCCGCCATGTCGAGGATCGCCTCGCCGGCCCGGGGCTTCACCATGCGGACGAATTCGTCCTTCCAAGCGCGATGAAGTCCGCCCGACATCAGGTCGTTCATGATGTCGTAGCGCTTCGCCACGCGCTCGAAAACGCTGGTGACGCGCCGCGTCTTTTCGTCCGGGGTGACGTCCTCGAAGCCGTAGCTGACCATTTCGCTCATGGCCGCGTTCGTAGCCGAGGGTTGGCAGCGCGGCAAACGCGCCATATGCCGCGTCGATGCCCGAACTCCCCGAAGTCGAGACCGTCGTCCGCGGCCTGCGTCCGGTCCTCGTCGGCCGGAGGCTCGCCCGCGTCGAACTCCACCGCGAGGGCCTGCGCCGCGCATTCCCCGAGGGGCTCGTCCAGCGACTAACCGGGGCGGTCGTCACCGGCATCGAGCGCCGTGCAAAATATGGGCTGATCGCGACCGACCGCGACGACACGCTGATCTTCCACCTCGGCATGTCGGGACGGATGCGGCTCGACCCGGCGGAGATCGGCAAACACGACCACGCCGTCTTCACCACCGGCGACGGCCACAGGGTCGCGTTCAACGATGCGCGGCGCTTCGGCTCTCTCGACCTCGTCCCGACCGCCGAGGTCGCCGAATGGCCGGCATTCGTCGCGCTCGGCCCCGAGCCGCTCGGGCCCGGCCTGACGCCGGCCTATCTCAAGGCGGCGTTCGCCGGGAGAACGGCGCCGATCAAGCCGCTGCTCCTCGACCAGCGGATCGTCGCGGGGCTCGGCAACATCTATGCGTGCGAGGCGCTGTATATCGCGGGCATCGACCCGGCACGGGCCGCCGGCAGCGTTTCGGCGGCAAAGCTCAACGCGCTCGTTCCCGCGATCCACACCACGCTCAACGCGGCGATCGCTGCTGGCGGATCGAGCCTGCGCGATCATGTCCAGGTCGACGGCACGCTCGGCTATTTCCAGAAGTCGTTCTGCGTCTACGGGCGCGAGGGCGAGGCGTGTCCCGACGGTCACGGCACCGTCGAGCGAATCGTCCAGGGCGGCCGATCGACCTTCTTC
This sequence comes from Sphingomonadaceae bacterium, assembly GCA_043745075.1. Classification (GTDB taxonomy): domain Bacteria; phylum Pseudomonadota; class Alphaproteobacteria; order Sphingomonadales; family Sphingomonadaceae; genus Polymorphobacter_B. The sequence continues at coordinate 13,790 of JAYTTV010000052.1, forward strand.
TGCCGTCATCGCCAGCGTTAGCTTGACCTTCGTGGCGCACGCCTATAACAGGCGCGCTCTCCCGGCGGGGCCGCAGTGCGCCTGCCGACCAGGATTTTGAAGGCAAGACCATGGCGAATACCCCCCAGGCCGAAAAGCGCATCCGCCGCAACGATCGCCGCGCCGAGATCAACAAGGCGCGCGTCAGCCGCATCCGTACCTTCGTCAAGAAGGTCGAATCGGCGCTCGATGGCGGGACGGCCGAATCGGCGAAGGCCGCGCTGCTCGCGGCGCAGCCCGAGCTGATGCGCGGCGTCGCCAAGGGCGTGATGCACAAGAACACCGTTGCGCGGAAAATCTCGCGGCTGGCGAAGCGCGTCAAAGCGCTCGGCTGATCCTTTCGCGGCGGGGAAACCCGCCGCTGTCATGTGACAACAAAGCCGCCCGAGTCGGGCGGCTTTGTTGTGTTTATCGACAATGACTTGTCCGTATTCGTACGCCTCGCTTGTCACGCGGGTGTCATCGGCCTGTCATTGAAATACAGTCGTTTGGCCGCTTGGCAGCCTTTTTGGCGCGTTTCCGTGTCAACGGATTTATTAGCCGAAACACCAATTTTCGACCCTTGATCGTGGTCGGCGGGGGTGGTTAGTGACCCCTATCGGCAGTGACGCCGCACGGGGACTGTCCCAAAATCAGGAGTGCGATTCGGGTCGCCGAGGGTGTGTGAAAACACATTTCCGGCGGGGGCGAAGGCATGTCCGCAAAACACGCAACCGGTCGCCGATGATGGGGCCGGCGGGGAGGATGAGCGGAGCTTCATGGCGACGAACTGGACTTATTCGGCAGCGTCGGACGACCGCATGCCTGAGCCGGCGAGCGCTGAACTCGATCGCGCCTGGAACATGATTCGCGCTGCGCTGCGTCACGAATGCGGTGCACGTTCATTCGACAACTGGCTCAGCCCGGTTACACTTGTCGGCGTCGACGACGATGCGGTGCGACTCGCGGTGCCGACGCACTTCCTCGCCGACTGGATCACCAACCACTTCCTCGATCGGCTGCGGACGCTGTGGGCGATGCAGATGCCCGCGATCCGCCACGTCGTTCTGACGGTGGTGCCGTCGATGAAGCTGGTCGAGCCGCAGGTCGCGGCAGCTCCCGAGGCAGCGCCGCTCGCCGCTCCCGCGTGCATCGGCCTGCCGCTCGAGCCGCGCTACAGCTTCGACAGCTTCGTCGTCGGCAAGTCGAACGAACTGGCCTATAACGCGGCCAAGACGCTCGCCGATGGCGGCCCGATCAGTTTCAATCCGTTGTTCCTCCACGGCACCACCGGGCTCGGCAAGACCCATTTGATGCACGCGATCGGTGGCGAGCTGCGCGCGCGCGATCCGAACGCCAAGGTCGCGTATCTGTCAGCCGAGAAGTTCATGGTCGACTTCCTCGCCGCACTGCGCGCCAAGGATACGATCAGCTTCAAGCAGCGGCTGCGGTCGGTCGACCTGCTGATGATCGACGATGTCCAGTTCATCGCCGGCAAGGAATCGACGCAGGAAGAATTCTTCCACACGATGAACGAGATCATCAGCGCGGGTAAGCGGCTGGTGATCACGTCCGACCGCAGCCCGCAGAACCTCGAGGGCATCCAGGACCGCATCCTCAGCCGGATGGCGTGGGGGCTCGTCGCCGACATCAATGCCGCCGACTACGAGCTGCGTTTGAACATCCTCCACGCCAAGGTCGCGGGGCTCAAGGACCAGCTCGGGCCGACGCTGACGGTTCCCGACGAAGTCATCGACTTCCTCGCGCGCAAGATCACGTCGAACGTCCGCGAGCTCGAAGGCGCACTCAACCGGACGATCGCCTACGCGCGTCTGGTGGGCAAGCCGGTGACGATCGAGTTCACCCGCGAGACGCTCGCCGACCTGCTGCGGTCGCACGAGAAGAAGGTGACGATCGAGGAGATCCAGCGCCGGGTCGCCGATTATTACCACGTCAAGATGACCGACCTGCTGTCGGCCCGCCGCGCCCGCGAGATCGCGCGCCCCCGGCAGGTGGCGATGTACCTCGCCAAGCGGCTGACCCCGCGCTCGCTGCCCGAGATCGGGCGGCGCTTCGGCAACCGCGACCACACGACGGTGATGCACGCGGTCAAGCGGATCGACGAACTCCGCGCCGCCGACCGCGAACTCGACGCCGATGTCGCCCAGCTCAGCCGGATGCTCGACGGCTGATAGCTTCTGCGACCGCTCAGGGGCTGGCACCCGGCAGATGAGCCGGGCATAGACACTGCCGAACCTCTGGGGAGAGACGTCATGCAACTCGATGGATGTGCTGCGGTAGTGACCGGCGGCGCGAGCGGACTCGGCGAGGCGACTGCGCGCTCGCTAGCGGCGGCGGGGGTCAAGGTCGCGATCTTCGACCGTGACGCTGCGAAGGGCGAGGCGGTCGCGGCCGAACTTGGCGGCGTCTTCTGCAAGGTCGACGTGACGAGCGACGCTGACGTCGACGCTGGCTTTGCCCGCGCCCGCGCGGCGCACGGCCAGGAGCGTATCCTGATCAACTGCGCCGGGACCGGCAACGCCGCCAAGACCGCGAGCCGGAGCCGCGAGACCGGCGAGATCAAGCACTTTCCGCTCGATGCCTTCAACATGATCATCCAGATCAACCTGATCGGCACCTTCCGCTGCATCGCCAAGTCGGCGGCGGGGATGCTGACGCTCGAGCCGATGGCCGACGGCGAGCGCGGTTGCATCGTCAATACCGCGAGCGTCGCCGCCGAAGACGGCCAGATGGGGCAGGCGGCGTACAGCGCGTCGAAGGGCGGGGTCGTCGGGATGACGCTGCCGATCGCGCGCGACCTGATGAGCGAAGGGATTCGCGTCAACACGATCCTGCCGGGCATCTTCAACACCCCGCTGATGCAGGGCGCCCCCGACAAGGTGAAGGACGCGCTGGCGGCGTCGGTGCCGTTCCCCAAGCGGCTCGGCCACGCCTCCGAATATGCGAGCCTCGCGCTCGAAATGTGCCGCAACTCATACTTCAACGGCGAAGACGTCCGCCTCGACGGCGCGATCCGCATGGCCTCGCGGTGAAGCGCGCGCTGATCGCCGCGCTGCTGGTCGCAACCCCGGCGATCGCACAGGTGCCGCCAGCCGAGCTCGGACAGCGCTTCGTCCCCGCGCCGTGGTGGATGCGCGAGCCGGTCGTCGCGTCGCTCGGCGAGGTCCGGACCGAGGTGCCTTCGAATCGCGCCAGTTTCAGCGCGCAGTTCGGCGCGGTCGAGCGCGACGTCACCGCGGCGAGCAACGCCGCGGCGAAGCGTGTCCGCGAGCTCGACCAGAGCCTCCGCGCGCTCGGCGCCGAGCGCGTCCAGCTGACGACGACCTTCCGCACACGCCCGCTCTACGACCAGTATCGCGAGAAAGACGGGAAGCTCGTCGACAACGAACGCGCCGACAAGATCGACCGCTACGAGGTTACCGCGGTGCTGTCGGTCGCGGTCCGCGACATGACGGTCCTCGAACGCGCGTACCGCACCGTCGTTGCGGCCAAACCGACCTCGATCGCGCAGGTGTATTTCTCGCTCGAACCCGACAACGCGACCAAGACGTGGCTGCAGGGCGAGGCGGCAAAGGATGCGCTGCATCGCGCGCGGCTGTCGGTCGAGGCGAGCGGCGGGCGGCTTGGTGCCCCCAAGATCGTCGATCCGAGCGGCGGGGTCTGCGCGACGCAGGTCTTCGCCGGCTGGCCGAGCTATATCGGCGGATCGCAGCCGACCGATGTCACCCGGCCGAACGAGATTATGGTAAGCGCAGCCCGCATGATGGTGCCCGCACCGCCCCCGCCTCCGCCGCTTCTCCCATCGCTTGATCAGGCGGCGGAGGCGGTGCAGGTCACGCTACAACCGCCGATGGAGCGGCTGCAGGCATCGGCCTGCGTAGTCTACGCGCTGCTGCCGTAACCCGGCGCGGCGCTTGACGCGTCCCGCAAGCCGGGCGACGTTGCGGCTCTTCGACAGGAGAACCGGCGATGGCGCACAAGTTCGAGGTCTATATGGACAAGGCAGGCGAATTCCGCGTCCGCTTCAAATACAACAACGAGGTCATGTTCTCGACCGAGGGCTATTCGTCGAAGGCGTCGGCGATGAACGCGATCGAGTCGATCAAGAAGAACGGGCCGACCGCGCCGACCGAAGACATCAGCTAGACAACGCGTCGCGGCAAAGCCGGCCGTCGGACGGGTTCAGGCGCAAGGAGCCCGACTCGCCGCCTTACGCGTCGATCGCGGTGGCGAGATCAATGTCGCGCTGCGTCAGGCCACCCGCGTCGTGCGTCGTCAGCCGCACCTCGACCTTGTTATAGACGTTCGACCATTCGGGGTGATGGTCGGCCTTTTCGGCAAGCAGCGCGACGCGCGTCATGAACGCGAAGGCGTGGGTGAAGTCGGCGAACTTGTACGCGCGGACGATATGATCGCCGTCGCGGTTCCACCCGGGCAGGCCGACCAAAGCTAGCGCGATTTCGGCGTCGATCAGTTTGGGGATCATGTCGGGCTTCCTTGGCGAACGGTGTTGCCTCGCCTATGCCGACCGCCATGCGCCAAGGTCAAACCCCGCCGAGCCTCGCCGATATCGATGCGCTGGCGCAGGCCGCGATCGAGCGGCTGCCCGACCAGTTCCGCGACTGGCTCGGCCCGGTCCTGCTCCGCGTCGAGGACTTCCCCGATGCCGACATCATCCGCGAGATGGGCCTCGAAACCGAATTCGACATCCTCGGCCTCTACCAGGGCCGCCACGTCGGCATGAAGGGCGACGAACCGACCGGCGCGCTCCCCGACATCATCTTCCTCTACCGCCGCCCGCTGCTCGACGAATGGTGCGAGTCGGGTGAGACGCTCGATGCCTTGGTGACGCATGTGCTGGTCCACGAAGTCGGGCATCACTTCGGGTTGAGCGATGACGATATGGAGCGGATCGAGGCCGGACTCGACTGACGTCCGCGTCGTCGGGTCGCTCCGCTGAGGCATATAAGGATATCTTTATACTTGCTCCGGCGGCGGCTCCCGGCTAGGGCGACGCCAACCTTTCCGGAGCAGACAGCATGGCCATGCAGCCGACCCATACCTTCCACGACTATGTCATCGCCGACATCGCCCTCGCCGGCTTTGGCCGCCGCGAGATTGACATCGCCGAGACCGAGATGCCCGGCCTGATGGCGCTACGCACCGAGTTCGGCACGACCAAGCCGCTGACCGGCGCGCGCATCACCGGCTCGCTCCACATGACGATCCAGACCGCCGTGCTGATCGAGACGCTGACCGCCTTGGGCGCCGAAGTCCGCTGGGCGACGTGCAACATCTATTCGACGCAGGACCATGCCGCCGCCGCGATCGCCGCGTCGGGCGTGCCGGTGTTCGCGATCAAGGGCGAGAGCCTCGCCGATTATTGGGACTATGTCGGGCGCATCTTCGACTGGGGTGACGCGACCTGCAACATGATCCTCGACGACGGCGGCGACGCGACGATGTTCGCGTTGTGGGGCGCCAAGCTCGAGGCGGGCGAGACGATGGGCGAGCCCGAGAACGAGGAAGAGGTCGAGATGCAGCGCGCGCTCAAGGCGTTCGTCGCCCGCCGCCCCGGCTACCTCACCGAGACCGTCAAGACCATCAAGGGCGTGTCGGAGGAAACCACCACCGGCGTTCACCGCCTGTACGCGATCGCCAAGAAGGGTGAACTGCCGTTCCCCGCGATCAACGTCAACGACAGCGTCACCAAGTCGAAGTTCGACAACCTTTACGGCTGCAAAGAGTCGCTGGTCGACGCGATCCGCCGCGGCACCGACGTCATGCTCGCGGGCAAGGTCGCGACCGTCGCCGGCTTCGGCGATGTCGGCAAGGGCAGCGCCCAGTCGCTGCGTAACGGCGGCGCGCGCGTCCTCGTCACCGAAGTCGACCCGATCTGCGCGCTGCAGGCGGCGATGGAGGGCTTTGAGGTCGTGACGATGGAAGAGGCGGTCACCCGCTCCGACATCTTTGTCACCGCCACCGGCAACGCCGACGTCATCACCGCCGAGCACATGGCCGGCATGAAGAACATGGCGATCGTCTGCAACATCGGCCACTTCGACAGCGAGATCCAGATCGCCGCGCTGTCGAACTACAAGTGGACCGAAGTGAAGCCGCAGGTCGACCTCGTCGAGTTCCCCGACGGCAAGCAGATCATCATCCTGTCGAAGGGTCGCCTGGTCAATCTCGGCAACGCGACCGGCCACCCGAGCTTCGTCATGTCGGCGAGCTTCACCAACCAGACGCTCGCGCAGATCGAACTCTATACCCGCCCCGAGCAGTATAAGAACGACGTCTACGTCCTGCCGAAGCACCTCGACGAAAAGGTCGCCGCGCTCCATCTCGACAAGCTCGGCGTCAAGCTGACCAAGCTGACGTCGAAGCAGGCGGGTTACATCGGGGTCCCGGTCGAGGGCCCGTTCAAGCCGGATCACTACCGCTACTAAGCTTTGTCGCCGCCACGCGTCCGGTATAGGACAGATCGCGTGGCGGCCATATTCTCCCCCAATAAGACGAGCGCGCGGATGCTCGTCGACTATGCCCACAAGCGTTGGCATGCGACCGCAGATGCCGATCGGCTCGCGATGATCTGCGACCTGTTCATCAAGGCGCGCAGCTACGGCCTGCTCAACAAGGTCGCGTTTTTCGTCGCCCTGATGTTCGGCCTCGCGGTGTTGATCTGGCCGTCGGTGGCGGTGATCACCGGCGACATCGGCTACAGCCGCGAATTCTTTAAATCGGCGATCGTGCAGACGACGATCACCGGTGTCGCTGCGCTCGCCTACGGGATCTACAGCCATTACAAGCGCCAGCAGCTCGCGGTCGAAAACCTGATGCGCTACGTGCTGTTTTCGGGCGACCCGGTGCCGACGATGTTCGAGCGGGTCTCGCGGCAGTTGATGCGCGTCGATGCCGGCTTCAATTTCGGCGAAGAGGCCACGAAGAAACCAACTCAAGCCGCCGAAGAGTGATTGGGCCGCTCGACCCAGCCGAACTCGAAGCCCTCGCCGCGCGTCTCGCCGCCGTCCTCCGTCCCGGCGATGTGATCGCCCTTTCCGGTGACCTCGGTGCGGGCAAGACGACGTTTGCGCGGGGGGTATTGTGCGGGCTCGGCTGGGGTGGCGAGGTGCCGTCGCCGTCGTTCACGCTCGTCCAGACCTACGACACGGTCCCGCCGGTGTGGCACGTCGATCTCTACCGTCTCGACTCGGCGGACGAGGCCGAGGTGCTCGGGCTCGACGATATCTGGGACACCGCGGCGGTGCTGATCGAATGGCCCGAGCGGCTCGGCGGCCGCCTGCCCGAAGCGCTTCGCCTTCGCCTCGACGGGGCGGGGGACGCCACGCGGACCTTGACAGCAACCGTCCCGAAGTCATGGGAGGGGCGATGGCCTCCCCCTTCAAAACCAGCATGATTCCACCCGCGAACGCTCCCGCGTTTCTTGCAGCGAATGGCTGGGGCGGGGCCGAAATCCGCCCGCTCGCGGGCGATGCCTCGTTCCGCCGTTATTTTCGCGTGGTCGACGGCGACCGTACCGCTGTGCTGATGGACGCGCCGCCAGCAACCGAGGACAGTCGCCCGTTCCTCGATATCGGCGGGCATCTCGGCGCGATGGGCTTCTCGGCACCACAGCCTCTCGGGGTCGATCTCGACGCCGGGCTGGTGCTGCTCGAGGACTTCGGCGACGACCGGGTGACCCCGGTGCTCGCCGCCGCTCCGGAGCGCGAGACCGCGGTCTATGCGCAGGCGATCGACCTTCTCGCCGCGCTCCACGATCAGCCCGCGCCGCCGTTGCCGCCGTATGCCGAGGCGGTGATGCTGCGCGAGGTGCGGTTGTTCCCCGAATGGTATCTGCCCGCGGTCGGGCTGGCCGAGGCCGAGGGCTATGACGAGGCGTGGCGCGCGACGTGGCCCGCGGTGGTCGCAGCAACGGCGGCGGCCCCGGTGCTGACGCTGCGCGACTACCACGCCGACAATCTGATGCTGCTCGACCGGCCCGGATTGCTCGGGCTCGGTCTGCTCGACTTCCAGGACGCGCTCGCCGGACACCCGGCCTACGACCTCGTCTCGTTGCTCCAGGACGCGCGCCGCGATGTGCCACGCGACCTCGAGGAAGCGATGATTGCGCGATATGGCGTTGCGCGGCGGATCGGCGACGTCGCCGGCTTCCGCGCCGCGTACGAAATCCTCGGAGCGCAACGGAACACCAAGATCCTCGGCATCTTCACCCGGCTGCGCGACCGCGACGGCCGCGCCGGCTACGTCGAGCGCCATCCGCGAATGTGGGGTCTACTCGAGCGCAATTTCGGCCATCCGGCGCTGGCGCCGGTCCGCGCCTGGTTCGACGCCAACGTCCCGGCATCGGCGCGTGCGGCGGCGTGGGCATGAGCCGTTTCAGCACCCCGCTCGCGCTTCGCCCCGGGATCGATGTCGTCGTGCCGACGACGGCGATGGTACTTGCTGCGGGGCTCGGCAAGCGAATGCGTCCGCTGACCGCGACGCGGCCGAAGCCGCTCGTCCTCGTCGCGGGGCGCACGCTGCTCGACCGCGCGCTCGACCACCTCACCGCCGCCGGGGTCGCCCGCGCCGTGGTCAACGTCCATTATTTCGCCGAGCAGGTCGAAGCGCATCTCGCCAGCCGCGCCGAGCCCGACGTCATCATCTCCGACGAGCGCGGCAGCCTGCTCGAAACCGGTGGCGGCGTGACCAAGGCGCTGCCGTTGATCGACTGCGACCCGTTCTACGTCATCAACAGCGACAATCTGTGGGTCGACGGCTCGATCGACACGCTCAAGCTGCTCGCGCAGCGGTGGGACAGCGAGACGATGGACGCGCTTCTCCTGCTCGTGCCGCTGGCGCGGGCGAGCGGCTACGACGGGCGCGGCGACTTCACCATGACGCCGATGGGGCGGCTGCGGCGGCGGGTCGAGCATCGCGTTGCGCCATATGTGTTTTCGGGCGTCCAGGTGCTGTCGAAGCGGCTGTTCGACGGCGAGCCAATCGAGGCCTTCTCACTCAACCGGCTGTACGACAAGGCGCTGGCGAACGGCCGCCTATTCGGCGCGGTCCATGGCGGGATGTGGTTCCACGTCGGCACTCCGGCGTCGGTCGGCGAGACCGAAGTGATCCTTGCCGACAGTTAACGTCTTCACGATTCCGCCGCACGTCGCGTTCGTCGATGCGCTCGCGGCGGGGCTGCTCGAACGGACGAAGCACGATCCGATGGCGTTGGCGCGCGCGCAGGTGCTGCTGCCGAACCGCCGTGCGGTGCGGGCGCTCGGCGAGGCCTTCGTCCGGCTGTCGGGGGGCGGACTGCTGTTGCCGCGGATGACGCCGATCGGCGATGTCGACGCCGACGAGGCGCTCGGGCATTTCGACGGTGACCTCGCTGCCGACGCCAACCTGCCCCCGGCGATCGATCCGACCAAACGCCGACTCCTCCTCGCGCAGCTCGTCCGGCGGTGGCGCGACGGGACGAGTTCGATCACCGCGATCGAGGCACTTCGGCTCGCCGACCAGCTCGCGGCGGCGTTCGACGCGCTGGCGTTCGAGGAGATCGACGCCGCCGCACTGACCGGCTTCGCCCCCGACGACATGGCGCATCACTGGGAGGCGACGCTCGCGTTCTTCCGCGTCGTCCTCGACCTGTGGCCGCCGCTGCTCGCGAGCCACAACGAGATCGACCCGGCGACGCGCAACCGCGCCCTGCTCGACGCGCTCGCGGCGCGGTGGAAGGCGACCCCGCCGGGGCTCGTCGTCGCTGCGGGCATGGCCGGTGTCGCGCCCCCGGTGGCGCGGCTGCTGCGGGTGATCGCACGGCTGCCGCGCGGGATCGTCGTCCTGCCCGGACTCGACACCGCGATGAGCGACGACGTGTGGGGCGCGATCCGCTGCCACCTAACCGACGAAGATGCCGACCCGGCGCGCAACAGCGAGGAGCATCCGCAATTCGCGCTCAAGATGCTGCTCCACCGCCTCGACGTCGCGCGCGGCGAAGTCGACGACTGGGGCCATGCAACCGCGCTCGACGGTCCCGCCGGACGCGCGGTCGAGGTTGCGCGGGCGATGGCCCCGGCGGCGTTCACCGGCGACTGGCGGCACACGCCGGTCGACGCGGCGCTGTTCGAGCACGTCCGCGCGGTGACCGCCGCGACCCCGGCGGAGGAGGCGCAGGTGATCGCGCTCGCGCTGCGCCGGACACTCGATACGCCCGGCAAGACCGCCGCGCTCGTCACGCCCGATCGCGGCCTCGCGCGGCGAGTCGCGGCGCACGTCGCCCGCTGGGGGATCGAGGTCGACGATTCGGCGGGGACGCCGCTGCGCGTGACGCCGCCCGGAGCACTGCTGCTTGCGCTCGTCGAGGCGGCGGCGCGGGGTTTTACCCCTGTCGCGCTGCTCGCGGTGTTGAAGCACCCGCTGGTCCGGCGCGGCGACGCGCGGCTCGGCTGGCTCGACGCGGTCCGGCGGCTCGATCTCGCGTTACGTGGCGTGCGTCCGGCGCCGGGCCTCGACGGGACCGGGGCGCAGGTCGATGCCGAGGATGCGCGGCTGTCGTCATGGTGGGCCGAGGTCGCGGCGCTGCTCGAACCGCTCGAACGCCTGTTCGCGACGCCGCTCGTCGGCTTCGCCGAGCTCGTCGCCACCCTGCGCGAGGCTGCGCAGGCGCTGTGCGGCGACGAGCTGTGGGCGCGGCCCGAGGGGCGTGCGCTGGCGCGGCTGGTCGAGGCACTCGAAACCCACGGGCATCACCTCAACCCGTTCGAGCCGCTCGATGCCCCGGCGCTGATTGCGGCGTTCCTGCTCGAGACCGCAGTCCGCCAGCCGTTCGGCAAGCATCCGCGGCTGGCGATCTATGGGACGCTCGAGGCGCGGCTCCAGCGCGCCGACCTGATGATCCTCGGCGGGATGAACGAAGCCATCTGGCCCGCCCGCCCGGTGCCCGACCCGTGGCTCGCGCCCAAGCTGCGGAGCCACCTGACGTTGCCGTCGCTCGAACGCCGGATCGGGCTGGCCGCGCATGATTTCGTCTCGGCGCTCGGCGGTCCCGAGGTGTTGTTGACGCGTGCTCGGCGCGACGAGAGCGCGCCCGCGGTGCCGTCGCGCTTCTGGCTGCGGCTTCACGCGCTCGCCGGGAAGGCGATCCGTCCCGACGACGCGCTGCTCGCACTCGCCCGCGCGCTCGACGCCGCGCCGCAGGTTTCGGCGACGCGCCCGGCTCCGGCCCCCGCCGCTGCACTGCGTCCGCGCCGGATTTCGGTGACCGCCGCCGAGCGGTTGAAGGCCGATCCGTACAGTTATTACGCGCAGACGATGCTGCGGCTGAGGGCGCTCGACACGCTTGATGCCGACGCGAGCGCCGCCGATCGCGGGACGGCGGTCCATTCGATTCTCGAGGAGTGGGTCAAGCGCGGCGATGCCGACCCCGCGACGCTGCCGCGCTTCACCGAGGCCGAGCTGCTCAAATGGGCGGGGCATCCGCTGATGCGCGCGCTGTGGGCGCCGCGCGTCCGGCGGGCGATGGACTGGGTCGCGGGCACGATGGCGGCGTGGGAGGCGGACGGCTGGACCCCCACCGCCGCCGAGGCGAAGGGCGTGCTCGACCTCGCCAGCGGGATCACGCTGACCGGGACCGCCGACCGGGTCGACCGCAGCGACACCGGCGCGCTGGCGATCGTCGACTATAAGACCGGGGTCGTGCCAAGCCATGCGCAGGTCGCGGGCGGCTTCGCGCTGCAGATGGGCTTGCTCGGCTGGCTCGCCGAGGAGGGGCGGCTGGCAGGCGTCGACAAGGGGCCGGTCGGGGCGATGCGCTATTGGAAGCTCGGCGGCGGCACCGACCCGGGCAAGGCGAGCGACCCGCTCAAGTTCCGCAGCGAGGTGACGATGGCGGTCGACCATATCGCCGCGACCAAGGCGCATTTCCTCAAGCTGTGCGACGACATGCTGCTCGGGCAGGGGGCGTTCACCGCCAAACTTCACCCCGAATATGCCAAGGGCAACGACTACGACCAGCTGGCGCGCGTCCTCGAATGGCTCGGGCGGCCGAAGATGGCGGACGGCGCGTGAGGGGGCTCCAGAATCTCCTGCCGGTCCAGGCCGATGGCGCGTCGCCGGCGGGCAGCGCGTGGATGTCGGCGTCGGCGGGGACCGGCAAGACACAGGTGCTGACCGCGCGGGTGCTGCGGCTGCTGCTCAGCGGGTCGCCGCCCGAACGCATTCTCGCGCTGACCTTCACCAAGGCCGGTGCGGCCGAGATGCAGACGCGCATCTTCGACAGGCTGAGCGGCTGGGTCGGCGCGGGCGACAACGAGCTCAAATCCGACCTCGCCGCGATCCGCGCCCACACCGACCCCGAGACGTGTGAGCGGGCGCGGCAGTTGTTCGCGCGCGTCCTCGACGCGAAGGGCGGGCTGCAGGTCCAGACGATCCACGGTTTCGCCCAGTCATTGCTCGCGAGCTTCCCGGTCGAGGCGGGGATCGCGCCGGGATTCGCCGCGCTCGACGATCGGTCGGCGCTGGCGCTGCGCGGGCAGGTGCTCGCCGAGTCGATCGAGCAGGCCGACGACGACGAGTTTCTCGCCGACGTCGCGGCGATGGCGATCGCCAGCGGCGAGGCGCGGCTGGCAACGATCGCGGCGACGCTGATCGGTCACCACGATGCAATTCGGGCGCTGGGCAATCCGCAGGGGTTCGAGCCGAAATTGCGCCGCGCCTTCGGGCTGCCGGGGGAGGGTAGCCCCGACGACGTGCTCGAGGCGGCGGTTGGGGCGATCGACACCAGGGCGCTTGCGCATCTTGCCGGGGTCTACGAACGCCACGCCGGGTCGACATCGCTCAATTCCGCCGACACGCTGCGCTGGTGGCTGGCATGTTCGCCCGCGGTCCGCGCCGAGCATTTCGACAAGCTCGCCACTGTCTTCCACCGGCAGGACGGCGAGCGCCGCGCCAGCCTCGTCCCGGGTGGCAAAAAAGCTGATCCTCGTGACATCGCGCTCGCCGATGCGCTCTGCGAGGCGATCACCGCCGTCGCCGGGGTCCGCCGCCTGCTCGACGCGGTAGCCAACGCCGCGCGCCACCTCCGCGTCGGGGCGCGGCTCGGCGGGGCGTACGCGCTCCACAAACACCGCGCCGGGGTGATCGACTACGACGACATGATCGCGCGGGCGGCGGCGCTGCTCAAGGGCGACGGGGCGAGCGCGTGGGTCCGCTATAAGCTCGACCGGCGGATCGACCATTTGCTTGTCGACGAGGCGCAGGACACCAACGAGGCGCAGTGGGACATCGTCGAGGCGCTGACCGACGAGTTCTTCGACGGGGAGGGGGCGCGCGACGTCCAGCGGACCTTATTCGTCGTCGGCGACTTCAAGCAGGCGATCTTCAGCTTCCAGGGATCCAACCCGAAGATTTTCGAGGGGCGGCAGGGGCATTTCAAGGCGAAGGCCGAAGACGCCGGGGTCGGCTGGAGCGATCTGCCGATGACGCTGTCGTTCCGCTCGACCCCGGCAGTGCTCGAAGTCGTCAACGCGGTGATCGACGACCTCGGCCACGAGGCGTTGGGCATGAACGAAAGCGTGCTGCCCCACGCCGCCCACCGCGCCGATGCGATCGGCAGCGTCACGCTGTGGCCGCCGCTGGTCCCCGAGGCCGACGAGGAAGTTACCGACGACGATGCGCCGTGGCTCCCCGCCGCGCAGGTGCTGATGGCGCACAAGCTCGCGCGGCAGATCGCGGCGTGGCTCAGCCCGGCGACCGCGCTCGACCTGCCGGCGCGGGGGCGTGCGTGCCGCCCCGAGGACATTCTCGTGCTGGTCCGCAGCCGCGGCGAGTTCGTCGGTGCGCTCGTCGCCGCGCTCCACGATTTCGGCGTGCCGGTCGCGGGTGTCGACCGGCTGCGGTTGACCGCGCCGTTGGCGGTGCAGGACCTGCTCGCGCTGATCCGCTTCGCGCTCCAGCCCGACGACGACCTGACGTGCGCCGCGCTGCTGACCTCGCCGTTCATCGGGATGAGCCAGGACGACCTTTTCGCGCTCGCGCATCCGCGCCGGGGAACCCTGTGGTCGGCGGTCCGCGATGCGGGCGGTTGGGCGGCGGAGTTCCTGTCGGCGGTCCTTGGCCTCGCCGACTTCTCCGCGCCGTACGAATTCCTCGAGACGATCCTGTCTGGGCCGCTTCAGGGGCGCAGGCGGCTGCTCGGGCGGCTCGGGGCCGAGGCATGCGATCAGATCGCGGCGCTGCTCGGCCAGGCGCTGGCGTTCGAGACGGCGAACGCGCCGTCGCTGCAGGGCTTCCTCAGCTGGATCGAGGCCGACGACATCGACCTCAAGCGCGACCCCGACGCGCCCGTCGACGCGGTGCGGATCATGACGGTGCACGGCGCGAAGGGGTTGCAGGCCCCGGTCGTCGTACTCGCCGATGCGACCAAGGAACTGCCGCGCGACCGCGACGGCCATGTCATGCTCGCACTCGACGGCTCCGACCCGGTGCCGGTGTTCCACGGCGGCAAGGCGGGCAAGGTCGGCATCATCGCCGAGGAGGCCGAGGCGCGCGCCGAGGCAGCGACCGCCGAGCATTGGCGGCTGCTCTACGTTGCGCTGACCCGCGCCGAAGATTTGTTGTTCATCGGCGGCGCACTGGCCAAGCCGCGCGGCGAGAAGCCTGCCGATGTGCCGCCCGATAGCTGGTACGCGGCGGTCGACCGCGCGATGGCTGCGAACATGCCGCTCGCCGAAGACGTCGACCCGATCTGGGGCTCGGCGCGCGTCCATCGCGCGGGGACGACGGTGACCCCCGAACCGCGCGCCGTGCATGTCCCAGTGGAGATCGCGCTCCCCGATTGGGCGACGACATCCGCCGCTCCCGAGGCGCGCCCCCCGCGTCCGCTCAGCCCATCGGCGATTGCCGCCGATGATGTCGCCCAGCCGCCCCCCGGACCGGCGGCGAAGGCGGCGGCGCGGCGCGGGCAGTTGCTCCACACCTTGTTCGAGCGACTGCCCGGGGTCGCGGAGGATGCCCGTGCCGGGGTCGCGGCGGCATGGCTCGCGCGCGCCGCGCCCGACCTTCCCGCCGCCGAACGCGATGGCATCGCCGCCTGCGCGCTCGACATCATCGCCGCCCCGCGCTTCGCCGCTTTGTTCGGTCCCGACGCGCTCGCCGAAGCGCCGATCGCGGCGACGGTCGGCGACATCGTCATCGCCGGCACCGTCGACAGGCTGCTCGTCGGGGTCGACAGCGTGCAGGTGATCGACTTCAAGACCGGCGCGCGGGTTCCCGCCGATGCCGCGTCGGTCGTGCCGTACCACCTCCGCCAGATGGCCGCCTATGTCGCGGCGCTCGCGCGAATCTTCCCGGGCAAGGCGATCACGGCGGCGCTGCTCTACACCCACGACGCGACGCTGATCGAGCTGCCCGCCGACCTGCTCGCTGCCAACGCGCCGGGTTGAGGCGGAACCCGGATCGGCCCGCTGCGCTACTTGCGTCGACGCAAACCACCGGAGACGCGGCCATGGCCGAGAAGCAGGCAACCCTGTATCGAATGATCCTGCCCGAGGAGACGTGCCCATTCGGCGTCCGCGCCAAGCAGATGCTCGAGGCCGCTGGGTTCACCGTCGACGAGCACATCCTCGGCACGCGCGAAGAAGTCGAGGCGTTCGAGGCCAAGCACGGAGTCGAGACGACACCGGAGGTGTTCATCGACGGTCGGCGTATCGGCGGCAGCGACGATCTCGAAGCCTATCTCGCCGGCTGACAATGGTGATTGTCCGCGCCGAAGAATCGCTTGCGCGTGGACGATTGCGGGGCTCGACGGGCCGACCTATCTTTGCTCCAGCGAATACATGAGGACCACACCATGGCTGCCAAGCACGTCACCGACGCCTCGTTCCACAGCGACGTCATCGCCTCGGGCCGTCCGGTCCTCGTCGACTTCTGGGCCGAATGGTGCGGCCCGTGCCGCCAGATCGGCCCGGCGCTCGAGGAGATCAACGACGAGCTCGCCGGGGTCGACATCGTCAAGCTCAACATAGACGAGAACCCCGATGCGCCGACCCGCTACGGCGTCCGCGGCATCCCGACGATGATCCTGTTCAAGGACGGCAACGCGGTCGCGACCAAGGTCGGCGCCGCTCCCAAGTCGCACCTCAAGAGCTGGCTCGAGGGCGAGCTCGGCGACGACGCGACGAAGGCGGCTTAAGCCGGGCGCAACACCTGTCCCAGCCGCGGGAAATGCACCGCGACGGTCCCCGCGTCGGGATCGTCGCGGCGGATCACGATCTCGCGGTCGGACAGCCTGAGCAGCTTACCCTCGACCTTGTCGGCCCCCGGGTCCTCGGTCGCGACTGTCACCAGCTGACCCGCGCCGAACCCTGACGCCGCGTCGACCGCTTCGCTCAGGTCGGGCGTTGCGCCATGCGCCAGCGCCAGTGCCTCCTGCGCGTCGGTCGTGTGCGGGTGGCCGTGACCAACCGCCTTGACCCGCGCTTCCCACGCGACGACGTTTGCATACGGATCGAGGATCGGCGCAGCAGGGTTGAACCGCCGCTGGAACCACGCGAGCATGTACAGCGCAAAGTCGACATAGCCCGGCGTGTCGCCGCCAACGAAATCGCGTGCCGCCAGACTGTCGTCGAGCCGCGCCATCCCCGCCATGAACTGCGCGCGACTATGCGGCGCGCGCGCCTTGACCAAGTCGCGCGACAGGCCGAACAGCGCCGCGCGATCAGCCCAGAAAGCATCGGGGATCTTGTCGGCGATCGGCGCCATCGCTGCACCAACCGCGGCGAAGAACATCGGCCCGCCCGCCATCGCCGCGATGAAGTCGCCCGCGCGGCCCAACGGTTCGGGATACAGCGTCGGCCCCGGCAGCGCCTCGATCGCCTCCGCCGCGATCGCCGTATCGCAATAAATGTCGGCGTCGATCTGGAGCACCGGGGTCTTCCGGTAGCCGCCGGTTAGCGGCGTCAGCAGCGGCTTCGGCGCGGTGTTGGGGATGATGACCGACCAGTAATCGACATTCTTGTGGCCGAGCGCGAGCCGCAGCACCTCGCTGAACGGCGAGGTCTCGTAGTGATGCAGAACGATCGTCATCGGCTGGCTCCCCTCGGCTGCACTCCGCCTTTAGCTGCGATAGTCGCCGTTGATGCTGATGTAGCCGTGCGTCAGGTCGCACGTCCACACCCGGGCGCGGCCGTGGCCAAGGTGGAGGTCGACGCCGATCTCGATCTCGGTGCCGCTGAGGTGGCGCGCGACCGGGGCTTCGTCATAGCCGTCGACGACCGCGCCCTTCGTCGCCACCAGTGTCGGGCCGAAGCTGATGTCGAGCCGGTCGCGGTCGGCGGCCTCGCCCGCCTTGCCGACCGCCATGACGACGCGGCCCCAATTGGCGTCGCCGCCGGCGATCGCGGTCTTGACCAGCGGCGAGTTGGCGATGCTCATCGCGACGACCTTCGCCGCGCGGTCGTCCTCCGCCCCATCGACGGTGACGGTAACGAATTTGGTCGCGCCTTCGCCGTCGCGGACGACGAGCTGCGCGAGCTGGCGGCAGACGTCGGTCAGCGCAGCGGCGAACGCATCGGCTCCCGGATCGTCGACCGCGGCGATCGGCGCGTTGCCCGCCGCGCCGGTGGCGAAAGCCAATACGGTGTCCGACGTTGAGGTGTCGCTGTCGACGGTGATCGCGTTGAAGGTGTGCTCGGTCGCCGCGCTCAGCATGGTCTGGAGCAATGGCGCGGCGACGGCAGCATCGGTGAAGATGAAGCCGAGCATCGTCGCCATGTCGGGCGCGATCATCCCCGATCCCTTGACGATTCCGCAGATGTTGACCCGCGTCGCGCCGATCAACGCGGTCGCGGTCGCACCCTTGGCAAAGGTGTCGGTCGTGCCGATCGCGTTGGTCGCGTCCTCGAAGCTCGCCTGTCCCAGCGCGGCATGCGCCGCTGCGACCCCGGCGGTCGCCTTGTCGGCGGGAAGGGGGACGCCGATGACGCCGGTCGAGGCGGCGAAGACCTCGCTTGGGGCGCAGCCGATCAGCGCGGCGGCGCGCTCGACCTGCGCTCGGCTCGCGTCACGCCCCGATCGTCCGGTGAAGGCGTTCGAATTGCCGGCGTTGATCACCAGCGCGCGGGCGCTGCCGCCGGTAAGCGCCGCGCGGCACCAGTCGACCTCGGGTGAAGGGCACTTCGAGCGCGTCGTCACGCCCGCGACGGTGGTCCCGGAAGCGAACTCGACGAGCGTGGTATCGGCGCGCGTCCAGGCCTTATACCCCGCCGTCGCGGTGCCGATGCGGACCCCCGCGACCGGCGGCATCGCGGGGAAGGGGCGGGCGAGTGGGGAGATCGTTGACATGACGCTGCTTTGCGGACCGACGCGGGGTGAGACAAGCCCGATCTTGCTCTGGCGCCAGCTCGAATTCGTAAATCCACGCTTCGGTGACGCCACTCTACACCGGTGGTTCCGGAACGGTCCGGCAGAGCCGGCGTTGACCGGCATCGACTTGTGAGGAGTAATCGTCATGAACAAGTTTCTTGCCATCGCGTTCGTCGCTGGCGTTACGCTCTCCGCGGGGACCGCCGCGCAAGCGCGCGACGGCTGCGGTCCTGGCGCGTTCCGCGGCCCATACGGCCATTGCCGCCCGATGCGTGGCGGCCCGGTCGTCGTTGCGCCGGGCCTCATCATCGGCAACTTCTATCACGGCCGTGGTTATTGGGACGGGCAGCGTTACTGGCATCATCGCGAGCGTGGGCACGACGGGTGGCGTTACCGCTAGTTCGCACGATTGAGTGACAGAGTGGCCGCGGCGTGGTTGACACGCTTCGGCCACTTTGCCGTCTGTTCGCGGGGGAGAGTTCCGATGTTGTTAATCATGATCGCGGGCGCGATGCTCGGAGCCATGCCGGTCCCGCAATTCGCGGCGCGGACACTCGACGTCTCGCAGGCGTCGGTTCTAGCCGCGACGACCGCGCCCATGGTCACGTGGGCGGATCTGTTCGTCGATACCTCGGGGCACGTCGATCGCTGCGCCATCGTGGTGGCGAGCGGCTCGGCGCTGCTCGACAAGGTTGCCTGCGAGCGCGCAGGCCGTTTCGCGCACTTCTCCCCGGCGCGCGACGAAGACGGCCGGCCTGTCGCGGCGCGCATTCGCCAGGGCTTTTCGGTCAACCGCCCGGTTCCCGCCGCCGACATCGATTTCGCGATGACGGTCGACCATGCGCCGCCACATGCCGTGACCGACCTCCGTGTCGTCGCCGACCAGACCGGCAAGGTCCAGACATGCGCGGTCGATGCATCGAGCGGGGTGTCGCAACTCGACCGGCTCGCGTGCGGGGCGGTGAGCGACCTCGTGCGGCCCGTCGTGCGCGACGGCTCGGGCAGCCCGGTCAGGGCCGTATCGCTGCTTAGCGTCGGCTTCGCGACGGGTGTGGTGAGCCCGAAATAGCCGTGGTGTGCGGAGGCCGCCAGAATTGACTAAGCGGATGCCGCTCCCTATGTCCCGCCGGTCCCGGTAGGGCGCGCAAGCGCCCCGGATTTCGGTTAGGGTTCCCATGTTTGCAGGCATCGCGAAGCGCATCTTCGGTTCGTCGAACGAGCGCTACGTCCGCTCGCTCGCCCCGCTGGTCGCCAAGATCAACAGCCACGAGCCCGCTGTGTCGGCGATGTCCGACGACGCGCTCAAGGCACAGACTGCCGCCTTCCGTGCGCGGCTTGTGGCGGGCGAGACGCTCGACGACCTGCTGCCCGAGGCGTTTGCGACGGTTCGTGAAGCTGCGTCGCGGGTGCTGGGCCAGCGCCACTACGACGTCCAGATGATTGGCGGCGTCGTCCTCCATCGCGGCGAGATCGCCGAAATGCGGACCGGCGAGGGCAAGACGCTCGTCGCGACGCTCGCGGTCTATCTGAATGCCTTGGAGGGCAAGGGCGTCCACGTCGTCACCGTCAACGACTATCTCGCGTCGCGTGACGCCGAGTGGATGGGCCGCGTCTACGGCTTCCTCGGCATGAGCATCGGCGTCATCGTTCCCAACATCGACGACGAGACCCGACGCGAAGCTTATGCCGCCGACATCACCTACGGCACCAACAACGAGTTCGGCTTCGACTATCTGCGCGACAACATGAAATACGCGCGCCAAGCGATGGTCCAGCGCCCGTTCAACTTCGCGGTCACCGACGAGGTCGATTCGGTCCTGATCGACGAGGCGCGCACTCCGCTGATCATCTCCGGCCCGACCGACGACAAGTCCGAGCTGTACATGCAGGTCGACGCGGTGGTGAAGCTGTTCAAGGCCGAAGACGTCGAGATCGACGAGAAGCAGAAGCAGGTCATCCTCACCGAGAACGGCACCGAGATCGCCGAGCGTGCGCTTGAGGCCGCCGGGCTGCTCGAGGGCGAGAACCTCTACGACTACGAGAACACCCAGGTCGTCCACCACCTCAACCAGGCGCTCCGCGCCAACATGATCTACCGCCGCGACACCGATTACATCGTCCGCGACGGCAAGGTCATCATCATCGACGAATTTACCGGGCGGATGATGGACGGGCGCCGCTGGGCGGAGGGGCTGCACCAGGCGGTCGAGGCCAAGGAAGGCGTCGACATCATGCCCGAGAACCAGACGCTCGCGTCGATCACCTTCCAGAATTACTTCCGGCTATATCCCAAGCTCGGCGGCATGACCGGCACTGCGGCGACCGAGGCGGCCGAATTCTTCGACATCTACAAGCTGAATGTCGTCGAGATTCCGACCAACCTGCCGGTCCAGCGCAAGGACGTCGACGACGAATTCTACAAGAACGCCGAGGAGAAGTTCAAGGCGATCGTCAAGACGATCCGCGAAGCCAAGGAGCGCGGCCAGCCGATCCTCGTCGGCACCGTCTCGATTGAAAAGAGCGAGCTGCTCAGCGAATTCCTCAAGAAGGAAAAGGTCGAGCACGTCGTCCTCAATGCACGCTACCATGAGCAGGAAGCGCATATCGTCGAGCAGGCCGGGCGCATCGGCGCGGTGACGATCGCGACCAACATGGCCGGGCGCGGCACCGACATCCAGCTCGGCGGCAATTACGAGGCGCGCTACACCCGCGAACTCGACGGCGTCGAAGGCGACGAGCGCGTTACCGCGATGGCGCGGATCAAGGCCGAGGTCCTTGCCGAGCGCGAGGCCGTCCGCCAGGTCGGCGGGCTGTTCGTCCTCGGTACCGAGCGCCACGAGAGCCGCCGTATCGACAACCAGCTTCGCGGCCGTTCGGGCCGCCAGGGCGACCCGGGCCTGAGCCGCTTCTACCTCAGCCTCGACGACGACCTGCTTCGCATCTTCGGCCAGCAGAACATGCTCGCGCGGATGATGAATAACGGGCTCGAGGAGGGTGAGGCGATCATCCACCCGTGGATCTCGAAGGCGATCGAGACGGCGCAGAAGAAGGTCGAGGCGCGCAACTACGACCAGCGCAAGAATGTCGTCCAGTACGACGACGTGATGAACGACCAGCGCAAGGTGGTCTACGATCAGCGCGCCGACATCATGGATTCCGAAGCCGTTGGCGATGTCGTCC
>JAYTTV010000053.1:0-10221 GCA_043745075.1 Sphingomonadaceae bacterium
GACCGCGTGGCCAGCCTCGTGATACGCGGTCAACTTCTTCTCGTCGTCGGTCATCACCATCGACTTGCGCTCGACGCCCATCAGGACCTTGTCCTTGGCATCTTCGAAGTCGCGCATCGAAACGAGGCGCTTGGCACGGCGGGCGGCAAGCAGCGCCGCCTCGTTGACGAGGTTGGCGAGATCGGCGCCCGAGAAGCCCGGGGTGCCACGCGCAATGACCCGGCCGTTGACGTCGGGGGCGAGCGGTACCTTCTTCATATGGACGGCGAGGATTTTCTCGCGCCCCTCAATGTCGGGACGTCCGACGATGACCTGGCGGTCGAAGCGGCCCGGGCGCAGCAGCGCGGGGTCGAGGACGTCGGGGCGGTTGGTCGCGGCGACGATGATGATGCCCTCGTTGCCGTCAAAGCCGTCCATCTCGACGAGGAGCTGATTGAGCGTCTGCTCGCGCTCGTCGTTGCCGCCGCCAAGACCGGCACCGCGCGAACGGCCGACCGCGTCAATCTCATCGATGAAGATAATGCACGGGGCCGACTTCTTGCCCTGCTCGAACATGTCGCGCACCCGGCTCGCGCCAACGCCGACGAACATCTCGACGAAGTCCGAACCGGAAATGTTGAAGAACGGCACATTGGCCTCGCCGGCGATCGCCCGGGCAAGCAGCGTCTTGCCGGTGCCCGGAGGTCCAACGAGCAACGCGCCCTTGGGGATCTTGCCGCCGAGGCGATTGAACTTCGACGGGTCCTTGAGAAACTCGACGATCTCCTGCAACTCCTCGCGCGCCTCGTCGATGCCGGCGACATCGTCGAAGGTGACGCGGCCTTCCTTCTGCTGGAGCAGTTTGGCGCGCGACTTGCCGAAGCCCATCGCGCCCTTGCCCGCGCCGTTCTGCATCTGGCGCATGACCAGCATCCAGATGCCGATCATGATGATGAACGGCAGCATCGTGACGACGAGCTGGCCGAGCAGCGAGCGACCTTCCTCGGGCTTGGCATCGAAGCGGACGCCCTTCTCGCGCAGATGCTGGACGAGCTGGGTATCACCGGGGTTGTAAGTGGTGAACTCCTCATCGGTCGTCAGCTTGCCAACGATCTCGGAGCCGCGAATTTCGACCGATTTGATCGCGCCATCGTCGATCTTGGTCAGGAAGTCCGAATAGCCGAGCTTGCCGGTCGTCGTCGCGGTCGACGGGCCCTGGACCAGTGTCACGACAACGGCGAGGACGAGCAGGATTACGACCCACAGGCCCAGGCTCTTGATCCACGGATTAGGCGGGCGCTTGTCGGCCATGATACGGCACTTTCGGTTCGGCAGCTGAACAGTGAAGATAGGCATGTTACGCGCCCGCGCAATCGTTTGGCTGCTTTTGATGGTACAGAAGCGTCGTCCGGTCGCATCCACGCTCGATTAACAGCGCGTCGGAGCGGCCTCGAAGTGCCAGAAAATGCTCCCGCCGGTCGAACGCGCAGTCGCCGCGACTCCGGCGAGTGTCCCGCCAGCGCCGACGTCGAGGCGGTCGAGCACGCGATCAACTGCAGCGCCGCGGGGAGTAGCGGCGGGGGCGATAGCGGTAACGGCGCGGAGCAGGAGCCGTCGCGCGATCTCGTGCGGCAGACCGGCGGCATCGATCATGATGTGGTTGCTGGTGACCGTCGCGCGCCCGCGCCACGCTGTTTCGGTGGTCCAGACGAGCGCCGTCTCGACTTCGGCGAGATGTCCCGCGCTGGCGGCGAGACGGTGGGGCGCGAGCCACGGGTTGTCGGCGAGGACCGCTCGGGCCTGCGTCCGGTCGAAGCGCGGCGCGCGATTCGACGGGTCGTCGACCGCGACCCATTCCGCCGCAGTGACGATCGCCGCGAGCTCGACCTTTGTCGCACCCAGCAGCGGGCGGATCAGGGTGACGCCGGTTGCCAGCGGACGCCGTGCGCGGATGCCAGCGAGGCCTGCACTGCCGCTACCGCGCGCGAGGCGGAGGAGGAGCGTTTCGGCCTGGTCGCCTTGATGATGCGCGGTCGCCAGCCAGCCGATGCCGTGCGCCGCGCAATGCCCGGCCATCAACCGATAGCGTGCCGCGCGCGCCGCCGCTTGAAGGCTAGCGGTGGGATGGGGGCCATTCCAGCGGAGCGTTTGGTGGGTGATGCCGAGAGAAGCGGCATACTTCGCGACGAGCGCTGCCTCGTCCGCAGCTTCGGCGCGCAGGCCGTGATCGACGGTCAGCACGCGCACTCGACTACCAAATGCGCGGTGCGCGAGAAGGAGCAACGCGAGGCTGTCGGGCCCCCCAGAGACCGCGACGGCGATCGCCTCGTCATCGCGCAGGCTCCGCCCGGCCAGCGCCGCGAACGTCGCGGCGAGGTCGGGGATCACCGCTGCGTCAGGCGTCGCACTTTGCATCCTTGCGCGCCTTCGCGGCAGCCGATTTCAGTGCCGGGGTCAGCGTCTCGCCATAGACCGACTGAAGCTCGTTGAGCGACCGGCACGCCTGATCGGGCTTCTTGAGCGCGGCGAGCGCGTTGCCGAGCCACAACAGGCTGTCGGGCGCGCGATCACCCTTGGGGAATTTCTGATAGCCATCGAGGAATGCCTTCGCCGCCTGCGCATAGCTCTCCTGCGCCATGTAACTACGCCCAAGCCAATACTGCGCGTTGCTTGCGCGCGCCACCTTCGGGTTGTTCGTCAGGAAGTCCTGCATCGCTGCCTCGGCGCGCGAGTAATCCTTGGCGACGTAGAGCGCGTAGGCCGCGCGCCATGTGTCCTCGACCGACGCCGGAGTCACCGCGACGTCGGGCTTCGTTGGCAGCTTGGGGGAAACGCGGGCGGGCGGTGTCGGCGCGGTGTCGGGAACCGTGGCTGCCGGATAATCGACTGCCGGAGCCGCGGTCTTGGGTCCTTCGATCGCCGTCAGGCGGAATTCGGTATCGCCGCGGAACTTGGTCAGCGCCTCGTCGAGCTGGCGCAGCTTGAATTGGGCTTCCTCGACCTGGCCCGTCAAAGTCCGCTGTTGCCGCTCGAGCGCATCGACGCGCGCGGTCAGGTCGGTGAGCGCCGAGCTCGACGGCGTGCCGATCGGTTCTTCGGGGGCGCTGTTCGCGGGCGCAATCTCGGGGGTGAAATAGCGCGGATCACCGCCGGGGAAAACCTTGCGCTGCACCGCGCGCATCTGGGTTTCAAGCGTGCCGACGCGCTTGTCGAGCCGTTCGTCCTGCGCCGTTGCGGGCGCCGCGATCAGCAACATGGCGAGGATTGCGCGCTTCATCGCGGCGCGACCGGAGCGGCGGACCGCGCGCGCAAGTCGGCGGGGTCGAGGCTGACATTCTTGACGGTCTCGACCGGCCCGCCGAGCGGGGGCAGCGCGCGACCGTCGACGCTGATCTGCAGCGCGCCGGCGCGTCCGGTCCATAGCCGTTGCCCCGGTACTGGCGTCACCTCATAGCGCTCGCCCTTCGCGAGGACGCCGGTCTTGACGGTGACGACCTTGCGCGCGGTCGCGTCATAGGCCGTGATGCGGAACCACGCATCGCCGTTGGCGGTGATGACGACGCGCCCGCTTCCGGAAGTGGCGGGCGGAGTCGCGGTCGGGACGATCGGAGAGGCCGCCGGGGTCGCGGCGCCAGTCGCGGCAGGTGCTGCACTCGTCGTCGCTGGGGCATCCGGGGTCGCAGCCGGCGCCGGTTCGGTCGTTGCCGTCTCGACTGGAGGTGCCGCCGTCGCAACAACTGTGGGCTGTGCTGGCTTCGATGCGCCGTCGAACGCGCCCGCACTCCACGCGACGACGGCGGCGATCACGGCGAGCACCGCGATGATGCTGACGGTCACCAGACCGCGCGGCGGCAGGCGACGTTCGTCGAGCGGCGACATCGGCGGCGGTGCGGGGGTATGTGGAACCTTGCTCGTCTCGGCGCGAAACTGGGCGCCGGCAGCTTCGGGGTCGATGCCGACCGCGCGGGCGAAGGCTTTGACGAAGCCGATCGCATAAGGCAGCGCGGGCAGGCTGTCGTGAGCATCGGCCTCGATTGCCGCGAGGTGGCGGGCGGGCACGCGGGTATCGCGGGCGATATCGGTGATTTCGAGCCCGGCGGCGGCGCGGGCATCGGCGAGGATCGCGCCGACGCGGCGGCCATGGGCAAATTCGTCGCCGGCGGCAGTGACTTCGGTGTCCACGGCGTTTCCTTGACTCGGCCAGCCCTTAACCCGGCAGGCCCATGGTCCGGCAGCTCTATGTTTTTTGGCCCGGCTCAGCGAGGCGCAAACTCGCTTGGCGACGCCACGAAGTCAATCGCTGGTGGTGGCGCTCGCGGTGGTCCGGTAAGGTTCGGCGGTAGCACCCTTGTTGCGACGCAGCAGTTAGCGTAAGGGCGCGCTCGACCCTCCGACCCCGATATTCAGGATTTCCCACATGCGCTTGCGCAATGTCGCGATCATCGCGCACGTCGACCATGGCAAGACGACCCTCGTCGACCAGATGTTCCGTCAGTCCGGGACGTTCCGCGACAACCAGCGCGTCGCCGAGCGGGCAATGGATTCGAACGAGCTCGAAAAAGAGCGCGGCATCACCATTCTCGCCAAGTGCACCAGCGTCGAGTGGACCGATCCGTCGACGCACGAAACGACCCACATCAATATCGTCGATACGCCGGGCCACGCCGACTTCGGCGGCGAAGTCGAGCGCATCCTGTCGATGGTCGACGGCGTCATCCTCCTCGTCGACGCCGCCGAAGGGCCGATGCCGCAGACCAAATTCGTCACCGGCAAGGCGCTCGCGCTCGGCTTGAAGCCGATCGTCGTCGTCAACAAGATCGACCGGCAGGATGCGCGTGCGCAGGAAGTGCTCGACGAAGTCTTCGACCTGTTCGTCACGCTCGAAGCCTCGGACGAGCAGCTCGAATTTCCCGTCCTGTTTGCGTCGGGGCGCAACGGCTACGTCGGCTACCAGAGCGACGTCCGCTCGGGTGACCTGACGCCGCTGTTCGAAACCGTCGTCAAGCACGTTCCGCCCCCCGCCGCCGATTTCGACGGTCCGTTCAAGATGCTGGTGTCACTGCTCGATCGCGATTCGTTCGTCGGGCGCATCCTCACCGGGCGCATCCTGTCGGGGACGCTCAAGCTCAACATGCCGATCCGCGCGCTCAACCCCGACGGTTCAGTCGCCGAGGAAGGTCGCGCCGCGAAGATCTTCGCCTTCCAGGGTCTCGAGCGCGTTCCCGTCGAGGAAGCCCATGCCGGTGACATCATCGCCATCGCCGGGCTGACCAAGGCGACCGTCGCCGACACCATCGCCGATATCAGCGTCACCGAGCCGCTGCACGCCCAGCCGATCGACCCGCCGACACTGGCGATGACCTTTAGCGTCAACGACTCGCCGTATGCCGGACGCGACGGCAGCAAGGTGACGAGCCGGATGATCGCCGACCGCCTCAAGCGCGAAGCCGAGGGCAATGTCGCCGTTCGCGTTACCGAATCGGCCGAGAAGGACGCTTTCGAGGTCGCCGGGCGCGGGGAACTGCAGCTCGGCGTTCTGATCGAGACGATGCGGCGCGAAGGTTTCGAACTGTCGATCAGCCGCCCGCGCGTGATTTTGGGCACCGACGAGAACGGCAAGCGGACCGAGCCGTACGAAACCGTCATGATCGACGTCGACGAGCAATATTCGGGCACGGTTGTCGAGAAGATGGCGGGTCGCAAGGCCGAGATGACCGACATGCGCCCGTCGGGCGGCGGCAAGATCCGCCTGACCTTTAGCGCCCCGGCGCGTGGCCTGATCGGTTATCACGGCGAGTTCCTGTCCGACACCCGCGGCACCGGAATCATGAACCGCCTGTTCGACAAGTACGGCCCGTACAAGGGTCCGATCAACGGTCGCGGCAACGGCGTGCTGATCTCGACCGAGACCGGCGAAGCGGTTGGCTATGCCCTGGGCTATCTCCAGCCGCGTGGCGTGCTGATGATCGAGCCCGGCGAGGCGGTCTACCAGGGCATGGTCATCGGCGAGAACGCGCGCGATGACGATCTGGAGGTCAATCCGCTGAAGTCGAAGGCGCTGACCAACTTCCGCGCCAGCGGTAAGGACGACGCGATCGTCCTTAGCCCGCCGAAGCGGCTGACGCTTGAGCAGGCCATCGCGTATATCGACGACACCGAGCTGGTCGAGGTGACGCCAAACTTCATCCGCCTGCGGAAGGTGCATCTCGATCCGAACGCCCGCAAGCGCGCCAGCCGCCAGGTTGCGAACGGCTGACGTCGCTCTTCCGCAATCGCAGTTAGCCGGAGGTTAACTCGCAACTGTTCCGCCCGCCGACCGTAATTTGGTTGGCGGGACCGACGGGAGAATGAAGTTGCGTGCGTTGCGGATATTGCCCGGACCGGCCACGCGGCGACAGATTTACGGGCGTGCGCCGTGGGCGTTGGTCACGCTGTTCCTTGTCTTCATGATCTACATCATCGCAGACACCGGCGGTCTCGGCACCGAGGCGGTGGTCTTGATGAGCGGGTTCGTCATCCTGCTGGGCTCGTTACGGCGTCAGGTTCGACGCGGTTAACGCTGAATCGTTTCGGCAACCTTTCGGTCGGGCGCGGCGTTGACGCCCCACGAACTGAACAGGGATCCCCAAGATGGCCGAATACGAAACCCGCTCCGTCGACGCCGCCGGTAATCCGGTCGTCGTCGAACGCACCGTCGTCCGCGAGCGTTCGAACAACATGGGCTGGCTCATCGCGCTGTTGATCATCGTTGCGCTCGTCGTCGCTGCCTTCGCCTTCAAGCTGATCAATATCGACCAGACGCAGTCGGGCTCGTTGCCGACGGTCAAGGTCGACACCGCGGGCGGGTCGCTGCCCAAGTTTAATGTCGACACCGCAAAGGTCGATCTCGGCACCAAGACCACTGAGGTGACGACCCCGACCGTCAGCGTCGGCAGCAAGACAACTGGTATCGATGTGCCGACGATCAGCGTCGAGAAGGCCGACGCCGACAAGAAGTAATGTCGATTCTGACGATCATCGCTTCGGTCCTGTTGCCGCCGCTCGGGGTGTTCCTCGCGCGCGGCTTCGGGGGGGCGTTCTGGATCAACTGTCTGCTGACGCTGCTCGGTTACATTCCGGGTGTCGTCCACGCGCTTTGGATAGTGTTGCAGGGGCGCTCATAGTTTAAACGGCGCCATGCCGTTTCCACCTTCTGACGCAATGGCCGCCGCCCTCGTGCAAGCTCGGGCGGCGGCTGTGCGTGGTGAGGTGCCGGTTGGCGCGGTGATCACCGATCCATCTGGTGCTGTCGTTGCCGCCGCCGGCAACCGAACCCGCGAGCTTTCGGACCCGACCGCGCATGCCGAGATCCTCGTGATCCGCGCGGCATGCCTCGCAGCGAAGTCCGAGCGCCTTCCCGGACACACGCTTCACGTGACCCTAGAGCCGTGTGCGATGTGTGCCGCCGCGATCGGCTTCGCCCGGATTGAGCGCCTCTATTACGGCGTGGCCGATCCGAAGAGCGGCGGGGTCGATCATGGCGCGCGGGTGTTCGCCGCCCCCACCTGCCACCATGCGCCCGAGGTTTACGGCGGCATTGCCGAGGTCGCGGCGGCGGCGCTGCTCACCGAGTTCTTCGCCGCCCGCCGGTAAAGCCGCCGTTCGGCGTGGCGGTCAGCCGTAGTGGGCGAGACGCAGGCCCGGGCGCGGCCAGCGGCATTTCACGAGCTTGCCGGTGGTCGACAGGCAGACCCACGCATCCATCATATCGGCGCCGCCGAAGACGATATTCGTGGTCAGCAGGTCGGGAAAAGCGAAATCATCCTGCGCACCGGTCGCGGGGTCAACCGAGCAGATGCCCGGGCGTTCGACCAAGGTCGCGACAGCGATCCGCCCGTTGGCTTCCATCGCGAGGCTGTCGAGATAGGTATAGCCGGGGAAGCTCGTCACAACTCGCCCCGGCAGCGCCGGTATCGCCGATGGCGCAACGGTGCCAGGCCCGGTGATGTCGAACGCCAGTAGGAGGCGTGCCTGGGTGCACGCGGTGTAGACCGTCTTTCCATCGGGCGACAGGCCGACGCCGTTCATGTTCGGCCCGTGGACCGCGCAGACGATCTTGCTGCCGTCGGGTTTGGCGTAGAACAAGCCGCCGGTATCGGTCGAATACGCACGGTGCTTGCCAAGGTCGGTGAACCAGAATCCGCCGTGCGCGTCGAAAACGATATCGTTCGGTCCCGACAATGGATGCCCGTCGCACGCGTCGTACAGCCGCTCGACCTCGCCGGTCGATAGGTCAATTCGCTCGATGCGGCCCGTCTCATAGTCGTCGGGCGCGCCGCCGGGCAGCAGCATTCCCGCTTCCTCGCCGCTCCACGTGAAGCCGCCGTTGTTGCACAGGTACAAGGCGCCGTCGGGGCCGACCGCGAGGCCGTTCGGTCCTCCGCCGGGGGTTGCGATGACCTGCATCGTTCCATCGGGCCGGACCCGCGTGACGCGCCCGGCCTTGATCTCGACGACGACGACGGATCCGTCCTCGAACCATACCGGCCCTTCGGGGAAGGCGAGATTCTCGGCGACGATGGTGTGCGGATGCATGCAGCGAATCTCCCCGGGTCCGCTCTCCGGCGGACGTTTTGTCGTCGCAGCATGCGCGTCCTCGCCAGCCGATCAAGACGTTTCAGTCTTGTCGCAGCGCTGTGACCGAGAATGATTCCCTTGCACGATGTGATCGGCTAGAGTGATTCACGTTACGTTCGCATCGGAGAGTGTTCGTGGAAATTGCTGCTGCGGTGCTTGCCGCCGCCTGCGTCGCGCTCGCTGCGGCCTGGTTCGTCTGGGGTCGCAGCCTCGCTGCGGCGCGGGCGCAGGTCGTTGAGCACCGCATCGCGATCGGACGCCATGCGGTCGAGGTCGAGGCCCAGCAGGCGCGGCTCGCCGAACTGGCTGGCATCGAAGCCGAGCGGAACCGCCTCGTTGCCGACCTTGCCGGGCTGACGGCGCAGCAAGCCGAGCGCGACGCCGGCCACGCCCGCCAGCTCGCCGACCTCCAGACGTCGTTCGCCGCGCTCGCCGCCAAGGCGCTGGACGGCGCGCAGGCGGCATTCCTCGAACGTGCCGAGGAAGCGCTGGTGCGGCACCGCGAGGTGGCGGGAGCGGGTCTCGATGCCAACCGCGTCGCAATGGCCGAACTGATCGCGCCGATGCGCGACACGCTCGGACTCTACGCGACCAAGCTCGACGAGATCGAGAAGGTCCGGGCCGAGGGCTATGGCGCGCTCAACGCGCTACTCGATCAGGTCGCCAAGGGGCAGGACCGCGTGACCGGCGCGACGGCAAAGCTCGAAACCGTGCTGCGATCGTCGGGCAAGGCCGCCGGGCGCTGGGGCGAGGAGCAGTGCCGTAACGTGCTCGAACTCGCGGGGCTCGTCGACGGCATCGACTTCGTCGCGCAGACCGCCGACGGCAGCGACGACAGCCGCCGCCCGGATTTCATCGTGACTTTACCGGGCGACCGCAAACTGGTGATCGACGTCAAATGCTCGGTCGATGCGTATATGGCGGCCGCCGGTGCCGACGATCCCGACGACCGCGCGCGCCACCTCGCCGCGCACGCCAGGGCGATCCGGACCCACGCCACCGGGCTTGCCTCGAAGGCCTATGAAAAGACCGTCGGCGGCGCGGTCGACTTCGTCGTGCTGTTCGTGCCGGGTGAGAATTTTCTCGCCGCCGCATTCGAACATGACCGCGCCTTGATGGGGGATTTTATGGCGCGGCGGCTGGTGCTGGCAGGGCCGATCAACCTGATTGCGGTCGCCCGGACCGTCGCGGCGATGCGCGATCAGGCGCGCCTCGCGAAGCAGGCAGCCGAGATCGCGCGCCTCGGCCGCGACTTGTACGATTCGATTCGCATCATGGGAGGCAATTTCACGGCGGTGCAAAAGGGGCTCGAAGGCGCGGTCGGCAGCTGGAACAAGCTGGTCGGCCAGATCGATAGCCGCGTCGTTAGCCGCGCTCGAAAGTTCGAGACCCTCGGGGCGACGACGGGCCTCGACACGATCGGCGAGATTAAGCTGATCGAGGCAATGCCGCTTCAGCCGGCGACGCTCGAAACCATGCCGGCGATCGCTGCCGAGTAAGACCGCGCCCAGGTGATCGCCGACCGGACGACCGCGGCGCGCTCGACTGCGGCCAAAAACTGCGCTGGTGCCCACGGCCGGAATCGAACCGGCACGGCCTTACGGCCGAGGGATTTTAAGTCCACCT
>JAYTTV010000054.1:0-10218 GCA_043745075.1 Sphingomonadaceae bacterium
TTGCCGCCGAAGCGCTGGAACGCCGGCAGCGACGTGTTCTCCTGCGCGAGGCTGATCTGGAAGTGGTGGCCGGGAATGCCCTCGTGGAGGAACAGCGTCTCGAAGCCCCAGGTAAAGCGCGAGGGCAGGTCGTAGGCGTCGTAGTAGAATACGCCCGGACGCGACCCGTCGGGCGTCCCGCCCTGATACGAACCGGCGGCCTCGGTCTTCTCCTTATACGCGGGGACCGGCCTGATCTCGAGCGCCGACTTGGGGATCGTCGAGAACTCCTTGCCGACGACTGCCATCACGCGCTTGTCGATGGCGAGGAAGTCGTCGCGCATCGCGTCGCGGGTCGCGGGGGCGAATTTCGGGTCGGTCCGCATGAAGTTGGCGAACTCACCGAGCGTGCCCTTGAACCCGGCGGCGTCCTTGACCTTCTCCTCGGCGGTATGGATCCGGTCGACCTCGCTTAGGCCGAGCGCGTGGATCGCCTCAGGGGTCATGTCGGTCGTCGTCGTGCTCGCGACGAGATAGCGGTAATACGCCGCCCCGCCCGGCATCTGGCCGAGCCCGACCGTCGTCCGCGCCTTCGGCAGGTAGACGTCGCGGATGAAGTCGCGGAGCCGGGTGTGCGCCGGGATCAGCTGGTCGCGGATGAAGGCGGCGTATGCGGCGGTCAGGCGTGTCCGGTCGGCGGCGGAAATGCTGTCGGGGAATTTTTTGACCGGCTTGTAGAAGGTCGACCCCTCGACCCCCTCCGCGTTGAGCGCATCGAGCTGGCCGATGACGTTCTGCATGACGAGCTTCGGGTTGGTCACGCCGTCGGCGAGCCCCTGCTGCATCCGCCCGATCGAGCGGTCGATCAGGACGACGTAGCCGGCGAGCCGCTTGAGGTTGTTGTCATAGTCGGCGACGGTCTTGAACGGTGCCGCACCCTCGCCCGACGACAGGTCGGGCATGAAGGTCTGGAAGCCCGAGAAATGGTCGATCGGGCGGTCGGTCGAGGTCCGCAGCAGCGCGGGATCATAGCCCTTGAGGTCGGTCGTCCGCTGCCACTTGAAGACGTCGTAGCTAATCCGGTCGTCGACGCTGAGCGCCTTGCGGTCGATCTTCGCCAGCGCGGCAAGGTCGTCTACCGCGGCCTGCTTCTCGGCGGCGAAATAAGCATCGGTGATATAGTCGCCGAACTGGTCGGCGTAACGCAGGTCGCCGCGGAACAGGCCCTGAATCGGATTACGCTTGAGCTGCGCCTCGTCGCTCTCGTGGAACAGCGCCTTGAGCTGCGCCGCGGGGGTCGCCGCGGTTGCTGCAACCGGAGGTGCCGACTGGGCGATCGCCGCAGTGCCAGCGAGCAGAGTTACGGCGAATAGCGCGGATCGAAGCATGTGCGACTTTCGAGGATGGGGGTGACCGCCCCTTCATAGTCGCGCCCGCTAGCTCCGCACCAGCCCCCCGACGGGAGCGACGTGCGCGCCGGGAAACAGCGCCGGGCCGAGCCGCGCGGGATCGACCCCGAACGTCGCGGCGCTGACCCCGAGCATGACGCCGCGCAGGTCGGTCGTCGGCTTGAGGTCGCGCCCCTCGTACAGCGCGCCGTTGCCGAGTCCCGGCCAGTCGGCGACGACCCGCCCGCCCGCGACCGCGCCGCCCGCAAGGATCGCCGCGCCGCCGGTGCCGTGGTCGGTGCCGCCGGTGCCGTTGACCGCCGCGGTGCGCCCGAACTCGGTCGCGGCGAGGACGACGGTCTTGTTCCAGTCGGGCCCCATCCCGTCCTTCAGCGCGCCGAGCACGGCGTCGAGCTGGCGCAGCTGGTTCGCCAGCCGCCCCGCCTGCTGCGCGTGCGTATCCCAGCCGAGCAGTTCGATCACCGCGATCCGCGGGCCGTTCGGCTTCGACAGGAATTGCGCGGCGAGCTTGCCGAGCCCGGCGGGGTTCGCCTCGCCCGCGTCGCCGCCCTGCGCCAGCGTCCGCGCGTCCATCGCCTCGGCCCACAGCGGATGGAGCAGCGGGTCATGCTCGTACAGGCCGTTGATCCGCTGGAGCAGGTCGTCGTTCGCTTCGGGCAGTGCCGACGGCGCGTACGACGTTACCGGCGCGGTCCCGCGCAACGCCATCGGCACCGTCGCGGCGATCGCGATCGCCGGCTCGCGCCCGGCCGGCAGCGCGGTCACGAGGCGGTTGAGCCAACCGTCCTTGAGCGAATACGCCGCCGTCCCGCCAGTTTCGAGGACGTTCTGCGCGTCGAAATGCGACCGCTCGCGGTACGGCGAGGCGACAGCATGGATAAAGAGCGCCTCCTTCGCCTGATACATCGCCGCAGTCCGAGCCATCGCCGGGTGGAGCGCGAAGGTCGTGTCGAGCTTGACCGGGTCGCCGGCCGGGTGCGCGAGCGCGCCGCGCAGGCCCGCATACGCCGGGTCGCCGACCGGCATGACCACCGCCATCCCGTCCATCGCACCGCGCAGGATGACGAAGACGAAGCGCTGGTCGGTCGGCGCGGCGGCGAAGACCAGTCGCGGGGTCAGCGCGAAGACGCCGGTCAGCGCGGCCTTGCCGATCAGGCTGCGGCGGGTGATGTCCATCGTCGGTCTCCTAGCGCCGGAGGAATTCGGGGGCGACGAGCAGCATCGCCAGCCCCTGCGCCGGGCTATCGGCCTTCGCCACCGCCGCCGCAGTCGACGCGCTCCACACGCCTGGCATGATCTGCGGCCCGAGCGTCCGCGCGTCGAGCCGGTCGC
This sequence comes from Sphingomonadaceae bacterium, assembly GCA_043745075.1. GTDB lineage: Bacteria > Pseudomonadota > Alphaproteobacteria > Sphingomonadales > Sphingomonadaceae > Polymorphobacter_B. The sequence continues at coordinate 2,721 of JAYTTV010000054.1, forward strand.
CGACCACCGCCGCGATCCGCTGCGCGACCTCGACCCGGCGGAGCAGGGCGTCGGGTGCGGCCCAGCTCGCGGCGATGTCGTCCCACCCCGCCGGCGACCCCGGCCGCCACACCGGCTGGCCGAGCGCGGTCAGCGCGCCGACGGTCTTGATGTCGGGGGCCGAGCGCATGCCGACACCGCGAAGCGACGAGATCGTCCAGTCCCACGGCGTCTTGAACTTGGTGAGCGGCGTCGTCCACGCTTCGGGCGCGTCGATCAGCGCGCGGTACATCGCGGTCAGGTTGCCACCGGTCGTCAGGTGAACCGCCGCCAGCCGCTCGACCAGCGCCGGCGGCGGCGTGTCGGCGACGAAGTGCCGGGCGAGCTTGGTCGCGACATGGTGCGCGGTCGCCGGATGGACCGCGAGTGCGCGGAGCATCGCCTCGCCCCGCCCGACCCCGTTGTCGGCATAGCGCACCCCGAGCAATGTCCGCGCGCCGGGCTCGTGCCAGCCGGTCTGGAAGACGAATGCGCCGTCGGGGGCCTCGATGCCGATCGGCCGCCGGACGAAGCCGCCGACGCTCCACCCGGTCAGCCCGCGCGCGAGCTCCTGGACGTCGGCCTGCGTGTAGCCCGAGCCAACGCCGAGTGTGTGCAGCTCCATGATTTCACGCGCGAGATTCTCGTTGAGGCCAACCTTGCGTTTGGCGTTGGGGCGGCCGGCGGCGCGCTGCCCGATCATCGAGGCGGGGCCGATCGACTGCGCCTGATCGAGGTACAGGAGCATCGCCGGATGCCGCTCGACCGCGAGCAGCAAGTCGGCGAAGCTGCCGAACAGATGCGGCCGGATCGCCTCGAACTCGAGCGTTCCCGCCAGTCCGATTGTCGCCAGTTTGTCCGCCGACACCGCGAAGTGGTTCGCCCAGAAGTGCGTCAGCCGCTCGGGAAACGGCGTCGGCGATGCAACCGCGGCGGCGATCCGGCCGCTGACCAGCGAGACATAGCTGTCGCGGTAGCCGCGGCGGAGTTCCTGGCGGACTTCCATTTGCGCGCTCTTCGGCGGCGGCGGGGCTGCCGCGCCCGGGCCCGCCGTCATCGGCGGGACCGCCGCCAGCGCGGGCGGGGCTTTGTCACCGCCGAGCGCGTCGCGGATCCTCAGCGTGTAGTCGTGGAACTGCGCGGCCATCGCGGCGCTGGTCGGGACCGACGCGAGGAACGCCGGACGCGGCTCGAACGCGGCGAACTGGTCGACCAGCCAGCGCTTCGGGTCGGCGGGAACGGCCTCGTCGCGGCGCTGGCCGAGTCCGAAGCGATTGATCGCGATAGCGGTGTCGGTGCTCATGTCGCTGCTCCGATGTCACCCGCTTTACGCCACGGCGGCGGCGCTTCCCTCGACCGGCCGGCGGCGCAGGCGCGTCAGCAGCAGAACCGCCCCTGCCGGGATCAGCCAGACGATCCGCGACTGGTAGCGCGGAAACGGTCCCGACAGGATCCCGCAGACGGCGGCGTTAAGGATCACCCCGGCGGCGAACATGATCGCCACCGCGAGCAGACGGCGGTCGTCGTTTCGCCGCGCGGGCCGCTCGCTCGTGATCTGTTGCCGGATGCCAAAGGCGGCGAGCGCAAGTGCCGCCGCCGCTGCGATCAGCCACGCCCCGTGCCACGACCGCGACTGCGCCATCGTCAGCCGCGAGGGGCAGCCGCGGAAACTCTTGCCGCAGTCGGCGACGCGCTCGATAACCGGCGGCAGGTTGGTCTGCCGCCAGTACGGGTCGGTCAGATAGAAATGCGGGTTGCGGATCGGGTCCTCGACGAAGATCAGGATCAGTTGCTGCCCCCAGTTCTTGAGCGAGGCGACGAGCTGCGCACCGGGTGCATAAGCGATGGTGCCGAGGACGAACCGCGGCTCCTGCTCCTCGAGCGCGACCCGCGTCTTATAATCGGCGAGCATGAACACGCCGGTCTTCGGCAGGTCGGACCAGAGAACATCCTCCGAATTGTTGAGCGGCTTCGCCTTATAATGGCACAGCGTATAGACATTCCCCTTCGCGCAGGCATGGCGGAGGTACGCCCGCCCCGGTCCGTCGGCGAGCAGCCGCGCGGTGAGGAACGGCTGGTTGCGCAGCGGCTCACCGGTCTCGAACCGGACCATCGCGCCATAGGCACTGTTGGCGGCGAGCGCGACGACGATCGCGATGCCGACGCTGGCCAACCGCCCCGCCGCCGCGCGCCGCCCCGGCCTGAGCCAGATCAGCATCAGCCCGCCGATCCCAAGCAGCGGCACCATGAACAGGATGTGCGAGGTGTGGACCGACAGCGCGATCGTCAGGAGCGCCCCGACCGCGCGCCGCTCCCACCGCCCGAGCCGATCGCCGTAGATCAGCACCAGCGCCGCCGCGACGACGACGATCCCGGCAAAGATATCGGGCATGGCGAAGGCGGCGAAGAACGGCAGCGGCGAGACGATCGCGACGACGGCGATCGCGACAAGCGCACTCCAGCGCGGCTCGGTCGGAAGCGCGGCGCGCCACAGCAGCAGCACCAACCAGCTCACCGCCGATGCCTGCGCCAGCGCGACGAGCCACAAGGTACCCACCGATTCGGTGACGTAGAGAAACACGCTGTAGATCGCCGACCGCGACGCCATCTGGGTCAGCCCCATGTGCCGGTCGATCTTGGCCTGCGCGACGTCGGCGTCGGACAGCTCGGGCGGCGGCGGCCCGAGCCCGATATCGCTGATCAGTTCCTTGCCGAGCGCGTAATAATCATCGGTGTCGGTGAACACCGTCGGATGACCGTTGACCGCGACGACGGCGAGGATGAGCAGCGCGCCGGCGAGCACCGCGCTCCACCATCTGACGAGGACGATCGCGCGTCCGCTCGCTTTGGTCATCAAGGTCCAGCTCGGTTATTCGTTACCGTCAGACGCTATACGGCGATGCGGCGCTGCTGCAACGCTATCCACGCGACAAGTGCGATCGCCGAGCCGAGCGCCCAGCCGGCGACCACGTCGGTCGGCCAATGGACCCCGAGATAGACCCGGCTGATCCCGATCGCGACGACGAGCACGACGCTTCCCGCCATCAGCAGCCGCCGCGCCGCCGGGCGCAATTCTCCGGCGGCGATGATCGCGGCGAGGGTAAAATAGACCGCGGGGGCCATCATCGAATGCCCGCTCGGGAAGCTCGACGAGGTGAACAGGTCGTACTGGGTGATGAACATCGGCCGCTCGCGACCGACGAAATGCTTGATCACCTCCGACGCGACCTGCGCGAAGACCGCGGTCGTGCCGAACACCAGCGCCTGGCGGCGGCGGTCATAGACGAGCAGCACCGCGACCGCGGCGAGCGTCACCAGCGTCAGCACGGTAAAGCCGCCGAGCGCGGTGATGTCGCGCGCGGTCTCGCGCAACCACAGCGGCCCGATCGTCAGGTTGGGGTCAGCGGTCTGGCGGAAGGCGAGCAGGACGGCACGGTCGAACGCGCTCGTCTCGCCCTCGCCGATTTCCGAGCCGAGACGCGCGACGCCCCACAGAACGGCGCAGACGAGCGCGATGACGACGAGGATGCGCGGTTCGACGCGCCGGGTGGGAAGCGTGATCGTCAGGGTCGGTCCCCGCAGTTGCCTGTCATACCCGCCTCCGTCACGCGCTGGAGGTGTAACAACCGGCGCACCGGGCGGTTCAATCCTTGGGCGCGGGACACATCAGCCGACGAGCCAACCCCGTTATACCCCGGTCACATCGTCGAAAGGTCACACGAAGTTCACGGATTTGCACATCGATTTGCGACGTCGGCGGAGCGGCTCAAAGTTCGTCCAATGCGCAGCGGCGGAAATATGCCGATGCAGCCGCGCCTCGCGGACTCCGAAAATTGCGCCAACAATGAGAAAGAGCACGCCGCGCCGCCCGGTGGCGACTCAAGGCAGCGAGGGTACAGGTTTAGCCATGGTGTAGGACAGCAGTTAATGCTGCGTCGGCCGCCGGCATCTCATGCCAGCCCAATCAACCTGCGATGCGATGGTGACCCCTACGGGAATCGAACCCGTGCTTCAGCCGTGAGAGGGCCGCGTCCTAACCGCTAGACGAAGGGGCCGAGCGAGGCGCGTCAATACCGGCGCATCGGTCGCTTAGTCAAGCGCCGCGGCGCGTGCTCAAGCTGCCGCCCGATGATCGCGGTCGGCCTTCTCCGCCTTGAGGCAATCGGCGAGCAGGAACGCGAGCTCCAATGCCTGGCTCGCGTTGAGCCGCGGGTCGCACTGCGTCTCGTAGCGGTCGGCGAGGCCCTCGTCGGTGATCGCGATCGCGCCGCCGGTGCATTCGGTGACGTCCTGCCCGGTCATCTCGACGTGGATGCCGCCGGCGTGGGTGCCCTCGGCGCGGTGGACCGCGAAGAAGCTGCGGACCTCGCGCAGGATCAGGTCGAACGGCCGCGTCTTGTAGCCCCCCGCCGCCTTGACGGTGTTGCCGTGCATCGGGTCGCACGACCAGACCACCGAGCGGCCTTCGCGGGCAACTGCGCGGACGAGGCGGGGCAGCGAGCCCTCGACCTGGTCCGCCCCGAAGCGCGCGATCAGCGTCAGCCGTCCGGGGACGTTGCCGGGGTTGAGCGTGTCGGTCAGGCGGAGCAGGTCGTCGACGGTGATCGACGGCCCGACCTTGAGCCCGATCGGGTTGCCGACCCCGCGTAGGAACTCGACGTGCGCCGATCCGGCGAAGCGCGTCCGGTCGCCGATCCACAGCATGTGCGCCGAGGTGTCGTACCAGTCGCCGGTCAGGCTGTCCTGCCGCGTCAGCGCCTGCTCGTAGCCGAGCAGCAGCGCCTCGTGGCTGGTGAAGAAGCTCGTCGCCTTGAGCTGCGGCACGGTCTCGGGCGACAAGCCGCACGCCGCCATGAAGTCGAGCGCCTCGCCGATCCGTTCGGCAAGCGCTTGATATTGCTCGCTCCACAGCGATCGTCCGCCGAAGTCGAGGTTCCACTGATGGACCTGATGGAGGCTGGCGTAGCCGCCGCTGGCGAAGGCGCGGAGCAGGTTGAGCGTCGCCGCCGACTGCATATAGCCGCGCATCATCCGCGCCGGATCGGGAGTCCGCGACGCCGCGGTGAAGTCGAGCCCGTTGATATTGTCGCCGCGGTAGCTCGGCAGCGCGACGCCGTCGATCGTCTCGAAATCGCCCGAGCGCGGCTTGGCGAACTGCCCTGCCATCCGCCCGACCTTCACCACCGGCAACTTCGACGCGAAGGTCAGGACGACCGCCATCTGGAGGAGGACGCGAAAGGTGTCGCGGATGTTGTTCGGGTGGAAGTCGGCGAAGCTTTCGGCGCAGTCGCCGCCCTGCATCAGGAACGCCTTGCCCGTGGCGACGTCGGCCAACTGCGCCGTCAGGTCGCGCGCTTCCCCGGCAAAAACCAGCGGCGGATAGGTCCGCAGCTCGGCCTCGGTCGCGGCGAGCACCGCGGCGTCGGGGTAGACGGGGAGCTGTCGCGCCTCACGGGCGCGCCAGCTGTCGGGGGTCCAGGTCGTCGTCATCCCACCTCAATGCTGATTTTTCGGGGTCGTGACAAGAAAGCGCTGCGCTAGGCATCGGACACAATCGCTTCCCCTGCCCTAGGTCGCGGACTGCACAGGCCGCCTTGATCGCTCGCAGCAGCAGTTTCTGCAGCGGAGATCGTCGCCGAAACGAGCTTTATCGCGAATTACTCGCAACAGGCTTGCGAATGAGAATGACTCGCAGTATCCGGCGATCTCACTCATCGGGGAAGTCAATTGTCGAACACCAGAATGCCGCTGTCGCTGCGGTCGCCCGCGCTCGTTCCGTTCACCGCAGCGTTGATGTTCGGCGGGGCGGCGCACGCTGACGCCGCCGCCGACGCCGCCGATGGAAGCGGTAGCAGCGACATCGTCGTCACCGGCTTCCGCGCTCCGGGGACGAACCCGTACGCCGACGCCGCCGCGCCGTACAAGGTCGACCGCTCGGCGTCGTCGAAGCTGACCGAGCCGATCGCCGACACGCCGAAGTCGATCACGATCATCCCGAAGGAAGTCATCGAGGACCTCGGCGCGCTCAGCTTCCGCGACCTCGCCCGCACCCAGCCGGGCGTCACGCTCGGCACCGGCGAGGGCGGCAACGCGTTCGGCGACCGGATCTTCATCCGCGGCTTCGACGCGCGCAACGACGTCTATATCGACGGCCTGCGCGATCCGGGTGTGTCGAGCCGCGAGGTCTTCGCGATCGAGCAGGTCGAGATCGTCAAGGGCCCGTCGTCGACGTACGGCGGGCGCGGCACCACCGGCGGCGCGGTCAGCCTGATCAGCAAGGCGCCGCAGATGACCAGCTTCGTCGAGGGCGAAGTCACCGGCGGCACCGATGCGACGCGGCGCTTCACCGTCGACGTCAACCGCAAGCTCGCCGACACCGTCCAGCTCCGGATCAACGGCATGTTCACCGATGCCGGGGTCGCCGGGCGCGACTATACCTACAGCCGCCGCTGGGGCGTCGCCGGGGCGCTCGCCTGGCAGGCCGCGCCGAACTTCGACGTCGTGCTCGATTATTACCACCTGACCGCCGACGGCCTGCCCGACTGGGGTGTCCCGTTCGACGTGCGCAGCCAGCAGCCGTTCAAGGTCAACCGCAACAACTTCTACGGCCTGCTCAAGCGCGACTTCACCCATTCGCTGACCGACATCGGCACCGCACGGCTCGAATGGCGCCCGGCCGAGGGAATCAAGCTGACGAGCAAGACGCGCTACGGCACGACGCTCAGCCAGCATATCGCCACCGTCGCCGAGCGCCCGAACATCAGCGATCCCAACCCGGCCAACTGGACCGTCCAGGCCAATCCGCAGAGCCGCAACGCGCGTGCCAAGACCTGGGCCAATGCCACTGAGGCCAGCGGCGAATTCGACACCGGCCGCTTCCACCACAGCCTGATCGGCGGCGTCGAGTTCGACCATGAGGACATCGTCAACCGCCTGTTCCTCAACGGCCGGTCGGAGACCGTCGGCACGGTCATCGTGCCGCCAGTGGTCATCCTGCAGACTCTGTCCAACCCCAATCCGAACAACCCGGCGTACACGCCCTTCCGCGGGCTGTCGGGCGCGGTCGCCGAAACGCTGGTGGTGTCGAAGGCGGCGTACCTGCTCGATACGATCGACCTGACCAACACGATCAAGCTGAGCGCCGGGGTCCGCTTCGACGACTATATCGTGTCGACCAATACATTGTCGGCGACCCCGCTGACCGCGACCGCACCGGCGCAAACGCGGACTTTGCTCCGCAACCACAGCAGCTTCGTCAACTGGAACGGCGGGCTGGTGTGGAAGCCGGTGCCCAAGGCGACGCTGTACGTCTCCGCCAGCTCGTCGTCGAACCCGAGCGGCGAGCAGACCGACTCGAGCGGGGTCAGCTACGGCGGCCTCGGCAGCACCACCGCCAACCTCGAGCCCGAGCGCAACTACAGCTACGAAGCGGGCGCCAAATACCAGGCAGGCGAAGGCGGCCATGTCCTGCTGACCGCGG
>JAYTTV010000055.1:0-35157 GCA_043745075.1 Sphingomonadaceae bacterium
TTGCCGAACCCGCCACTGCAACGCAACCGAACCGCGTAAACAACGTTTGCCCCTTGCCGGGACCGTATCGATCCCTCAACAATCGGATACGATGACCGACGCCACCATGACACTTGACGACGCCGGAGGGGGAGCCCGCACGCTTCACCTCAGCGGGGCACTGACGGTCGCGTCGATCGGCGGGGTCGCGCCCGAGATGGCGGCGATCGAGCCGGATCGCGACCTCAATATCGACCTCGGCGGCCTCGACCGGATCGATACCACCGGGGCGTGGCTCGTTCACAAATTGCTGCGCGACTGGGAGAAAGCCGGGAAGTCGGCGACGCTCGACCACGCCTCCGACGACGCCAGGCGGCTGATCGACCAGGTCGCCGCGAACGACAAGCCCTCCGCACGCCTGCCGCCGCACGGCAACCGCGTGATCGAACGGCTTGCACTGATCGGCGCGTCGGTCGTCCATGCCGCGCACACGCTCGGCGAGTTCCTCGCCTTTCTCGGGCAAACGCTCGTCGTGCTGTTTCAGACGATCTTCGAGCGCCGCCCGCTGCGGTGGAACGCGGTGATCCACCAGATGGAGGTCGTCGGCGCGAATGCGCTCGGCATTGTCGGGCTGCTGTCGTTCCTTGTCGGGATCGTCGTCGCGCAACAGGGCGCGGTCCAGCTCCAGCAGTTCGGTGCCGAAATCTTCGTCGTCAATCTGATCGGCCGCTCGGTTATCCGCGAACTCGGCATCCTCCTCACCGCGATCATGGTTGCCGGGCGCTCGGGGTCGGCTTTCGCCGCGCAGATCGGCTCCATGAAGCTCAACGAGGAAGTCGACGCGATGCGCTCGATCGGCATGTCACCGATCGAGGTTCTTGTTCTGCCGCGCGTCATCGCCATGGTTGTAATGATGACGTTGCTCGCCTTTTTCGGCGCGGTTATGGCAATCATCGGCGGCGGGCTGTTCTGCTGGGTGTCGCTCGGCATTCCGCCAACAAGTTTCGTCCAGCGGATCCAGGACGTCACGCCGCTGTCCGACCTCGTCATCGGGATGATCAAGGCCCCGGTTTTCGGCTTCATAATCGCGGTGACCGGTTGCTTTCAGGGGATGCAGGTCACGGGGAACGCAGAGTCGGTCGGCGCGCGGACCACGCAGTCGGTCGTCCAGGGCATTTTCCTCGTCATCGTCCTCGACGCGTTCTTCGCGGTGTTTTTCACCGCATTGGGCTACGTCTGATGGCGACCGCGCCAGCATCGGCATCCGATGAGAATGACGACGTCGTCATTCGCGTTTCGCATCTGCAAAACAGCTTCGGCGAGCAGGTCGTCCATAAAGACGTCAACCTCGAGGTCCGCCGTGGCGAGATTCTCGGCGTCGTCGGCGGCTCGGGCACCGGCAAGTCGGTCCTGATGCGCTCGATCATCGGGCTCCAGCAGTCCGATGCGGGAGAAATCACCGTTCTCGGCGAGGACGTCGCCAACCTCGATGCCGACGCCGCGAAAGATCTGCGCCGCCGCTGGGGCGTGCTGTTTCAGGGCGGAGCGCTGTTTTCTTCGCTGACGGTGGCCGAGAACATCGAAGCGCCGATGCGCGAGTTCTTCAAGCTCGACCAGACGCTGATGGACGAGATCGCCAGCTACAAGATCGCGATGGTCGGCTTGCCCGAGATCGCCGGGTCGAAATTCCCCTCGGAGCTATCGGGAGGGATGCGCAAGCGCGCCGGCCTCGCTCGCGCCCTCGCGCTCGATCCGGATTTGCTGTTCCTCGACGAGCCGACCGCCGGGCTCGACCCGATTGGCGCGGCGGCGTTCGACGAATTGATCAAGGGGATGCGTGATACGCTTGGCCTGACGGTGTTCCTCATCACCCATGACCTCGATACGCTCTACGCGATCTGCGACCGCGTCGCGGTGCTCGGGGACGGCGTTATGCTCAAGGTCGGAACGATTCCGGAACTAATGGATTTTGACCACCCGTGGGTCCGCGAATATTTCTCGGGACCACGCGGGCGGGCGGCGGCGGCCACCGACGCCGTCCCGCACAAGGCGACCGAGGCCGATCGCGACGCTGCCCGCGCGCTTGAGGCTGGCGAAGGATCCGTGGGGGCGGAAGCCGCCGCGACAGGCACCGGGACAGAGGACGAGGACTGACGTGGAAACCCGGAGCAACTATGCCCTTGTCGGCGGCGTCGTCATTGCGCTGACGATCGCTTTATTCGCCTTCGTCCTGTATCTCGCGAAGTTCTCGGGGACCGAGAAGCGCGAATTCGACATCTTTTTCCGCCAGTCGATCAGCGGGATCGCGGTCGGCTCTCCCGTCCAGTTCAAGGGCGTGCCGGTCGGCCAGATCAAGCAGATCGCGCTGCTGCCCAAGACCCCCGACGCGGTGCGCGTCCGGATCGAGGTTGGCACCGATGTGCCGATCCTTCAGGGCACGACCGCCGCAATCGAGGGCGTCGGCTTCACCGGCGTCAGCCAGATCCAGTTGACCGGCGCGATGGCGGGAGCCCCGCCGATCACCGAGATCGGGCCGTTCGGCCGCCCGGTGATCCCGCCGCGCGCGGGTGCGCTGGGCCAGTTGCTCGCGAGCGCGCCGGAACTGCTCAACAACGTGTCGGCGCTGACCGCGTCGCTCAACGAGTTGCTCAACCCGGCGAACCGCAAGTCGCTCGGCAACATCCTCGCCAACGCCGACCGGCTGACGGGTAGCCTTGCCGACCGCGGTCCCGAAATCGCCGCAACGATCGTCGATACGCGCGCGACGCTCAAGCAGGCGACCGAGGCGGCGGCGGCGCTGACCAAACTCACCGGCCATGCCGACACGATCCTGACGACCGACGCCGGGCCGCTGGTCCATGACCTGCGCGAGACGGCAGGCCATGCCAACGCCACGCTCGCCAAGCTCGATGGCCTCGTCGCCAGCGCCCAGCCCGGCATCGATACGTTCACCGGCCAGACGCTGCCCGAGACCGCGCAGTTGATCCGCGAGGCACGCGATGCCACCGCGCAGCTCGGCGCGATCGCGGCCAAGCTCGATCAGGATCCGGCGGGTGCCCTGCTTGGCGGGCGCAAGCTCCCCGAATATGCCGCGCCCGGCTATGTGCCGCCGAAGAAGGGCAAGAAGTGATGATGCGCCACCTTTCGATCGCCGCCGCCCTCGTCGCCCTTGCCAGTGTCGCCGGGTGCGGTCCGCTCGTTCAGATCGGCGGCAACGACAAGGCTCCGGTCGCGCTGATGTCGCTGCGTGCGACCGCGACTCCGGTCGCCAGTGCGCCGACGAGCGATCGCGCGACGACGCTGCTCGTGCTGACGCCGACGGTGCCGGGTACGCTGCAGACGCTCCGCGTGCCCGTCGCGACGACCGACACCGAGATCGCCTACCTCACCGGCGCGACTTGGGCCCAGCAGCCCAACCGCGAATTCCAGCATGTGCTTTCTGACACGATCGCCTCGCGCGGCGTGCCGGTGATCGACCCGCATCAGGCGACGCTCGCACCGGGGCGGACGCTGTCGGGAACTCTGTTTGAATTCGGCCTCGACGTCCGCAACCCCAGCGCGCCCGTCGTCCGGGTCCGCTACGACGCGACGCTCAGCGCATCGGCCAAGGCGCCGTTCGCGCTTCGCCGCTTCGACGCGGTCCAACCGGTCGCGACCCAGAACCCGGCCGATGTCGCGATCGCGCTTAACACGGCCGCGAACGCGGTCGCCGCGCAGGTCGCCGACTGGATCGCGCGCTAAGCCGGACGAACGGCTTACGACCGAGCGGCAAGTGATCGTGTGGACACATCACGATCTGAGAGCGGTTTGTCCGTGTGCGGCCTGTGTGCGCACGACCACAGCCCGGCACTGCGAGACGCAAAGCTAACCAGCGAGGCTCTTGCTGACCATCTCGAAGACGTCCTTCGACAGCCCGGGCGTCGCCATAATCCGCTCAAGCTCAGTCCGCATCAGCCCCGAACGAACCGAATCGAAACGCCTCCACCGGCCGAGCGGAACACTCAATCGCGCCGCAGCGCCTGGGTTGGTCCTGCCGACCGCAAGAATCTCGTCGCCGAGGAAGCGGTAGCCTGCGCCGTCGACCGCGTGAAGGCGGACCTGATTGACCCCGAATGCTCCAATCAACGACCGCAAGCGATTGGGATTGTTGGCGTTGAAATCAGGGTGCGCGCGCAGTTCGATCACCCGGGCGAGCGTGTCGGGACGACTCGACATCGCCTGGACCGAAAACCATTTGTCGATCACCAGCGGGTCGGTCCGATACCGCTCGTAAAAGGCGGCAAGCGCGAGGTCGCGCTCCGGCGCCATCGAATTAGCCAGGAACGCCAAAGCTGCCATGCGGTCGGTCATATTGTCGGCATCGTTGAACTGCGCCCAGCACACCGCCACCGCCTCCGGCGAGTCACTTGCCATCAAATAACCAAGCGCGGCATTCTTGAGTGCGCGACGACCCTTCGCCTCGGGGGTCAGCTCGTAGCGATTGGCCCCGTTCGAGCGGTAAGTCGACCATAATTTATCGTTCAGCGTCATGGAGATCGCCGATCGCGCCGCCTTGCGCCGCCGATGGATCGCATCGACGTCGACAACCACCGCATGATCGCCGACGATGCTCTCCGTCGGGAGCAATATCGCCTCCGCGGTGAACTCGGGATCGAGCCCGGCATCAAAGGTCGCCGCCACCGTCACCACCAGATCGTCCGCCGGGCCATCCCCCGACAGGACATCGAGCGCGAGCCTCTGCGTCGCCTCCCAGCGCGCAAACGGATCGTCGTCATGCGCCGCGAGGAACGCTAGATCGGCGCGCGATTGCGCCGCGTCAACGATCACCGGCGCCGAGAAACCGCGGTTGAGCGACACGACGGGGGCCTCACTAACCCCCTCGAATCGCACACTTGCTTCGCCGTCGATGGTGACGACACGCTCGTCGCCGAGCCTCTTGCCGCTGTCGCGACCGAAGAGTGCAACACGGAACGGCATCGCCATCGGCACCTTGACCGGCTGCCCGGGCGTCGCCGGCACCGACTGCGTCAACCGCAACGTCGCCGCGCGCGCATCCGCGTCATAACTCAGGTCGACAGCGATCCGTGGCGTACCCGCCTGGTTGTACCACTCCTTGAACGACCCGAGGTCTCGCCCCGACGCCTCGGCCATCGCCGACAGCCAGTCATCGGTCGTCACCGCCTGCCCGTCATAGCGGTCGAAGTAGAGGTCGGTCCCCGCCCGAAAAGCCTTCTTCCCCAATAGGGTAGCCAGCATCCGGATGACCTCGGCACCCTTGTTATAGACCGTCGAGGTGTAGAAATTACCGATCTCGATATACGCGTTCGGACGGATCGGGTGCGCCATCGGGCCGGCATCCTCGGGGAATTGGGCGCCGCGGAGCATCCGGACATCGTCGATGCGGTTAACCGCCGCCGACCCCTGGTCGCCCGAGAATTGCTGGTCGCGGAAAACCGTCAGCCCTTCCTTCAACGATAGTTGAAACCAGTCGCGGCAGGTGATGCGGTTACCCGTCCAGTTGTGGAAATACTCATGCGCGACGACCGCCGCGACGGCGTCGAAATCGTCGTCGGTCGCGGTTTCCTGATCGGCGAGAATATACTTCGAATTGAAAATGTTGAGGCCCTTGTTCTCCATCGCCCCGGCGTTGAAATCCGACACCGCGACGATGTTGAACTCGTCGAGATCGTATTCCCGCCCGTAATTGACCTCGTCCCAGCGGAACGACGCCTTGAGCGCCGCCATCGCATGCCCGCAGCGCGGCAGGTCGGCGCGATCGGTCCAGATCGCCAGTGCGACCTCGCGGCCCGATGCGGTGACGAAGCTATCGCACAATGCACCAAGATCGCCCGCGACGACGGCAAACAGGTATGCGGGCTTGGGCCACGGGTCGTTCCATTCGGCGAAATGCCGTCCGTCGGGCAGTTCGCCGGTCGGGCCACGGTCGCCATTCGACAACAGGATTGGATAGAGCGCGGCATCTGCCTCGAGACGAACATCGTAACGCGAGAGGACGTCGGGGCGGTCGGGGAAGAAGGTGATCCGGCGAAAACCCTCGGCTTCGCATTGGGTGCAGAGTTTGCCGCCGCTCGCGTAAAGCCCCATCAACACAGTATTTTTTGCCGGCTCGATCTCGACGATGGTCTCGATGATCGCGCTGTCCGCATCGATCGCCAGCACGAGGTTGCCATCATCATCGGCGGCAGCGTCACGCGCGATGCCGTCGACGAGCACCGATATCAGCGTCAAGTCCTCCCCGTCGAGCACGAGCGGCCGCGTATGGTCGCCGTTACGGTTAACCGTCAGCCGCGAATGCACCCGTGTCCGGACCCCATCCAGCTCGAACCGCAGTGCAACGTTCGGAACGAGCCAATCCGGCACCTTGTAATCGGCAAGCCTGATGGTTGGCGGGGCGATCGGAGCGTCAAGCATGTTAATTCCTCGGAGCGTCAAACCGAGTTAGGCTTCGACAGCCGTTTTGTTAAGCGCGGCATCGCGCCATAAGCTCTGACGATGCACATGTTGATCCTCGGACTTGGCTACACGACCACACGGCTGGCCGAGCGGCTCAAAGCCCGCGGATGGCGCGTCACGGCAACGCGCCGGCAAAGCGACGGGGACGCGATCGCCTTCGATAGCGATGGGGTCGCCGCCGCAATCGGTACCGCGACGCATATCCTCTCGTCGGTCCCGCCGGTCGACGATCACGACCCCGTCCTGTCGCGCTACGACGCGTTGCTGGCCGCCGCACCGGCGCAATGGGTCGGCTATTTGTCCTCGACCGGCGTCTACGGCGACGCGGGTGGCGCCTGGGTCGACGAGTCCAGTCCGGTCGGTCTCGGGCGACGAAGCGCTCGAGCCGCCGCCGATCTTGCGTGGCAGGCGCTGCGCGACGACGTCCGGGTCTTCCGCCTCCCGGGCATTTACGGGCCCGGCCGGTCGGCGATCGACCGCGTTCGCAGCGGGACCGCCCAGCGGATCGATGCGCCATGGCATCGCTTCAGCCGAATCCACGTCGACGATATCGTTCGGTGCGTCGAGGCCTCGTTTCAGCGCGGCGGCCCGGGCGTATTCAACGTCGCCGACGCCGAGCCTGCGACAAACACCAAGGTCATCGAATATGCATGCGACCTACTCGGACTAGGCTATCCACCGCTCGAATCGCTTGAGACTTCCCGGATGTCGCCGATGGCGCGCGGGTTTTACGCGGAGTCTCGGCAGATTGCCGCAATCAAGATGACCCGCGAGCTTGAGGTGCAGTTGAGATATCCCGACTATCGCAGCGGCTTGCGCGCCTGCCTCTAGGCGACGGCGGCGGGAAGCGCCGGCCGCTTTCGCCGACTGCCCAGCGCCACGACCAACCCGACGAAGGCCAGCATCGCGCCGGTTGCGCTGGTGAAACTCCATCGATAGCCCTCGAACACCGTCGAGAGCGTCATTGCGACGATGGGAACCACGACGCCAGTGTAGGCCGCCGGACCGGGGCCGATCCGCCGGATCAAGCCGTAGTATACGGTGAAGGCGATCGCCGACGCAGCGAACGCGAGGTAGATCAGTCCGACAGCATATTCGGGCCGGAAATCGAGCACCGGCGGTCCCGTCGTTGCCGCGGCAAAAGCGATGTCGGCGAGGGCGCCGTAGAACATCATCCACGTCAGGGTCGGGAACGGTGCGAGCGACCGGGCGAAGCTACTCGCCTGCATGACGTTGGCGGTCGACGCGCAGAGGACCGCCGCTCCGGCCAGAAGCAGGCCATCGAGCGTCGTGGTCCACGCCGCCGGGTCGTGGCGATCGTCGGCGACCACGAGCGCGAGTCCGGCGATGCCGATCCCCGATCCCACCAGAAACCTAAGCGATATCGGTGTCTTGAGGACGATCCGCGAGAGCAAAGCGTTGGGTACGACGAGCAGGGCGAAGACGAGCGCGATCAACCCCGAGGTGACGTGGCGCTCCGACGCGTAGACGAGGTTGAAGTTGAGCGCGAATTGCGCGGTCCCGGCGATCGCGGCGAAGGCGTGGCCGCGGCGGGTCATGCGCACCCAGCGCCCCGTAACGATGGTGAACGCTGCCATCAGGATGCAGGCGAGCGAGAAGCGGTAGGCGACCGACCATGGTGCGGGGACGACGCCGAGCTGGCCCTTGATGACGAGCCACGTCGAGCCCCAGATCAGCGAGACGAGGGCGAATTCGAGTGCCGGCAGCCGCGCCGCAATCGCCGAAGTGTGTCCCGTGCTCAATGGGTTAGGCGAGGTCCGCGACCGCCGCCGCGAGCGCGTCGATCGCGTCGGCGGGGGTATCCCACGCGACGACGAAGCGCGCGATATGGTCGGCGGGATCGCCCCAATCATAGAAGGTGAAGCCGGTGTCGCGCAGGCGGGCGGCACCGGCAGGACCAAGATTGGCGAAGACCTCGTTCGCTTCGACTGGATAGACGGTGCGACCAGCGAGGGCTGCGGCGAGGCGAGCGGCTCCGGCGTTGGCATGTCCAGCGTTCCGCAGCCACGCATTTGTCTCAACATAAGCAAGGAGTTGCGCTGCGTTGAAGCGGCCCTTGCTCGGCATCTGGCCCGCGCGCTTGCGGCGAAAGCGGATCGCCTCGACCAGCGTCGGATCGAAGATCACCATCGCTTCGGCAGTCATGCCGCCGTTCTTGATCGCGCCGAGGCTGAGGATGTCGACGCCGGCGTTGCTGGTGATGTCGGCGGGGTGGCAGCCCAATGAAACCAGTGCGTTGGCGAAACGCGCGCCGTCCATATGAACCTTCCAGCCGCGCGATCGGGCGTAATCCGACAGCGCCGCGACCTCATCTGGGGTGTAGATCGTGCCGCATTCGGTCGCCTGGGTCAGCGATAGCGCACCAATCTGGACCTGGTGGACCCCACCCCGGTGCGCAGCGAGGCTGGCGGCGACCGAGTCCGGGCTGAGTTTTCCGTTAACACCCTGACAAGTCAGTAGTTTTGCCCCGCCGGTGAAAAATTCGGGGGCGCCGCATTCGTCAACGTGGATGTGCGCCTCCGCATGGCAGGCAACTGCGCCGTACGGCGGGACCATCGCAGCGAGGGTAAGGGCGTTCGCGGCGGTCCCGGTCGATACCGGCAGGACGGTGCAAGCCGTTGCAAACACATCGGAATAGACCGCGTCGAGGCGCTCGGTCCACGGGTCCGCGTCATACGCCCCGGCGGTCGAGACATTGGCTTCGACAACCGCGGCGAGGACTTCGGGGCACACCGAGGCGGCGTTGTCGGACTGGAAATTCATCGTCCGGGGCTAGGCGGCGGCGCAGCGCGGGTCAACCGCACATAGCCCGCACATCGACCGAACACAGCCGCCGCATCGTGCTCCCGCTGACGCGCATCGCGAACTGCACCGGCGCGTGCGCCGGTATCGCAGCTTTTACCTCGGGCGCCGGGCGGCGCTATTTCGTCGCGTCGGGCTGGCGTTCGGGCCGCGCCGCCGCGACCGCGGGAAGCGCGTTCAAGCGGACGTCGATCGCCGACAGCTTCGGGAAGCGCGCGATATCGGCCTGGAGCCGCCGCGCGTTCCACATCTGCGGGACGAGGCAGATATCGGCGAGCGTGACCGTATCACCGAACAGGTACATTCCCGTCGCGACCTCGGCAATCTCCTCGAGCGCCTCGAAGCCGACCTCGACCCAGTGCCGGTACCACGTGTCCACGGCGTCCTGCGGCTGGGCGAGCGGCCCGCGCAGGTAATTGAGGACGCGTAGGTTGTTGACCGGATGGATGTCGCAGGCGATCTGCTGCGCGACGCCGCGGACGCGGGCGCGGCCGAGCGGGTCCTGCGGCAGCAACGGCGGCTCGGGATAGACCTCGTCGAGGTATTCGACGATCGCGAGGCTCTGGTTTAGCCCGGCATCGCCGTCGATCAGATACGGCACGAAGCCCTGCGGGTTGAGCATCTTGAAGCCGATCCCCGACTGCGCCCCCTGTGCGAGGTTGATCGCGACCTGATCATAGGCAAGCCCCTTGATCGCCAGCGCAATGCGGACGCGGTACGACGCCGACGAGCGCCAGTAACCGTAGAGGGTGCGGGTGGTCATCGGGAAGCCTCGTTCGGGGGATGCGATCACCGCTTACGGCGGCGCAGCGACGTATCGCGTTTACGCGCCAAGGACAACGCGATGGCCGGGTGTCCTGTCTCAGCCGCCCTGTGCAAATGCTTGAACGGTCGCCGGCACGCCGATCTCGAACGGCGTCGGCACGAACGCAAACCGGCGGGCGAACTTGCTGCCGTCGACCACGTAAGGGCGATCCCAGGTGAAGCCGACGTCGACCACCTCGCGCGCGAAGCGATAGAAGAGTCCGATCGGCTGCAGCAACGCGAAGGGTATCGCCCATAGCTTCAGTCGCTTGCCGAGCGCGGCCGCCCCCATCGTCAATAGCGCGCGCGGGCTGCGGGTCGGCGCACACGGCATGTTCCACGCCTGCCCGAAATCCGCATCGTCGGCATCGAGCAGCATAACCATGGCGCGGGCGATATCGGGTACATAGGCGAAGTCATGCGGGGTGTCGGCCGGCACCAGCAGTTGCGCCGGTCGCCCTTTCGCCAACTCGCCGAACGCGCTGGCACCGAGATGCGACACCGCGACGCCGGGGCCGTAAAAGTCCGTACACCGCAGCGCCGCCACCTTGACGCGGTCGCGTGCGGCCTGCCAGATCTGCGTCACCTCGGCGAGGATTACGGGCTTTTCTCCCGTCGTGCTCAGCGGCATGTCTTCGGTGCGCGGGCCGACCTGAGGCCCGAGCTGGTAGAGGTTGTCGATCAACACCAGCCTCGCCCCGGTTTCGGCACAGCCGTCGATCATGTTGGTCATCGTCTTCGGCCATACCGTCCGCCACAGCCGCGAGTCGTAGGCGAACCCGACTGCCAGCACCGCCTGCGTCGACCCTGCCAGCGCACGGCGCACGTCCGCGGCTTCGAGGACGTCGCAGACCATGTGCTCGACGCCGGCCGGAAGGTTCGCAGGACGGTTGCGCGTCGCAACCCGCACGCGGTCACCGCGCGCGGCGAGCCGTTCGGCAACCGGACGTCCCGTCGCGCCATAACCGAAAATCGTGATCTGCTGGGTCATTGCCGTATCCCTGATTGCTGCTGAAAAGTATAATGTGCGTCAGTGAGCACATTGAAAATTGCCTAGAAGTGTTGCTTGGCTATACGGAAGTCGATGAGCATCGATCCCGACTGGGCGCTGTACCGCACGCTTCTGTCGGTGCTGGACGAGGGGTCGTTGTCGGCGGCGGCGCGCGCTCTCGGGCTGACGCAGCCGACGGTCGCGCGGCATATCGATTCGCTGGAGGCGACGCTCGGCGTCGACCTGTTCATCCGTTCGCAGCGCGGGCTCGAACCGACCGACCTCGCTTTCTCACTCCATGCGCAGGCGCGGATCATGGCGACGACCGCTGCCGCGCTGCTCCGGACGGCGAGCGGCGCGATGGGCGGGGTCGCCGGCACCGTTCGGATCACCGCGAGCGATGTCGTCGGGGTCGAGCATCTGCCGGTGATCCTGACCCGCCTGCGGCAGTCGCATCCGGCGCTGGTGATCGAATTGTCGCTGACCGACCGGGTCAGCGACCTGCTCGCGCGCGAGGCGGACATCGCGATCCGCATGACCGAGCCGATGCAGGTCGCGCTTCTCGCGCGGCGCCTGCCGTCGATCGACCTCGGCTTCCATGCGCACCGCGATTATCTGGCGAAGGCGGGCACGCCAGCCTCGATCAGCGACCTTCCGGCCCACGCGCTGATCGGCTACGACACCGACACGCGGGCACTAC
Source organism: Sphingomonadaceae bacterium (assembly GCA_043745075.1). Classification (GTDB taxonomy): domain Bacteria; phylum Pseudomonadota; class Alphaproteobacteria; order Sphingomonadales; family Sphingomonadaceae; genus Polymorphobacter_B. The sequence continues at coordinate 11,772 of JAYTTV010000055.1, forward strand.
GGGCGATGGCGACGAAGCTGCCGACGCTCGACCGCGCCGGCTTTGCGTTCAGGGCCGACAGCAATCTGGCGCAACTCGGGATGATCCGGGCGGGGTTCGGCATCGGCGTCTGCCAGACCGTCATCGCTCGCCGTGATCCTGCGCTGGTGCGGGTGCTGCCGGAGATCACCCTGCCGCTGCCCGTCTGGATCGCCATGCACGAGGACCTGAAGACGACCGCGCGATATCGCGTCGTGTTCGATGCCCTGGCGCACGGTCTTGGCCAATCGGGATGAACGGCCAACGGCGTCGGTCCCGGCTTCAGCCGGCCAAGAGGATTCGTCAGGGAGCTGCCGTCATCGCGTCTTCACCCCCGCAACCGGTCGCGAGGCATCGAATGGGTTCTTACCACCGCGGAAGTTGAGCCGGATCGGCACGCCGTCGAAGCCGAGTTCCTCGCGGAGTGAATTAACCAGATAGCGGTGATAGCTCGCCGGCAGGTCCTCGGTCCGGTTGCCGAAGATGACGAAGGTCGGCGGGCGCGAGGCGACCTGGGTGGCGTAGCGCAGCTTGATCCTTTTCCCCCCGGCGGCGGGGGGCGGGTTGCGTTCGAGTGCTGATTCGAACCAGCGGTTGAGCGCGCTGGTCGAGACGCGGCGGCTCCAGCCCTCGCGCGCGTCGAACGCCGCCTTCATCAACAGGTCGAGATTGCGCCCGGTCAGCCCGGCGATCGCGACGAGCGGCACGTTCCTGATCTGCGACAGGCCGTCGTCGAGCGCCTTGCGGACCCCCTGGAACAACGACGACAAGTCGTGTGCCGCGTCCCATTTGTTGAGCGCGATGACGAGCGCGCGGCCTTCGCTCAGCACCATGTCGGCGATCCGTAGGTCCTGCGCCTCGAGCCCCAGCGTCGCATCGAGGAGAAGGACGACGACCTCGGCGAAGTCGACGGCGAACTTGGTGTCGACCGCCGCCATGCGTTCGAGCTTGTCGGTGACCTTCGACCGGCGGCGCAGGCCCGCGGTGTCGACCAGCCGGACCGGGCGCATGATGCCGTCACGCTCCCACTCCCAGTCGATCGCGATCGAGTCGCGGGTGATCCCCGCCTCGGGGCCGACGACGAGGCGGTCCTCGCCGAGCAGGCGGTTGATCAGCGTCGACTTGCCCGCATTCGGGCGCCCGACGATCGCCAGCTTGAGCGGCTCGGCGGCGAGGCGCGCTTCGGTCTCCTCCTCGGTTTCCTCGGCGATGATCTCCTCGCCCTTGGCGATCAGCGGGTCGAGGTGCGGGATCAGCGCCTCGTACAGGTCGGCCATGCCTTCACCGTGCTCGGCCGAAATCTGGACCGGTTCGCCGAAGCCGAGTTCATAACTCTCGGCAACCCCGACCTCGCCGGCGCGCCCCTCGGCCTTGTTGGCGACAAGGATCAGCGGCACGTCGTGGGCACGGAGCCACTGCGCGAAATGCCGGTCGAGCGGGGTGATCCCGGCGCGCGCGTCGAACACCATCAGCGCGACGTCGCCGTCGATCAACGCGGCGTCGGTCTGCGCGCGCATCCGCCCGGCGAGGCTGAGCGCGTCGGCTTCCTCGAGCCCGGCGGTGTCGACGATGCGGAACTTGAGGTCGTAGAGCATCGCGTCGCCCTCGCGCCGGTCGCGGGTGACTCCGGGCGTATCGTCGACCAAAGCGAGCTTGCGTCCGACAAGGCGGTTGAACAGGGTCGACTTGCCGACGTTGGGGCGGCCGATGATGACGACGGTGGGATGGCGGGCAATCATCGGGGGGCTTTAGCACCGCCCCCCGTTTCGAGCCACCGGATAGCAACCGCCGATAAAGCGGCGACTATTGCTTGATCAGTGTCGCCGCCGAGGTCGTGCCGTGGAGCAGGTCCTGCTGGTCAGCGTGGATCGTCTTGCCGTCCGCCGCCAGCGCGTAGGTGAAGATCCCGGTCGCCTTGCCGTCGCGGTAATCGGTCTCGACAAGCGTCTCGGGCGCGGTTCGCTTGAGCGCGACGCTTGTCCAGCCGGGGTCACCGACGACCGGCGACTGCGGTCCGTCGATCGTCGTGGTGTACGACACGCCGGTCGGGGTCTTGATCGTCATCGCGTCGCCGTCGAGGTGCATCGTCACCAACAGGCCGGCGTCGTTGACCTCGGCTGAGGTCGTGTCGAGCCACGATCCCGACGTCGCGTGCGACCCGGCGGGCCCGGCGGCGGCGCGTCTGGCGGTTTCCTTGCCGGTTACCGCGACCCCGTTCGCTGCGGTCATGTCGGTGAAAGTCGTCGTCTGGGTGGCATCGTCAGCAGCGTTGACCCGCGTCGAATCGAAGGCCGGCTTGCCGCTTTTGGTCGACTTCCACGTGATCGTACGCGGATCGATCACCGCGACCGCGACCGCGTCGAAATACGGGTTGCCGGCGACCGGGTGGAAGGCCCCGTCGGCGACGACGGTGTACGCCGGTACGCAGGTCGGGCACGAGTAGCTACCGCCGGTCAGGAGATACACGTTCGGCTTGGCAGAGACCTGCGTCGACGCGAGGTCGAACTTCCACGTGCCGTCGAACTTGCTTGCGGCGGTGGCGGGCGCGACGGCCGCCAACAGGACGAACGCCGCGGTGATGTTGGTAAGACGAAACATGTGAGGCCCCCTCGATGGTCCCGAAGGCGGCTCGCCACCGGGCAGCTCACGCGACTCTACATTTCGTACGCGCAATGACTGCCATCTAGTCACGAACAGAGCAATCTGTTTCGGCACTGATCAGGGCGCGGTCGCCGCGACGTCGCGGCGGTTGTGCCAACCGCGCATGGCGTTCTTGAAGGCCGTCTGGAGCATACGCTCGGGGTAGGCCATGATCAGCGTGCTGACGAGGAGCACGATCGCCAGCGCGGCGACGAACACCAGCGCGCGCGACCAGCCGAGCGCGGCGAGCGCGGGGACGACGACCAGCCCGAGCGTATAGTGGTTGAGATAGATGGGGTAGCTGAGCCGGCCGAGGCGGCGGATCAGCGGGACTTGCCGCGGGTACGCCTCGATCCAGCCGCTGCGCGCGACGCTGACCAGCAGTACCCCGAGCGACGCCCACCACAGGCCGAGGCTGACGAGGTTCGCGCCAAGCCCGGGCCGGTCGATGCAGATCTCGACCGAGCAGAAGACGAGCAGCACCGCGATCCAGCATTTGTCGGCGAGGGTAAAGCCGCGGTCGAAGCCGCTCCAGATCAGCATGCCGGCCGCGAACAGGACGCCGTGGCGGAGGAGGAAGACCTTGAACGGGAAGCGCCCGAGGACGCTTACGAGATGCACGGCAGCCGGGCCGGGGGTCTGCTCGGCGGCGACGAACAGGGTCAGGTATAGCGCGCTGAGCACGCCGAGGACCTTGGCGACGCGGCCGAAGGTAGCGGTCCCGCCGCGACATAGGACGGCGTAGATCAGCGCGTAGAACACCGCCTCGACGACGAGGGTCCAGACGACGCCGTCGATATACGGCCCGACCGGCGACAGCACCGCATAGCGGGCATAGTCGGCGGCGACCGACAGCAGCGGCGCGCCGGTCGACAGCATCGCGATGCTGGCGACGAGGCCGCTGATCCACAATGCTGGAAAGACCCGGATCGCGCGGCGCATTGCGAAATCGACCGGGGTGCTGCCGACCGCGCTCGCCGCGATGACGAACCCCGAGATCAGGAAGAATATCTCGACGCCGATCGAGCCGATCGCAGACATCGGTGCGAGGAAGGGGAATGCGGCGTCACGTGCGGGGCCGGTCGCCGACGGATACGCCCAGGCGAACAGCCCGAAATGGTCGGCGACGACGAGACCGGCGGCGACGAAGCGGAGCAGGTCGAGTCCGGCGAAATAGCCGCTCCGCGCCACGCTGCGCGCCATCACCGGTACGCGGTCAGCTTGCCGTCGTCGGTCATCAGGAAGACCATGTTGCCGGCGACGACCGGAGGCAGATACGCCGGGCGCTTGAGCTTGACCGACGAGATAAGCTTGCCAGTGTAGGGCGACACCGACACGAGCGTCCGGTTCGACCCGGCGACGAGAAGGCGGTCTGAGGCGAGCACCGGGCCGCTCCAGTTGTAGGCGCCGGTCTTCTTCGCCGGGTTGGCATAGCGCGTGAGCTGGCGGACCCATTTGATCTTGCCCTCGCCGCGCGTCAGGCAGACGAGTTCGCTGTCGAGCGTGACGAGGTAGATGAAATCACCCGCGACCCACGGCGTGTTGACGCCCGCGAAGTTGCGCTCCCAGACGCGCTGGCCGGTGGCGAGTTCGAGCGCCGCGATGCGCCCGCCGTGGCCGATCGCAAAGACGCGGCCCTTGTCGATCACCGGCGAGGCGTCGATGTCGGTCAGCGCGTTGAGCGCGGTCGTCCGCCCGGTCCGGGCGAGCGCGTCGGCCCACACCGTCCGGCCGTTCTCGACGCGCAGCGCGTTCAGCTCGCCGCTCGAATAACCGACGACGACGGTGTCGAGCGCGACCGCGGGGGCGCCGCCGCTCAGCGTGCCCGAAACCTCGATCGTGCCCGAGACGGTCCATAGCGTGTTGCCGGTATCGCCCGCGAGCGCGAACAGCTGGTTATCCTGCGTCAGCGCATAGACGCGCCCCCCGGCGACGGTCGGCGCGCCGCGGAACGGGGTCGTCAGCTCCTTGCGCCAAACGACGGTGCCCGAATTGGCGTCGAATGCCGCCGCGACGCCAAAGCCGGTCGTCGCATAGACCTTGCCGTCGGCGACGCTGACGCCACCGCCGAACGCGGCATTTTCCTTCTTTTTATAGCTGAGCGTCGCCGACCACTGTTTGTGGCCCGTGGCGACGTCGAACGCGCTGACGTCGCCGCTCGTGTCCATCGTGAAGATGCGGCCCCCGGCGACGACCGGTGCGGCGTTGAGGCGGCGGGTCGCGGTGCTGCCCTTGCCGATCTGCGCGACCCACGCTTGCGACAGCGTGTCGGGGAGCGCGAGCTGGCCCATCGATTTGGCGGGCGACCCGCCCGGCTGCGGCCAGTCGGCGTTAACCGCCGGCGGGGGCAGGACGACGGCGAGGTCCTTGAGCTCAGGATCGACCGACGCCTTGGTCTCGAAATCGAGCACGGCGATGCGCGGACCGGTCGTCGGCGTCTTCGGCTTGCTCGGCTTGAAGATGCTGCACGACGACAGCGCCGGGACAAGCGCGGCGGTGACGAGCAGCGTGATAATCGGGTTACGCGACATTACTTGGCAAGTCCGCTCGTCAGGGTTCGGGGAGCGAGCAGGCTCGCGGGGTCGGTGCCGAGCGCGATCGCCAGCTGCGCCGCGCGGTTGCGGATCGACGGCGGCGACTGCTGGTCGCGGACGATCGCGACGAACAGCGGCGCGGCGCGATCGGGCTGGCGAAGCTTCAATTCGGCGATGCCGGTCATCTCGGCGGCGACGGCGAACCACGGATTGCCGGGAACGCAAAACGGCTTCATCCGCGCGATCACCGTCGCGGGCGCGAGCGTGTCGTATTCGAGCCGGGTCGCCTTGATCGTCGCGAGATCGCGGAACGGCGTCGCCAGCGCGGTGTCGGCGGAGACGCTGCGATAGATCGTCAGTCCCTTGGGGATATCGCCCGCCTGGACCGCGGTCGCCGCCTGCATCAGCTGCGCAAGGGCGCGGTAGCCGGGCGTGCCCGACTTGGCGAGATCGGCGAGAACCGGGTTGGCCCCGGTGAAATTGCCCGCCTCGATCTGCGTCAGCGCGAGGTTGAAGCGCTCGCCCGTCTCCCCAGCGCGGCGCGCACGATCCTGCCGCCAGAACAGCAGCCCGGCCAGCGCGACGAGAAACACGACGATGCCGGTCGCCAGCATCCGGCCATAGCGCTGCCAGAAGCCGACGAGCTGCGAACGGCGGTATTCGTCGTCGACCTCGCGGAGGAACGCTTCGTCGCGCACGTCGGGTTTCGCCAAGTCAGTCTCCAGTGAAAGCGCGGCGGACCATAGCGACGCACCCGGCATAGCGCAAAGCGTTAGCCCGCGTCGCGCTTGCGGCGCAAATCTTCAAGCGCCGGCCCCGTAGAGCTGGTCGACGCCCGGGAAGCTTCGTTCGCGAACGGCTGCGGCATAAGCGGCGGCGGCGCTGTCGATGCGCACCGCGAGGTCGTCGAAGCGGCGAACGAAGCGCGGGGTTCGCTCGAACATGCCGAGCATGTCGTCGACGACGAGGACCTGCCCGTCGCACGCGGGCGACGCGCCGATGCCGATCGTCGGGCAGGCGACGGCTGCGGTGATCACGCGGGCAAGCGGCTCGACGACGCCCTCGACGACGAGCGCAAACGCCCCGGCGTCGGCGATCGCCTTGGCGTCGTCGGTGATCTTGGCGAACTCGGCGTCGCTCTTGCCGCGTGCCCCATAGCCACCGAGGACATTGACCGCCTGCGGGGTCAGCCCGACATGGCCGATCACCGGCACCCCGCGCTGGCTGAGGAAGGCGACGGTCGGCGCCATCGCGACGCCGCCCTCGAGCTTGACCCCGGCCGCGCCGGTTTCGGCCATCACTCGCGCCGCGGAGCGGAACGCGACTTCGGGGCTTTCCTCATAGCTGCCGAAGGGCAGGTCGACGATGACGACGGCGTGATACGACCCGCGCACCACAGCCGCGCCATGGGCGCACATCATGTCGAGCGTCACGCGGACCGTCGTGTCGAGGCCGTAGATGACCTGCCCGAGACTGTCGCCGACGAGCAGCAGATCGCAGTGCGGGTCGAGGAGCTGCGCCATCCGCGCGGTGTAGGCGGTGAGCATGACGATCGGCTCGCCGCCCTTGCGCCCGGCGATCTGCGGCACCGTCAGCCGCTTCATCGGCGCGGGCGTCGGCGTCGCGCGGCTGGTCGACGTATCGAGGGTGTAGGTGGCACTCAACTCGGGGGATCACCTTCGCCGTGGGTCGTGCCCTATACCGCCACGACGCGCCCGCGGTCGAGCCGGATCGTGCGCGACGCGAGTCGTTGGGCTTCGGCGGCATCGTGGGTGACGTAAAATACCGGGATGGCGGCGTCGGCCAACAGCGCTTCGAGCAGGTGGAGCATGGCGCCGCGCGCCGCCGTATCGAGCGCCGACAGCGGCTCGTCCATCAACAGCATCAGCGGCTGGCCGAGCAGCGCCCGGGCAACCGACGCGCGCTGCGCCTCCCCGCCCGACAGCGACTTCGGGTGCCGGTCGAGGAGGCTCGCGATGGCGGTTCGCGCGACAATTTCGGTACGGTCGAACCGCCCTGCTCCGGCGCGGCGCGCGGCGTAGTCGAGGTTGCCCCCGACCGTCAGATGCGGGAGCAATCCCAGCGTCTGCGGGACATAACCGACCCGCCGCCGGTGTGGAGGGACGAATCGCGTCGCGTCCTGCCAGACCTCGCCCGCGACCGTCAGCGATCCGTGCCGCCGGTCGAGTCCGGCGAGCGCGCGGAGGACGCTGGTCTTGCCCGACCCCGACGCGCCGAGGAGCGCGGTGACGCCGCTCGCCGGCACCGCGAAGGCGACATCTAGGATGAAGTTCGGCCCGAGCCGGTCGTTGAACGCCGCCTCGATCACGGTCGGACGCCCCCGAGCCGCCGCTCGACGAGCAGGAGCGCAAGCAAGGTGACGAAGGCGAACACCGTCAGCGCGCCGGCGATGGCGTGCGCCGCGCCGAACTGAAGGCTTTCGACGAGGCTGTAGATCCGCGTCGACAGCACCTCGGTCCGCCCGGGGATCGCGCCGCCGATCATCAGCACGACGCCGAACTCGCCGATCGTGTGGGCGAAGACGAGAATGGCTGCCGAGACGAAGCCGCGCCGGGCGAGCGGCAGCGCGATCGTCATGAAGCGATCGAGCGGCGCCGCCCCCATCGTCGCGGCGAGGTCGAGCGGTGCGTCGCCTACGCCCTCGAACGCGGTCCGCAGCGGCTGGACGGCGAAGGGCAGCGAATAGAAGATCGAGCCGATGACGAGCCCGGTGAAGGTGAAGGCAAGCGAGCGGATGCCGAACGGGTGGAGCACCGTCATCAGCGGACTGGCGGGGCCGAGCGCGACGAGGACATAGAAGCCGATCACCGTCGGCGGCAGGACGAGCGGCAGCGCCGACAACGCGCCGACGACCTCCTTCCACGCCGTCCGCGACCGCGCCAGCCACCACGCCAGCGGGGTCGCCAGCAGGAGCAGCAGGACGGTGGTGACGAGCGCGAGCTCGAAGGTCGTCGCGACGACGAGGTTCATGCTGTTTTCAAGCGGCGGGGGAGCTTGTCGCTCACTTCACCTCATACCCGTAGCGCTTGATGATCGTCCCTGCCTCCGGTCCCCGCAGGAACTTCGCGAATGCCGCCGCCGCCGGGTTCGCCGCGCCGGTCTTGAGCACGACCGCCTCCTGCTCGATCGGCGCATGGTCGTTCGCCGGGACCAGCCAGCGCGAGCCGCCAGGGACGTTGATCACCTGGCTCTGCGCGACGAAGCCGAGTTCGGCGGCGCCGGTCGCGACGAACTGATAGGCTTGTGTGATCGAGCTGCCCTTGACGATCTTCGGCGTCAGCGATCCGGTCAGGCCGAGCCTGGCGATCGTCTGCATCGCCGCGAGGCCATAAGGTGCCGCACTCGGATCGGCGATCGACAGATGCGCGAATGTCCCGGTCTTGAGCACCGCGCCGTTCGCATCGACCACGCCCAGGGTCGCCGAATACAGCACCAGCCGCCCGATCGCGTAGGTGAATCGGCTGCCGGGGACCGCGAGGCCGTCGTGCTCGGCCTTCCTTGGGCGATCGGCGTCGGCCGAGAGGAAGACCTCGAACGGAGCGCCGTTCGCCATCTGGGTATAGAACGCCCCCGACGAGCCGAAGCTGAGGACCGCGGTATTGCCGGTCGCCTTGGCGAACGCCGCCGCAATCTCCTTCGCCGGCTCGGTGAAGTTGGCGGCGACCGCGACCTGCGTCTCCGCAGCGAAGGTCATCGACGCCGTCGACAACGCCACGCCGAACAGCGCGCATCGGACCAAAGCGTGCATCGATAGTCTCCGTGTCGTTACGGGCGTCCGCGCCGCGACGTATGTCGCCGGATATAACGCCGACTGCAACCGGCAAGTTTACCGTACGTCTCGCGATCAGCTTTTCCGCGGTCGCGGCACGGCAAGCAGATCGGCGAGGAGCGCTTCGGCTGGGGACGCCGCCGCCGCTGCGAGGGCTGCCTCCAGATCGCGATACCGGCTCAGGACGACGTCGCCGAGCGGCGTCAGCGTCGCCCCGCCGCCACGGTTGCCGCCGTGCGCGGTCGCGACCAGCGGTTCGCGCCAGCAGCGGTTCATCGTATCGACCATCAGCCACGTCCGTCGATAACTCAGCCCAAGCGCGCGTCCGGCCGCCGAGATCGACCCCGTCGCCGCGATCGCCGCGAGCAGGGCGGCCTTGCCCGGCCCGATCGCGAACTCGCCGCCGCTGACGACCTGCGCCTTGAGCTTGAGGCCGTTGCCAGTCATCGCGGCGGCCGATCGCTCATTTCGCCTCGATCAGCGACTTCATCGCCGCGAGCGCTCCGCCGAATCGCGCTTCGAGGCGGGCATGTTCGGACGCGCGGAGTGCGTCGGACGCCAGTGCCGACTGATCGTAGACGAGGGTGTAGACAAGCCGCGTCCCCGCCCCTGCCGCCTCGGCCGCGAGCGTACCGTGATAGCGCGTCGCCGCCATCGTCCCGTCGGTCTGGAGATAGGTGTAGGAATACGGCGTACGCGCGACCATCACCTCGACGATCGTGCCGCTGACGAGGCGACGCATCGTGCCGACGTCGCCGCTCCCTGTCGCATAGTCGCAGCTGACTTTGAGCCAGTCGGCGATCGCGCAAAAGCCGCCGACGCGCTGCCACGCGACGTCGACCGGGCGAGCGACGTCGAGCGTCTCGCGGATGACGACGAAGTCGGCGGCGAACGCCGGCACCGCGGCGATTGTAAACAGCAGCCCGGCGATCACGTGCAGCCCGCGCATATCCCATCTCCCCGACCGTCTGATCCCTGCGTGTGATGTATCGCGGCAACGCCTGCAATCGAAATGCGCGAAGCATTGACAAGCTGAAATGCTAAACTGCATACAGTATTCACGTTTTTAGCGCGAGGCCGGTCAACGGCCCGCAATCTGAACATTTGGGGGAGGAAATCATGTCCATCGACACAAGGCGCGTCGCGCTGCTGCTGGCGACGGGCCTGCCGAGCATGGCCGCGGCGCAAACCGTCGCGATTCCGGCGGGTCCGGGACCGACTGGCGCGGCGATCGGCCAGCCTGCGCCGACCGCGACTCCGGGTGACGCCACGACTCCCGCTCCCACCCCCGCCGCGCAGCTCGAGTCGAGCGGACGCGCACCGGCGGCGACTGCGGACAACGGGTCGAAGGACACGGTCGAGGGCGACATCATCGTGACCGGCTCGCGGATCGTCGCCAATGGCTATTCGGCGCCGACGCCGGTCACTGTCATCAGCGCGACCGAGCTCCTGAAGAAGGCTCCCGAAAGCCTCGCCGCCGGTCTGGCCAAGCTGCCGCAGTTCAGCGCGACGGCAGGCGCCAACGTGACGAGTTCGCAGGCGGGGACGCCGAGCGCGGGCAACTACCTCAACCTGCGGCGGCTCGGGGCGATCGAGACGCTGCTCCTGCTTGACGGCCAGCGCCTGCCGCCGACGAGCTTCGACGGCACCGTCGACGCCAACATCATCCCGCAGTCGCTTGTCCAGCGGGTCGACGTCGTCACCGGCGGCGCCTCGGCGGCGTACGGCTCCGACGCGGTCGCGGGGGTGGTCAACTTCATCCTCGACAAGAAGTTCGAAGGGCTGAAGGGCTCGGCGCAATATGGCATCTCGGGACGCGGCGACGACCATCAGGTCAAGCTCGGCCTCGCGGCAGGGGCAAGCTTCCTCGAGAACCGCCTCCACGTCGAAGCGAGCTTCGACCTATTTTACCAGCCGGGCATCACGACCAACGACCAGCGCCCGTTCGGCGGCAACTTCACCGGCGGCTGGGTCGAGACCGGCAACGGCTCGGCGACCAATCCGTATACACCCAACTTCAACGTCCGGATCGCCAACGGCACCTATGGCACGCTCGTCCAGTCGGCGCGCAACGCCGCCGGGGCGACGGTGCCCTTCACCCTCAACGGCACGACGTTCGACCCCAACGGCGGCTATCACAAGGCCGACCTCGGCACGCCCACCGGCACGACCAACTACAACATCGGCGGCGCCGACACCGCGGTCACCTTCGGCACGACGCTGACCAGCCTCGTCAACACCAAGCAGGGGTTCGGCCGCGCCGATTACGACTTCGGATCGGACATCCACGGCTTCATCCAGGGCAGCTACACCGACGCCTTCACTCGTTATGTTACGGTCGCGTCGGGCACCCAGCTCGGGTCGTTCCAGATCTTCGCCGACAACGCCTTCCTGCCGACGAGCTTCCGCGACGCCATGCTCGCGCAGGGGGTCAACAGCTTCGTCGGCGGCCGCGTCGAGGCCGACCAAACGCCCAAGGTCGCCTATACCAACAATAGCGCGCTGACGATCCTGACCGGGCTCAACGGCAAATTGTTCGGCGATTTCAAGTGGAACGTCAATTATTCACACGGCGAGTCCGACCTCAAGACGCGCCACTCGGGTAACTTCTACCAGTCGAACTGGTTCGCCGCGCTCGATGCCGTCCGCGGTCCGCAGGGCAACATCGTCTGCCGCATCACGATCACCAACCCGGGGTTGCAGGACGGGTGCGTGCCGTGGAATTTGTTCGGCAACGGATCGCCGTCGAAGGCGTCGTACGCCTACTTCGAGCGCGACTCGACCTTCCGGGTCAAGACCAAGCAGGACGATGCCGCGGTCTCGGTCAGCGGCGGGCTTTTCGACCTGCCGGCGGGGACGGTCAACATCGCGATCGGCGGCGAATTCCGCCACCAGAGCCTCAACGAGTCGAGCAACAACGACCCGTCGGTGCCGATCTCGCTGACCGGGCTGCGGGCGCAGACCAGCCCGTACAACCTCACCTTCAACAGCACCAACGTCGGCAAGGCGAACGGCAGCGAGTCGGTCGAGGAGGGCTATGCCGAGATCGCGGTCCCGATCCTCCGCGACAAGCCGCTGTTCCGCAGCCTCGATCTCAACGCCGCCGCGCGCTACACCAACTACAGCGTCACCGGCGGGATCTGGGCGTGGAAGGGCGGCGCATCGTGGACGCCGGTCGAGCAGCTTCGCTTCCGCGGGACCTATTCGCAGGATATCCGCGCGCCGACGCTGTACGAGCTGTTCGCCGGGGTGTCGTCGACCCGCGGGCTGTTCAACGACATCCACACCAACCTCAACACCAACACGATCGTCCTGACGCAGGGCAATCCGCAGCTCAAGCCCGAGGTCGCGCGGACCCTGACCGTCGGCGGGGTGTGGCAGCCGACATTCCTGCCGGGGTTCAGCGTCTCGGTCGATTACTTCTACATCAAGATCAAGGACCAGATCACCCGGCTGAGCACGACCGACCTCAACCAGCGCTGCGAGGACAGCGGCGGCACCGACGCGGTCTGCGCCTTCATCAACCGGCCGTTTCCGTTCGCCAACCGGACGATCGCCAACTTCCCGACGAACATCAGCCAGGTGCCGTTCAACCAGGCGTCGCTCGTGACCAAGGGGATCGATTACGAGGTCAACTACCGCATCCGCCTCGGCAGCGTGCTGTACGACGATCCGGCGCAGCTCGACCTGCGGCTGATCGGCAACTACACGCCGCGGCTGACGTCGACCGCCGGGCCGAAGAGCACGCCGGTCGAGAATGCCGGGGTCGCCGGGACCGGCGTGCCGAACCACAAGTTCACCGTGTCGGCGCAGTTCACCGAGGGCCCGCTGAGCTTCGGGGCGGACGTCCAGTATATCGGCGTGCTGCATTACTCGCTGGTGCCGACCCAGTATTACGTCAACAACCGGCTGCCCGCGATCGCGTACCTCAATGCCAATATCTCGTACGACATGAAGGTCGCGAACCATGCGATCACGCTGTACCTGACCGCGCAGAACCTGACCGATAAGTTCGCCTTCGCGCCGCAGGTCAACGCCCAGCCGACCGAGTTCTACCCGTCGTTCCAGTCGCAGTATGACGTTGTCGGGCGGTATGTTGCGGGCGGGGTGCGGTTCAAGTTCTGACGGTAGCGGGGTCGGCGAGTGGCTAGCGGCTAGCGGCTAGCGGCTAGCGTGCCGACCCTCCGAACAGCGCACTTGCTATTTCGTCATCCCCGCGAAGGGGGGATGACGGCTGTGTGTGGCGTTCCGATTCTTGCGCGATGAGGACGACGCCAAAGCCGCTAAGGTAACAGAGGTAACACTAAACGCATCTTGGAACTTGCGGCTCAGCTTCGTAAGCTATTTTAATATTGCGTCGCGCAAATCCGACGCGCGGTGACGATCACGATGAGAAACGCACCCTCCCCTCGCCCGGTGGCGATTCGAATGGGCGACGCTATGCCTTCGGGCAGGGTGTAGGACAGCTTAATTTCGCCCGGCCTCAGCGCGCGGCGACGCCCCACGGGCCAACACCGACCTTGTACCGCGCGGCAACTTTCCCCGTCGCCCGGTCGATCACGCTGATCTCCCCCGACGGGCCATTCGCGGTGACGAGACTGCCGCCGCTCCGCGCAATCCCCCACAGCCGCGCGCCGACGCCGTCGATCCGCCGGACGATCGTTCCCTTCGCCGGATCGACCTCGAGCACCGCACCGCCGCGCCCGGTCGTGACGAACACCGTCTTGCCGTCGGGGGCCTCGGCCATGCCCATCGGGCGGAGCTTGTCGTCGCCGCGCGCGAGGTCGACGACGCGGATCAAATGCCCGTCGGCCGCGTCGAGCACACCGAGCTTGCCGCCGAATTCGACCGTGACGTAGATGAACTTCCCGTCCGCCGACGCGAGCAGCCCGCGGGTGCGACCGGCGAGCGTTACCGCGCCGCGCTGCTTCAATGTCGCCGCGTCGAGCATCAGCACCTGGTCGGCCCCCTCGCACGCGACGAAGACGTGGCGGCCGTCGCGGGTGACGGCGACACCCTCGGGTTGGTCGCCGACCTTGGCACTGCGGCTGCGCAGCTTGCCCGCGACGTCTACCGCCGACACCGTCGACGCGTCCTCGTTCGAGACGAACAAGGTCGTGCCGTCGGGGCTGACGTCGAACGTCTCGGGGTCGGTCCCGGCGCGGAGGACGCGCAGCAGCTTGAGGGTCGCGGTGTCGATCACGGCGATGCCGTCGGCGGCGTGATCGGCGGGCGGCAGCTTGCTCTCGTCGACCCCGGGACCGCCGATCGCCGATCCGGATACCGCGACGTAGAGCGACTTGCCATCGGGCGACAGCCGGATGCCGCGCGGGCGCTGGCCGGCGGCGATGGTGGCGATGACTTTCTTCGCGACGGGGTCGAAGACGACGACGCGGTTGCCGGTTTCATCGGAGACGAAGACGCGCTGCGGGGGCGGCTGGTCGAAGCCGCCCGCGAGCGCTAGCACGGCGACCATCAGAATCCGCCGCATCATCTGCCTCCCGCTTCGGCCCACAACGCGTCGACCCGCGCCGCCGGCCATGCGCCGTGCCATGCCCAGCCGAGATCGTCGACCCGGATCGCGGACATCAGCGTTGCCTTGGTCGCGCCGCCGCGCACCGCCGCCTGCGCGCGGGTGCGGAATGTCGCCAGCCGATCGCGGAACCCGGCGATGTCTGCCTTGGTCATCGGCGGCCCGCGCCCGGGGATCGCAGTGTCGAAGTCGAGCTTGAGGACGTCGTTCAGCGTCGCGATCCACCCGCCGATGTTCGCCCCGCCGGCATAGTCGAAGGTCGGGGTGCCGGTAACGGCGAGGCCGCCGATCGCCACCGCGCGGACCGCCGGGAAATAGACGATCGCGTCGCCGCCGGTGTGCCCGGCACGATAGTGATGCGCGTCGGCGCGGCCGGTATCGAGGATGATAGAGAAGTCGTGGTCGAAGACGAGGTCGGGCGGCGCGGCACCGGGGGTCTTCGCCAGCGCGGCGGCGAGCGCGTCGGTGCCGATCACCGGAACTCCGGCGGCGAGGAAGGCGGCGTTGTTGCCGACATGGTCGAAGTGATGGTGAGTGTTGAACACCGCGCGGACGGGCAGCGGCGTCACCGAGCGGATCGCGGCGACGAGATTGTCGAAATTGGCGGCCCCGGCGATCTTGTCGTCGACGAGGATGAAGCCGTGGTCGCTCACCCAGACCGTCGAGTTCCCGCCCGCGCCCTCGACGACGTAGAGCATTGGCTTGATCTGGCGGATCGTCTGCGGCTGGACCGGAGCGATCGGCACCGCCGCAGTCTGGGCGGTCGCCGCGCTTGCGAGCAGCAGCGCGAGCGCGGCGAGCGTCCGCCTCACGGTGCCGCCGCCGCTCCGCCCGCACGCAGCGCCAGCGCATACAGCGTGTCGCCCGCCGCCATCACGACATACTGCTTCCCGTCGAGCAGGTAGCTGATCGGGCCGTTCGACTGGTTCGCGGTCGCCTTGTAGTGCCACAGGATCGCTCCGTCGGTCGCGCGATACGCGATCATGTTTTTCTGGTCGTCGCCGGTGAAGACGAGGTTGCCCGCGGTCGCCATCAACCCCGGGCCGACCGTCGTCCCCGCGCTGCCGACGCTCGGGTAGACATGCTCCCACGCGTGCTTGCCGGTCAGCGGGTCGATCGCGAGCAGCACGCGCTGGGTCTCGCCGACCCCGGCGACGGTGCCGCTGTAGCCCGCCGGCTTCGGGCTGGTGTCGAGCAGGTAATAGATGCCGAAACCGCGGACGGTGTTGATGTAGAACAGCTTGCTCGTCTCGCTGTACGCCGGGTTGTACCAGTTGGTCGGATTGCTGTTGCCGATCGATCCGGTCACCTTGGGGTCGTTGTCGCGGTCGGAGATCGGCTCGCGGGTCTTGGGGTTGATCCCCTTCACCCAGCGCAGGCCGTCCATGTACGGCATCGACACCAAGGCCTTGCCGGTGACCCGGTCGAGCGTGACGTACCAGCCGTTGCGCGCGCCGAACGCGAGCAACTTGCGCGGCTTGCCGTCGACGACGCGGTCGAACAGCACCGGGATCTCGGTGCCGTCATAGTCGTGGGTGTCGTGCGGCATCGGCTGGAAATGCCAGCGCAGCTTGCCGGTCTCGACGTCGAGCGCGACGATCGACGCGGTGTATAGATTGTCGCCCGGCCGCCCCTGCCCGGCATAGACCGGGTTGGCGTTGCCGGTGCCCCAATAGATCAGCCCGAGCGCTGGATCGTACGACCCCGGCATCCACGTGCCGCCCCCGCCGTGGAGTGAGGTCGCCGCGTCGGGCCATGTCTCGACCCCGGGCTCGCCTTCACCGGGGGTGGTGTAGAAGGTCCATTGCTCCTCGCCGGTGTCGGGATCGAGGCTCTTGAGGAACCCGCGAATGTCCATCGCGTCGCCGCCGACCCCGACGAGGACGTGGTGGCCGGCGACGATCGGGGCCGAGGTGCTGAAATACTGCTTCCGCGCGTCGGCGATCTCCTTGCGCCAGCGCTCCTTGCCCGTCGTCGCGTCGAGGCAGATCACCCAATTGTCGGGGCCCATGAAATACAGCCAGTTGCGGTACATGCCGACCCCGCGATTGGCCACGAGATGCCCACCCTTGTCGGTCCAGCGGTACGTCCACAGCCGCTTACCGGTGTGCGCGTCGACCGCGAAGACGAAGTCGGGGAGCGTCATGTAGAGCACCCCGCCGACCATCAGCGGGGTGCCCTTGACCACCGGCGACGGCGCGCCGCGCTGCGCCCCGATGTCGTTGAAGCGCGTCGACCACGCCACGGCGAGCCCGCCGACGGTCTGCTCGTCGACCTGCTTGAGCGGCGAATAGCGGCGCGCGCTATAGTCGCCGTGGTGCGTCGGCCACTGGTCGGTCGGCGGGCTGCCGAGCGTCGCCGGGTCGAGTCCGGCGGCATTGGCTCCTGTCGCGAGGAGCAGCATGGCTGCGAGGCGCACGATCACTTGAACGACGCCAGATAGGTGGTGAGGTCGGTCATCTCGCGGTCCTTGACGCGGGTCGCAAACGCCTTGTGCCACGCGAGCGGGTCGGTCAGCGCGACCGCGACCCCGGGGCCGCGTTCGATCGTGTGCGTCGCCCCGGCGGCGTCGGCGATCACGACCTCGAAATCGTCGATCCGGACGACGCGCCCCGTCACCGTCGTCCCGGCGCTCGTCACCGTCGCAGTGACCGCGCGCGTCGGATGGTCCTCGCGCGTCGGCACGATCAACGTGCGCTGGAGATCGAGCGGGCGCAGCCGCGCGCCGATGCCCTTGAGGTCGCCGCTCGCCGAATGGCACGCGGTGCAGTTCGCCGCGAAATACGCCGCGCCGTGCCGGACGTCGCCGGTCAGGATGTTGTTCTTGTTCTCGTAGGTGCCGCGATTGGCGTACGCCTCGACCTGCAGATGGAGGAATTCGGCGATGTCGGTCAGCTCCTGCGGGGTCGACTCGGCGAACGACGGCATGCCCTTTTCGGGACGCCCGGCCTTGAGGAAACCGACGAGCTTCTCGCCATGGTCGTCGTCGAGGACCTGGTTCGAATAGATCAGGCTCGGGCCGATCCCGCCGCGCGCCTCGGCCCCGTGGCAGCCCGCGCAGTTCGCCGCATAGACCGGCGCGCCGCGCTTCGCCGCCGCTGCATCGGGGGCGACGCCGAGCCCGAGGAACTCGCGTGTCGCCTGCGCCGACTGCCCCCGCCGCGGCTTGACCGCGCCGCCCGCATCGTCGAGCGACGCGGCAGCCGGCGGCGGGGTCGGCACCGGCTGGCTGACCGCGACGGCGGCAGTCAGCGCTACCCCGGCGGCGAAGATCAGGACGCGGTGCATCGGCTCAACCAGCGGGACGCGGCGCGGGTTTATAGTCGACGAGCGTGCCGACCGGCTTGCCCGCCGCCCACGCGATCCCGCGTAGCAGCATCGCCTGGATCTGCGGGTTGGCATAGTTCGCGTAGATATGTCCCTGCATCCAGACGAACGCGCGCGCCGGCTTACCCCCCGGGAGCGTGTGCTCGTACGTCCAGATCTGCGGCGCGACCTCCCCCGCATGCCCCGCCGCGCTCGGCGTATCGGCGACGATCGCGGTGGCAAGGATGTGCGGCGCGGGGCTTGTCGCCCACGTCATCTTGAAGAACGCCTCGTCGGTCAGCGTCAAGTCGGTCATCCCCGCCATGATCGGGTTGGCGCGGTCGACGATCGTGTAAGGGACCGACGCTTCGAGCGTATAGTTCTTCTCGCCGTGCTTCTTTCCCGCCCCGACGAGGCTCGCCATGTCGGCCGGATCGGGGCCGCATTCGGCGTCGTGCAGGACGACGATGCCGCCGCCGCGCTTGACGTACGCCTGCAGCGCGGTGCGCTCGACCGGGGTCATAAAGCCGGTGTCGCCGCGGTCGAGGATCAGCACGTCGGTCGTCGCGAGCTCCTCCGCCGACGGCGCATGGAGCGAGCCGTCGACGACCGCCCCCTTCGCGGTCAGCAGCTTGCTCCAGTCGGCGAGGAACTGCGGATAGTCGTGCTGGCCGATCAGGTGCGTCTTCAACCCGGCGCGGATGTAGATGTGCATTCCGTTCGGGTTCTGCCCCGGCACCCGCGGCACCGCCATCGTCGCCTCGACCGGCACCTGCGCAGCGAGCGGGGTCGAGAGCAGCAGCGTCGCCGCGAGTACCAGCTTACGGATCATCGTCTCTCTCCCCAAAGTCAGCGGACGGTCCAGCCGCCATCGATCATGATGTCGCTTCCGGTCGCGAACCCTGCGAGGTCGGAGCACAAATAGGTCGCGAGCGCGCCGATCTCCTCGACCTTGCCCCAGCGCCCGACCGGCAGGCTGGCGAGGAACTGCGCGTTGGCGACCGGATCGTTCATCACCGGCGCGTTCATCTCGGTCCCGAACGGTCCCGGGCTGATGCCGTTGACGGTGATCCCCTCGCCCGCGAGTTCGAGCGCGAGCGCGCGGGTCAGACCGAGCAGCGACGCCTTTGCCGACGAATACGCGGTGCGCCCGGGCAGCGAGACGTGCGCCATGATCGAGGTCAGGTTGATGATTCGGCCATAGCCCGTTCCGATCATCCCCGGCACGAAGGCGCGGCACGCGAGGAAGGTCGAGATC
Organism: Sphingomonadaceae bacterium; assembly: GCA_043745075.1. Taxonomy (GTDB): domain Bacteria; phylum Pseudomonadota; class Alphaproteobacteria; order Sphingomonadales; family Sphingomonadaceae; genus Polymorphobacter_B. Next base: position 30,851 of record JAYTTV010000055.1, read on the forward strand.
AGGCTCGAATCGACGACGCTGCGGAACTCGGCGAGGCTGAAGTCGACGAGGTTCTTGCGGATGTTAATCCCCGCGCTGTTGATCAGGATCTGCGGGTGGCCGAAGCGTTCCTGCACCGCGGCGGCCATCCGCGCGACATCGCCCTCGTCGGTGACGTCGGCGGTGAAGGCGGCGGCGCTCGCGCCCTTGGCAGCAAGCTCGTCGCCGAGCGCGTCGAGCTTGGCGCGGTTGCGCGCGACGAGCGCGATCGCGGCTCCGGCGTCGGCGAGCGCGTGCGCCATCGCGACGCCGAGGCCGCCGCTTGCCCCGACGATCACCGCCGTCCGTCCGCTCAGGTCGATTTTCATGGTGCTCCGATCATAGTTTCGGCGCCGCCTCGATCGGCAGCACCGGAGCCCGCTTTTCGGCGCGCGGCGGGTCGATGAACAGCCAGCACAGCGCCGACACCGCAGCGAATCCCGACATGGTGTAGATCAGCAGCGCCCAGTTGCCGCCGGTCCGCTCGAGGATCATGCCCCCCGCGACCGGCGCAACGAACCCCGCGAGGTTGCCGAGCATGTTCATCGACGCGGCGACGGTCGCGGTATAGCGGCGGCCGATCTCGACGCAGGTGTTCCACGAAATCGGCATCGTCAGGTCGCTGGCGAAGCTCGCCGCCGCCATCAAAGCCATTGCACCCTGGACGCTCGCGACATGCGGCACGAACAGCAGCAGGACGGCGGTCGCGGCGAAACCGCCGAACGCGATCACCCGGCGCGACCAGCGCAGCGGCAGGCTGCCGCTGACGATCGAGCCGAACCCGCCCGCGAGCAGCGGCAGCACCGCATAGCCCGCCGTCGCCGCCGGGCTCAGCCCGCGCGCCTCGCGCAGGTACGACGGCAGCCACGTGATGTAGAAATACCAGACGTACGAGAAGGCGAAATACTGGAGCATCAGCAGCGCGACCTGCGGCTGGAGGATGACGCGATACCAGCGCTGCGGCAGCTCGTGCGAGACGAGCGCATGCGAGTCTTTCAGCAGCTCGCGCTCGGCGGCGTTGACGCGCGGATGGTCGGCAGGGCTGTCGGTGAACCAGCTGAGGAAGGCGAGGCACCAGACCAGCCCGAGCGCGGCGAAGGCGACGAAGCTCCACCGCCAGCCGAACAGGTTGATCGCGAGCAGCGCGAGCGGCGGCGTCACCGCCCCGCCCCACCGCGCGCATGCCCACATCAGCGCCTGCGCGCGGACGCGCTCGCCCGCCGGGAGCCACTGGCTGAGCATCCGCGTGAGGTTGGGAAAGCACCCGGCTTCGCCCGCGCCGAACAGGAAGCGGATGACCCACAGCGAGCCGACGTTCCACGCTGCGCCGGTCAGCGCGGTGAACAGCGACCAGGCGAGGACGATCTGCGCGAGCACCCGCCGCGCGCCGAGCCGGTCGCCGAGCAGCCCCATCGGAATTTCGAACAGCGCGTACGACAGGCCGAACGCGCCGAAGACGAGCCCCATCTGCTGCTTCGACAGATGGAGCTCGGCCGAGATCGGCCCCGCCGCCTGCGAGATCGCAACGCGCTGGACATACGACAGGATCGCCAGCGACAGCGCGAAGCTGACGACCCCGTAGCGGACGCGGGTCGGCTTCAAGGCCGCCGCGCCGATACCGTACCAGCCCGCTCGCGCACATCGTCTCCCCAGCCGCTCGATGGCAGATCAGCGCCGTTTTAGGCACATCGTTAGCTGTATACTAAATGCAATAAGTCGCTTGTCAATGCGGTCTGCTGCTGCCTAATGAGAGCCACTGTACAACGGTTGCGTTGCTTACCGGCCTGTATGCAGAGGGGAAAAGACGTGGGGGAATTGACCGGGCAAGTCGCGCTCGTCACCGGATCGGGGCGCGGCCTCGGGCGGACGATCGTCGAGGCGCTGATCGCGCAGGGTGCCGACGTCGCGATTCACGACATCAGCGAGGACGCCCCGGCGCAATACGGCGAGGGCGCGAACCTGACCGCGGTCGCCGCCGCGCTCGTCACGCCGGGGGTCCGGGCGATCGCGGTGACCGGCGACATCTCCGACGAGGCGAGCGTCGCGCGGATCGCCGCCGACGTCGCCTCCCGGCTCGGCCCGGTGTCGATCCTGATCAACTGCGCCGGCGGCGACATCGGCGCGGGCGGGACCAAGCCGTCGCCCAACGGCGCGCTCGACATCAGCCTCGCCGACGCGAGCGCGGTGTTGCAGCGCAACTTCATCGGCACCGTCCTGATGTGCCGCGCGATCGTTCCGGGCATGATCGCGCGCAACCGCGGCTCGGTGGTCAACTTCGGCTCGACCAACGCGCATCACGGCGTCTCGCCCGAGGTCATCTACGGCTGCGCCAAGGCCGCGATCGTCCATTACACCCGCTGCCTCGCGCTCGAGGTCCGCGCCGCCGGCGTGCGGATCAACGCGGTCAGCCCCGGGCCGACGATGAGCGCGCGCTTCCTCGCGACCCGCGCGACCGATCCGCGGATGATGGGCGAGGGGCCGTCGCTCGACCGCTATGCCCAGCCGAGCGAGATCGCCAGCGTCGTCGCCTTCCTCGCGGGGGGGAGGAGCGGATTCATCAGCGGTCAGGTCCTTCGCGTCGACGGCGGCGACGGCGTCTACGCAGCCTGATCGCAAGTTGAAGGAATGACGATGGGACGACTCGACGGCAAGACCTGCCTCGTCACCGGCGCGGCGCAGGGCATCGGCGCGGCGATCGTCGCGGCGTTCGTCCGCGAAGGCGCGCGGGTGATCGCGACCGACCTGCGCCCCCACGCGATCGCTGCCGCCGAGCGCGTCACGGCGGTGGCGATGGACGTCACCGATGCCGCTGCAGTGGGGGCCGTCGCCGCCGCGCACCGCGATGTCGACGTTCTCGTCAACTGCGCCGGGTGGGTCGCCAACGGCTCGATCCTCGACGCCGACCCCGCCGACCTGATGCGAAGCTTCGACATCAACGTCATCTCGATGATGACGACGATCCGCGCCTTCCTGCCGCCGATGCGCGAGCGCGGGAACGGGTCGATCGTCAACATCGCCTCGGTGGTGTCGTCGGTGAAAGCCGCGCCGAACCGCTTCGCCTATGCGACGTCGAAGGCGGCGGTGATCGGGCTGACGATGTCGGTCGCGCGCGACTTCATCGCCGATGGGGTCCGCTGCAACGCGATCAGCCCGGGCACGGTCGACAGCCCGTCGCTCGCCGAGCGGATGAGCGCGGGCGGCGACCTTGCCGCGACCCGCGCCGCGTTCGTCGCCCGCCAGCCGATGGGCCGCCTCGGCACCCCGGCGGAGATCGCGGAGATCGCGGTTTTGCTCGCGAGCGACGAAGCGCGGTTTATGTCGGGCGCGAACATCGTCATCGACGGGGGCATGAGTTTGTAGAGCGCGGCGGGTTAGGGCATCCGACGGGTGTCGCCTTCCTAACTGTCATCCCCGCTTTCGCGGGGATGACAAATATTGTTCTGGTTGTTTCGGCCCCGTGCCGACGGTTGACCCTGGCCAGTCCCCGCACCACCGTCAGCAATGACCAAACTCCCGCTGCTGTTTGCGCTGCTCGCCATCACCTTCAGCGGACAGACGGCGGCGCGCCCGGCGATCGCTCTCGCGGGCCGCGTCACCGATGAGGCGAACGTCCTCTCAACCCCCGATCGAGTCCGGCTGACGCAACAGCTCGCGGCATGGGAGAAAGCGACCGGCCACCAGATGGTCGTCGTTGCCCGGCGGTCGCTCCACGGGCGCGACATCAAGGCGTTCACGACGCAACTCGGCAGGGACTGGGGCATCGGGCGCGGGCAGTACGACGACGGCGTCATCCTGCTCGTTGTCCCCTCCGTCCGCAAAGCGCGGATCGCTGTCGGCTACGGACTCGAACACACCCTGCCCGACGCGTGGTGCGACCGCGTCATGGCCGGCGAGATCATCCCCCACTTCCGCAGGGGGGACTATGCCGGCGGGTTCACCGCGGCAATCACCGCGATCGTACGCCAGGTCGGGACGACGCAACTCCCCATCCGCCATCACGCGATCGGTCGCCGCGCCCCCCGCCCGGCCCCGCCCCTACGCCCCGTAGCGCCGCACCGCCTGCCGCTGCTCGCCGAGCCCGTCGATGCCGAGTCTGATGACGTCGCCCTCGGTCAGCCAGCGCTGCGGCTTCTTGCCCATGCCGACCCCGGGAGGCGTGCCGGTGCTGATGATGTCGCCCGGCTGGAGGCTCATGAAGCGGCTGACGTAGCTGACAATGAACGGCACGTCGAAGATCAGTTCGGATGTGCTGCCGGTCTGCATCCGCTCGCCGTTGACGTCGAGCCACA